>JBBRDT010000038.1:0-31107 GCA_038203635.1 Solirubrobacterales bacterium
GTAGCAGTTGAGCAGCACCACCGGCACCCGCGCCGTGTAGAGCTGCGCCGGCACCTCCACCTTCCGGGTCATGATGGTGGCATAGATCAGCGCGTCGACGCCGTTCCGAAGCATCGCCGCGATCGTCGCCGGCGCCGAGGCGGAGACTCCGGTCGACGAGTCCTCGGCGATGGAGGTCGAGTCCGACCGCCGCACGGCGATCGAGCGCGCGATGGAGGTCGCAGCGCCGGGCGACATCGTGCTGATCGCGGGCAAGGGTCACGAGCAGGGACAGGAGTTCGAGGGCGGCCGCAAGCTGCCGTTCGACGACCGCGACGTCGCGCGCGACGCCCTGCGCGGGCTGCGGGCGCGATCGGGCACGCGCCGGTGATCCGCCTCACTCCGGGGCAGATCGCGCACGCCGGCGGTGGGCGGCTGGTGGCCGGACCCGAGCCGGCTGCCGTCGACGATGTGCCCGTCCGCGCCGTCGTGGACTCGCGCGCGCTGCAGCCGGGAGATCTCTTCGTGGGCCTGGCGGGCGAGCACATGGACGGAGGGCGTTTCGCCGCCAAGGCGATCGCGCAAGGCGCCTGGGGCGCCGTCGTCGCCTCGCCGCACGTGCCCGACGCGGTTGTGGCGGCGGAGGAGCGGGGCGCACGGGTGATCGAAGCCGCCGATCCGCTTGCGGCGCTCGCGGGCCTCGCGCAGGCCTGGCTGGGACGGCTGCGAGGAGCCGGCTGCCGTGTCGTCGGCATCACCGGATCGACCGGCAAGACGTCGACCAAGGACATCCTGCACGCGATGCTGGGGCCGCCGCTCGGCGGGCGCGTGCACGCGAATCGCGAGAACTTCAACACTGAGATCGGGTTACCGCTGACGGTCCTCGAGGCGAACGTGGGGGTGCGGGTGCTGGTGCTCGAGATGGCGATGCGCGGCATGGGCCAGATCCGCGAGCTGGCTCAGATCGCTCAACCGGACGTGGGCGTGATCACCAACGTCGGGCCCGTGCACCTGGAGCTGGTCGGCACGGTCGAGCGTGTCGCCCAGGCGAAAGCGGAGCTGATCGCGGAGCTGCGTGGCGGGCATGCCGTGTGCGTCGTGCCGGTCGCGGCCGAGGCGCTGCATCCTCACCTGCGCAGCAACGTGCGGACGATCACGTTCGCGTCGTGGGACGGCAGTCGGCCTGGGGGGGGGCGCGTAGCGCCCGAGGGGGGCCATTCCCCCCGTGCCGTCGGCAGTCTGGATGCCGTGGCCGGGGCTGCTGCCGATGTGCGCGCGCTTTCCGTCAAGCACTTCGACGGTCATGCGCTCGCCGACGTGGCGGTCGGCGCACACCGCGCGTCCCTCGAGTTCAACTTCGCGCAGGACCACAACATCACCAATGCGCTCGCTGCGGTCGGGGCCGGACATGCACTCGGCATCGAACTCGAGGCGCTCGCCGAGGGAGCCCGCCAGGTTCGCTTTTCCGGCTTGCGTGGCGAGGAAATCGAGCTTCCGGATGGCGTTCTCATCGTGAACGACTGCTACAACGCCAATCCCGTGTCGATGCGTGCCGCCATCGCTGACCTCGCCGCGCGCGCCGGCCGGCGTGGCGCGCCGCGCATGGTCGCGGTGCTCGGCGACATGCGCGAGCTGGGCCCGTCGGCTGCTGACTTCCACCGCGAGATCGGCGCGCGCGCGGCGGGGGCGGGCGTCGCGCTGGTGGTTGCCGTGGGCGAGCATGCCGGTGACTATGCGGCCGGGCACGGCGGCGACGTGCGCCGCGCCGCCGACGCGGACGAGGCAGCCACGCTCGTTCCGGCGCTGATCGAGCCCGGCGACGTGGTGCTCGTCAAAGGCTCGCGCGGTGTCGGCCTGGAACGGGTCACGAGAGCCCTCGAGGGCGTACCCACCTGATGGGCGCGATACTGATCGCGGGGCTCGCCTCGCTGCTGATCTCCATCTTCCTCGGGCCCAAGTACATCCAGTTCCTGAGTGAGCGCGAGTTCGGCCAGCACATCCGCGAGGAGGGACCCGCCGAGCACCACCTGAAGGCCGGCACCCCGACGATGGGGGGCCTCGTGATCTTCACGGCGATCGGCGTGCCCTATCTGATCCTCTCGGACCGGGACGCGGCCAGCATGGCCGTGTTCGGCACCGCGCTCGCGGCTGCGGGGATCGGCTTTGCCGACGACTACCTGAAGATCGTGAAGGCGCGCTCGCTCGGGCTGTCCGCGCGCACCAAGCTGGCGCTACAGCTGCTGATCGCGATCGGCCTGTGGGTGGTCGCCCGCGACGTCGTCGGCCTGAACGACACGCTCCACTTCCGGATCTTCGACGCGGACGTCGACATCGGCGGGATGTATGTCGTGCTGATCTTCCTGGTGATCGCGGGCGCGACCAACGGGGTGAACCTGACCGACGGCCTGGACGGGCTCGCCGCCGGGTGCGTCGCGATCGTGTTGCTCACCTATACGGCGATTGCGTTCATCACGGGCGGCCAGGACGGCCTGTCGATCACCGAGCAGGACGGCCTGTCGCTGCTGGGCGCATGCCTGGTGGGGGCCACGATCGGATTCCTGTGGTTCAACTCGTTCCCGGCCGCGATCTTCATGGGCGATACGGGCTCGCTCGGCCTCGGCGGGGCGATCGCCGGCATGGCGGTGATGACCAAGTCCGAGGTGCTGCTGATCGTGATCGGCGGCATCTTCGTGATCGAGGCCCTGTCCGTCGCGGCGCAGGTGTTCGCCTTCCGGATGTTCAGGCGGCGCGTCCTGCTGATGGCTCCCGTCCATCACCACTTCGAGCTGCTGGGCTGGTCGGAGACGAAGATCATGGTGCGCTTCTGGATCACGGCCGCGATCGCGAGCGCGATCGGCTTCACGCTCTACCAGCAGAGCATCGGCGCCTAGTACTTCTATGACGCACCCGCGACCGCCGCTGCCGGCCGGCCCGTACCTCGTCGTGGGCCTCGCGCGCTCGGGTGTCGCGGCGGCGCTGGCGCTGGCGGCCGCGCGGCCCGGGGAGCGAATCGTGGCCGTCGACTCGGGGCGCCCGCCCGAGGCGCTCGCGGAGCGGGAAGGGCTGGAGCGGGCCGGCGTCGAAGTCCACCTCGAATCGGATGGAACCCACGCCTTGGAGGCATCGCCGCCGCCTGTCACGCTCGTCAAGAGCCCCGGGGTCCCGCAGGATGCGCCCGTCGTCGCACGGGCGCGCCGTGAGGGACTCGAGGTCATCGGCGAGCTGGAGCTCGGATGGCGGCTCGTGCCGAACGAGTTCATCGCTGTGACGGGCACCAACGGAAAGACGACGACGGTCGAGCTGATCGGTGCGATGCACCGCACGGCCGGTGTCCCCGTGGCGGTGGCCGGGAACGTCGGGACGCCGGTCAGCTCGCTGGCCGGAAACATAGATCCGGCGGCGACCGTCGTCTGCGAGGCATCGAGCTTCCAGCTCGAGGACTCGACTGCGTTCGCACCCGAGGCGGCCGTGTTTCTGAACTTCTCGGAGGACCACCTCGACCGCCATGCGACGCTCGCCGCCTATCGCGACGCGAAGGTGCGGATCTTCGCCAACCAGGAGCCTTCGGACCTCGCGGTCGTGAACGCGGAGGACGACCTGCCGCCGCCGGTCGCGCGCACGGTGCATTTCGGAAGAGACTCGGTGATCGGCGCCGGCGAGGTCCGCCTGCGCGGATCCCACAACCGACTCAACGCGACCGCCGCGGCGCTCGTCTGCCTCGAGCGCGGCATCGACCCCGCCGCCGTGCGCAGGACACTACGCGACTTCGCGGGTATCGAGCACCGCATGGAGCACGTCGCCGATGTCGGCGGCGTGGAGTACGTCAACGACTCGAAGGCCACGAACGTGACCGCTGCCGCGGCAGCGCTGCGCTCATTCGACGGCGGCGTGCACGCGATCCTCGGCGGCTCGCTCAAGGGCGGCGGGTTCGCGAAGCTTGCACCGCTCGTCGCCGAGCGCTGCCGCGCCTGTTACCTGATCGGCGAGGCCGCCGCGCAGCTCGCCGAGGACCTCGCCGGCACGGGCGTCGAGCTGGTCCGGTGCGGTGACCTCGAGCGCGCCGAGATAGAGGCCTCACAGCGCGCACGCCCCGGCGAGGTCGTACTGCTCGCTCCGGCGTGCGCGAGCTTCGACCAGTACCGCGACTACGAGGAGCGCGGCGAGCACTTCAAGGAGCTGGTGCGCAGGCTCGAGGGCACGCGATGAAGCTGCCGCAGCGCCCACGGTTGCCGTGGAACCGTGGCAAGAGCGTCGAGATGACGTTCGAGGAGCAGATGCTCCGCACGGCGACGCTCGCGCTGATCGCCTTCGGCGCTGTGATGGTGTACAGCGCGAGCTCGGGCACCTCGTTGCTGTCCCATGGCGGCGACTCGTCCGAGTATCTCAAGCGCTATCTCATGTCCGCGGTGCTCGGGCTGGTCGCGCTCTCGTTCTTTGCCCGCAACGGCGTGGACACCGCCAAGCGCCTGACGCCGATCCTGCTGATGGTGGCCTTTGCCGGTCTGCTGCTCGTGATGGTGCCGGGAATCGGCATCGAGGCGAACGGGTCGCGGCGCTGGCTCGGGGCCGGCCCCCTGCAGTTCCAGCCCTCGGAGATCGCGAAGCTCGCCCTCGTCCTCTACGCGGCGATGCTGATCTCGGGCCAGCCCGAGCGGATGCGCTCCCTTGCCGGCGTGCGGCCGCTGGTCCTGCTCGCGGGCACGATGGCATGCCTCGTCCTGGTCGAGCCCGATCTCGGCACCGCGATGGTGATCTGCCTCACGCTCGGCGCGCTGCTCGTGGTCGGCGGCTTCAGCGTGCGCCATCTGCTGATGCTCTTCGGCGGGCTCGTGGTGCTCGCGCTGATCGCGGCGCTGATCGAGCCCTACCGGCGTGAGCGGTTGACGTCGTTCCTGGACCCGTGGGCGGACGCGCAGGGTGGCGGGTTCCAGTCCGTGCAGGCGATGATCGCGATTGGCTCGGGCGGCTTCTTCGGCGTGGGGCTGGGGGAGAGCGTGCAGAAGCTCTTCTACCTGCCCGAGGCGCACACCGACATGATCCTCGCGGTGATCGGCGAGGAGCTCGGGTTCGTCGGCATGTCCGTGGTCCTCTTCTTCTACGGGATGATCGCCTACGCGGGACTGCGCTCCGCGCGGCTCGCGAAGGACCTGTACGCAAAGCTCGTCGCGGCGGGCATCACCTCGGTGATCCTGATCCAGGCGACCGTCAACTTCTTCGCCGTACTCGGCGTGCTCCCCCTGACCGGTGTGCCGCTGCCGTTCATCTCGTATGGCAACAGCAACCTGGTGGTGCTGCTGGCCGGGATGGGCATCCTCATCAACGTGTCGCGGCAGGGCGCCGCGCGACCGGCCCTGCGTCTCGTGGACGCGGCCGGCCGCAAGGGCGGGTCGGGTGCAGCGGCTATAAGGAAGGCCGATGCCAATCGTGGTGATCGCAGCGGGCGGGACCGCCGGGCACGTCGTGCCGGCGCTGGCAGTCGCAGACGAGCTGCGGGCTAGCGGCGCGGACGTCGTCTGGGTCGGCACCCGCGAGCGCGCGGAGGCGCAGCTGGTGCCGGCTGCGGGCTATCCGATCGAGTTCCTCTCGGTGAGAGGGCTGGACCGCCGCAACCCGGCTCGCGCGCTCGGTGCGGTTGCGCGCGCGGGCGCGGCGGTGGGCACGGCGCGTGGCCTGCTGGGGCGCCTCGGCGCGGATGCCGTGCTCGCCGGGGGCGGCTACGTGGCCGGTCCGGTGGGCCTGGCGGCGGTCGCACGCCGTACCCCGCTCGTGCTCGCGGAGGCCGACAGTCACCTCGGCCTGGCAAACCGCATGCTCGCTCCCTTCGCGCGGCGTGTGTGCCTCGCATTCCCGATCGCGGGCCGTACGGGAGACCGGTACCTCGTCACCGGGCGCCCCGTGCCGCGCGCGGTGGTCGCCGCCGACCGCGACGCGGCACGGGCGCGGCTCGGCGTTCCACCCGATGTGCCGTGCGTGCTCGTCTTCGGGGGCAGCCTCGGAGCCCGCTCGGTGAACCTGGCGGCGGTGGAGGCGCTGGGCGACGACGGCGTGCACGTCCTGCACATCACGGGCACGCGTGACTTCGACGAGGTGCGCGACCGCGTCGGCGAGCGACCCGGCTACACGGTGCTCGAGTACCTCGACTCGCTGGCCGACCCGCTCGCTGCATGCGATCTGGTGATCGCGCGGGCCGGCGGGTCCGTGTTCGAGATCGCCGCCGCGGGCCGGCCCGCGATCCTGATCCCATATCCACACGCCACCGCCGACCACCAGGCCAAGAACGCGAATTGGATGGAGGAGGCGGGGGCGGCCGTGGTCCTGCCCGACGCGATGCTGGGACCCGAGCGGTTGCGCGCGCAGGTGAAGGATCTGGTGGGCGACCCGGCGAGGCTTGCGCGGATGGCTGCCGCCGCACGCTCGGTTGCACGCCCGGACGCCGCCGCCACGATCGCCGCGCAGGTGCTGGCAACCACGGGAGAGCCCGGCACCGCGCAGCCGGCCGGGGCCCCGTGGACCGGGCGCAGGCTCCACTTCGTGGGCATCGGCGGCGCCGGCATGAGCGGCCTGGCGCTGATCGCCCGGGCGCTCGGCGCCGAGGTGAGCGGCTGCGACGCGGCGGCGACCTCGTACTTCGACGAGCTGCGCGCCGCCGGCATCGAGCCGGAGGTCGGCCACGACGCCGCGCACGCGCGTGCGAATACGGAGCTGGTCGTGTCCACCGCGATCCCCGCCGGCCTGCCCGAGCTCGTGGCGGCACGCGGGAGCGGCGCGCCCGTCCACCATCGTGGCGAGCTGCTGGCCGCAGCCGTCTCCATGCGCCGCGTGATAGCGGTGGCCGGTACGCATGGCAAGACGACCACGACCGCGATGACCGCACATGTCCTGGCCGCATGCGGCGAGGCGGTCAGCTACGCGGTCGGTGCAGAGCTGCCGCTGCCGGGCGGCGGCCACAGGCCAAACGCCGTCTGGAACAGCGGAGAGTGGATGGTCGTCGAGGCAGACGAGTCCGACCGCTCGTTCCTGAACCTCCACCCGGACATCGCCGTGCTGACCAACATCGAGCTCGACCACCATTCGACCTACGCGTCCGAGCTCGAGGTGCGCGCGGCGTTCGACGAGTTCCTCGCGAGCGTGCCACCGGCGGGCACCGTCGTCGCATGGGAGGGCGCCGGGATCGCGGCGGGTGTGCAGTTCGGCCTTTCGCCGGAGGCCGCGCTGCGCGCGCGCGACGTGCGCCCCGCCGGCACGGGAATGCAGTTCACGCTCGTGGTGGACGGCGAAGACGTCACCGACGTCGCGGTGCCGGTTCCCGGCGAGCACAACGTGCTCAACGCGCTCGCGGCGATCGGCGCTGCGCGCGCGGCCGGGCATGACCCGGCGCGCGCCGCCCTCGCCCTCGCGTCCTTCCAGCCCGCCGGCCGCCGCTTCGAGCCGAAAGGAGACGTCGGCGGCGTGCGCGTGTTCGACGACTACGCGCACCACGCGACCGAGGTCGCGGCCACGCTGGCCGCCGCGCGTGCGCTCGCACCGCGACGCCTGGTCGCGGTGTTCCAGCCGCACCTGTACTCGCGCACCGCTCACACGCACGACGACCTCGGCCGCGCGCTCGCGGCTGCCGACGTGGTCGTGGTGCTGGACGTCTATCGCGCGCGCGAGCGCCCCGAGGACTACCCGGGCGTCGGTGGCGAGCTGGTCGCGCGGTCGGCGGCCGACCACGCGGGCGGAGGTGAGGTGTGGTGGCTCCCCACCCGCGACGAGGCGGTGGGAGTGTTGTCGCACAGGCTCGAGGCGGGTGACGTGGTCGTGACCCTCGGAGCGGGCGACGTCGACCTCGTCGCAACCGCCCTGTTGGACCGGCTGGGCGGAGGGAGCCGATGAGCGCCGGCACATCCCCTCCGGACCACGTGCTGCGCGACTATCCGCTCGCGCGCCTCACGACGATCCGCACCGGCGGCAATGCCGCCTGGTTTGCCCGGCCGCGCAAGGAGCCGGAGCTGGAGGGCCTGCTCGCCTGGGCCCAGGAGGAGGGACTCGACGTAGGAGTCGTGGGGTCGGGATCGAACCTGCTGGTAGCGGACCTCGGTTTCGCAGGACTTGTCTTGAAATTGGACGGATCCCTCGCCGCGATAGAGCACGAAGCCACTCGCCTCCTGTGCGGAGGTGGCGCCCGCCTGCCTCAGGCCGCGGCCCGGGCGGCCGCCCTCGGCCTGGGGGGAATCGAGTTCGGTGTCAGCATCCCGGGCACGGTGGGCGGCGCGGTGCGGATGAACGCCAACGCCTACGGTGGGGAGCTGAGCCATGCGCTGGAGTGGGTCGACGTCTGCACGGCCGCGGGCATCGATCGCCGCCGGCCCGAGCAGCTCGGCCTTGCCTATCGCCGCTCGAACCTGGGACCCGGTGAGATCGTCGCGCGAGTGTCGTTCTCGCTCGAGCCCGCGGACCCGCAGACCGTGAAAGCCACGCTCGCGGACCTCCGCGGCCGCCGTCGCGAGGCGCAGCCCTCCGGCATCAAGACGTTCGGGTCCACGTTCAAGAACCCCGATTCCGACCGCACCGCGGGCCGCCTGCTGGAGGAGGCGGGGTGCAAGGGGCTGCAGGTCGGCGACGCCCGCTTCAGCCCGAAGCACGCGAACTTCATCGAGAACCTCGGCACCGCGACCACGGCCGAAGTCGTGTCGCTGATCGCGGAGGGTCGCCGCCGCGTCAGCGAGCACAGCGGGGTCCTGCTCGAGCCCGAGGTCCAACTGCTCGGCGACGTCGAGTTTCCCTGGGAGCAGCGGTGACTGCGCCCGCGGGTGCACGGCGCGCGCTCGCAACCCTCGACGGGCTGCCGATCTCGCCGCGCTTCATCGCGGGGCTTGCGGCCCTTGTCATCGTCGCCCTGGGGTGGCTCGGATGGCTGTGGGTGCGCGACTCGTCGCTCGTGCGCGTCGACGAGGTTCAGGTGAGCGGCCTCACCACCCGCGACGCTCCGGCGATCCGACGCACCTTGCGCCAGGCGGCCCTGCGCATGACGACACTCCACTACAGCGAGGCAGAGTTGCGCCGCGCGGTCGAGCCGTTCCCGGCGGTGCAATCGGTCTCCGCCGAAGCGAAGCTTCCGCACAAGCTCGTGATCCGCGTGCGCGAGCACCGGCCCGTGGCCGCGCTCGTGTCCGGCGACGGCCGCCGCGTGGCGGTCGCCAGCGACGGGACGCTGCTGCCCCAGGAGCGAGACACGAGGCTGCCCGCCGTGAAGGTCGACGCGCTCCCCGGCGACGGTCATCTCGGGAAGGGGGCCGAGGCCGTGCTCGTGGGGGTCATCGCCCGGGCGCCGGATGAGCTGCGCCCGCTGCTGGAGCGTGCCTACCGAGCCCGCGACGGAGTGCGCGTGGCGGTCAACGGCGGACCCACGCTGCGTTTCGGCGCGCCGATCAGGCTCGCCGCAAAATGGGCGGCCGCGGCGCGGGTGCTCGCGGACACGCCCGCCGCCGGCGCCGAGTCCCTTGACCTGCGGATCCCGGAACGTCCCTCTGCCGCGTACGGCGCCGGCGAGACCGGGGAGGAGCAGGCAGCGGCCGCGGCGGACACGGCCGTGGTGCAGGCAGCCGCCGCGGCGGTCGAGACCCCTCCGGCAGCATTCAGCGCCGCTCCACCCGAAGCCGGCCCGACGGGCGCCTCGGGGGCCGCGGGCGCGGCGCCGACCACTCCCTGAGCCTAAAGGGACAGTCGAGGGTTGCGAGCCTCCACCCTGGCTCGAGCCCAGGGTGGCGGTTGTGGACGGGCGCGGCCGAACTCGTGCAGAACGTTGCACGCACCGGGAATTTCACCTATCGTGCCGAATCCAGACGGACCAGGCGGGCCGGCAGGGACTCAACTCCTACTTGAGACTTAGGCCGGCCGGGAGGAGTCCTGACACATGGAAAGCTCGAGCTATCTCGCGGTAATCAAGGTTGTAGGCGTCGGAGGCGGCGGGACCAACGCCGTGAACCGCATGGTGGACGCAGGCCTCAAGGGCGTGGAGTTCATCGCGGTCAACACCGACAACCAGGCGCTCCAGATGACGGACGCCGACATCAAGCTGAACATCGGCTCCGAGCTGACCAAAGGCCTCGGGGCGGGTGCCAACCCGGATGTCGGGTTCGCGGCCGCCGAGGAAAGCCACGACGAGATCAAGGAGACGCTCAAGGGCGCGGACATGGTGTTCGTGACCGCCGGCGAGGGCGGCGGCACGGGCACGGGCGGTGCTCCGGTGGTGGCCGAGATCGCCAAGGACGAGATCGGGGCCCTGACGGTCGGCGTCGTCACGCGGCCGTTCGAGTTCGAGGGCGCGCGCCGGGCCGAGCAGGCCGACCAGGGCATCCGCGCGCTGCGCGAGAAGGTCGACACCCTGATCACGATCCCCAACGATCGCCTGCTGCAGATGGTCGAGCGCCGCACGAGCATCCTCGACGCCTTCCGCGAGGCCGACAACGTCCTGCGTCAGGGCGTCCAGGGCATCACCGACCTGATCACGGTGCCGGGCCTGATCAACCTCGACTTCGCCGACGTCCGCACGATCATGCGCGACGCCGGATCCGCGCTGATGGGAATCGGCGTGGCGTCCGGAGAGAACCGCGCCGGCGAGGCCGCCAAGAATGCGATCTCCTCACCTTTGCTGGAGGAGTCCGTCGAGGGCGCGACCGGCATCCTCCTGAACATCACCGGCGGACGGGATCTCGGCCTGTTCGAGGTCAACGAGGCGGCTGAGCTGGTGACCTCCGCCGCCGACAAGAACTGCAACATCATCTTCGGCTCGGTGATCGACGACAACCTCGACGACGAGGTCCGCGTGACAGTGATCGCCACCGGGTTCGACGGCCCGCCGCGTCGCAGCGGCACGCGTCAGACCAGCCGCAGCCGCGACGTCGTCTACGACGACCGCGTACGCCGCGAGCTCGAGATCGGCGACGACGAGATCGACATTCCGGAATTCTTGAAGTAATTCGCGCTCCGGGTTACCTCGCACTGGTCGTATTGCTGTCCCTCGCCGGATGCGGCGGGGGTGACGGCAGCGGATCGAGTGACCTCGCCAAGGGGAAGGTCTTCGACCAGACCGAGCTGCTGCGCTGCCTGCGCGGCGACGGCTACAGGATCGAACGGCGCAACACCGACACGGAAATCGACTTCACCGCGCGGTCGCGCTCCGGGCTCGTCACTGCCGACATCGGGGTCGAGCAGGAGGGACCGGACGAGGCCGAGGCACGCGAGGCTGCGTGGACAAAGCTCGCCGAGCAGGCGGAGGTCGAGAACGCCGGCGACTACTACTTCCGCTACGGGAACGTGGTCGTCGCCTACGAGCGAGTCCCGAGCGAGTCGGACCGCGCCGGCATCGAGCGCTGCCTTTCATGAGCCGCTACGTGATGCGCGAGAAGTGGCTTGCGTTCGGCGACGACTTCTGGATCGAGGACGAGTCGGGCGAGCGTGTCTTCCGGGTGGACGGCAAGGGCCTGCGCATTCGCAAGACGCTGAAGCTCGAGGACACCGAGGGCAACGAGCTCTGCAAGATCCAGGAGCGCAAGCTCCGGGTCCGCGACACGATGGAGATCGAGGCCCCTGACGGCAGCCGGCTCGGGCTGATCCAGAAGGCGATGATCACACCGCTGCGCGAGCGCTTCGAGGTCGAAGTACCCGGCGGATCGGGGCTGAAGGTCCGCGGCAGCATCCTCGACCACGACTACCGGATCAAACGCGACGGCGACCAGATCGCCGAGGTGTCGAAGAAGTGGCTGCGCAGACGCGACACCTACGGCATCGAGATCGAGCCCGGCAACGACGACGTCCTGATCCTGGCGGTCGCGGTCGCGCTCGACGCTATGGAGCACGAGGAAGAGTGACCGGTGTCCCGCCTTCGGTTCGCGGTGGTGGGGCATGTCGAGTGGGTCGACTTCGTGAGGGTGAAGCGAGTGCCGCTGCCCGGCGAGATCGTCCATGCGAGCGAGTCGTGGGCCGAGGCGGGGGGCGGGGGCGCGGTCGCCGCGGTGCAACTGGCCAAGCTGGCCGGGACCGCGACGTTCTTCACGGCCTTCGGTAACGACGACCTCGCGCGCCGCGCGGCAGCGGAGCTGCGCGCACATGGGGTGGAGGTCGAGGCGGTGGTCCGCGATCGTCCCCAGCGGCGGGCCGTGGCACTGCTCGACGCGAACGGCGAGCGCACGATCACAGTGATGGGCGACCGCCTCGTTCCGGCGGGCGGTGACGACCTGCCGTGGGACCGCCTCGCGGAGATGGACGGCATCTACTTCACCGGCGGGGACGCGGCAGCGCTCCGTGCAGCGCGCGCGGCGCGGACCCTTGTCGCGACGCCGCGTGCCCGTGATGCGCTGACGGGCAGCGACGTGACCCTCGACGCGCTCGTGCGCAGCGCGGGCGACCCGAGCGAGCAGGAGGATCGCGAGCGCGACGGCTGGTCGGCCCGCCTGACCGTCGCGACCCGCGGCGCCGACGGAGGTAGCTACACCACAGGGGAGGGGCGGAGAGGGTCCGTCAAGGCCGCGCCCCTCACCGGGCCGGTCGTGGATGCCTACGGAGCCGGCGACTCGTTCGCGGCCGCGCTCACCTTCGGACTCGGCTGCGGCTTGGACGTCGACGCCGCCCTCGCCCTCGCGGCGCGATGTGGTGCGGGGAACCTCACCGGCGCCGGCCCCTACACGGGGCAGCCGACCGCGGCGGACCTCGGGCTTACGGCAGGCGACCGAACCACATCATCGACAGAAGGCCCCCGGCCAGCATCAGCCCGAGTCCGCCGCCCGCGAATGCAGCCGTGATCTCGCGCTCTTCCTGACGGAACCCGATCCGCGAGCCCAGTCGGTCGTAGATCTTCTGGAGTCGTTCCTGGTCGGCCGCGCCGAAGTACTCACCTCCGGTGACCTCGGCGATGCGGCGCAGGGTGCGGCGGTCCGGCGGCACGCGCACGTTGCGGGTGGTCCCGAGGCGGTCCGACAGGGTCACGGTCGCGTTGCTCGTGCCGAGGGCCACGGTGTTCACCGGTACGCGCAGCTCGCGCGCGCGGCGCGCGATCTCGAGCGGTTCGGGCCCCGTCGTCGAGAACCCGTCGGACAGCAGCACAATGACAGCCGGCGGCGCGCCGCGCCTGAGTCCCTCCCGCTCGCGTTTGCGCTGGTCCTGCTCGATCACGGGTTGCAGCGTCGTCAGCGATGTCTCGAGCGCGGTTCCGATCGCCGTGCCTCCCTCCGCCTGCAGAGCGTCGAGGGCGTTCCTCACCGGCTCGCGGTCGGGGGTGGGCGGCACGAGGAGCGAGGCCACGTTGCTGAAGGTGACCAGCCCCAGCCGGAACTTCTCGGGCAGCCGGTTGGTGAAGCCCTTTGCGGCGCTGCGCGCAGCATCGAGGCGATTCGGGGCCACGTCGGTGGCCTGCATCGAGCCCGAGGAGTCCAGGGTCAGCATCACTGTCGCCTCCTCCTTGGCGACGTCCACGTCGATGTGCGGACGCGCGATCGCGACCGTCAGCGCGGTGAGGGCGAGCAGGAAGAGCACGGGCGGGAGATGGCGCCGCCACCGGGGCGAGCCGGTCACGACGCTCCCCAGCAGCTCGAGGTTGGTGAAGCGCACCGCGTAGGCGCGGCGGCGGCGCTGGGCCATCAGGTACAGCGCCGCGATCAGCGGGATGGCGAGCAGCCCGAGCAGCCCGAGCGGCCACTCGAAGCTCATCGCCGCTTCCTCGCGTTCGCGCGGTTGAGATGACGCGCAAGCTCGCGCAGCCAGTCACCCGAGGTCGAGAGCACGATGTGCTCGGCGCCGGAACGGCGCAGCTCGTGCGCCAGCTCCGCGCGCTCTTCGGCTGCGCGCGCGGCGAACCGCTCGCGGAGCTTGCGCTGGTTCGTGTCGACGCGCAGCTGGCGGCCGGTCTCGGGGTCGACGAGCCACAGGTCGCCGACGGCGGGCAGCTCCTGCTCGCGCGGGTCCCGCACCTCGAGCGCGATCACGTGATGGCGGTTCAGCAGGCGCAGCAACGGCTTGCGCCAGTCGCGCGGCCCGCGAAAGTCCGACACGACCACGACCAGCCCGCGGGCGCGGGCGAGGCGCGAGGCGCGCGCCATCGCGTCGGCGAGGTCGGTGGGGCCGGCGCCATCGGGCTCGTGCCCCGCTCGCAGGGTCAGCAGCAGGCGCAGCAGTCCCTGGCGGCCCTGCAGCGGTGGCACGACGCGCGTCTCACCGGCGCCGAACGTCATCACGCCGAGGCGGTTGCCCTGGCGCGTGGCGAGGTGCCCGACCGCCAGCGCCGCACCCTCGGCCACGTCCGCCTTGCGGCGGTCCGCGGTGCCGAAGCTCATCGACGCCGACACGTCGAGCAGCAGCCATGTCGCGAGCGTGCGCTCCGCGACCTGTACCCGTACGTGGGGGTCGCCGGTGCGCGCGGTCGCCGCCCAGTCGATCTGGCGCACGTCGTCGCCGAACTGGTACGGCCGCACCTGCGCGATCTCGGTGCCGTGACCCAGCGAGGGCGAACGATGCTCCCCGGCAACCAGCGAGTCGATGCGCCGCCGCACCGTGAGATCCAATCCCTTGATGACCGCCGCCGGCGCCTGAGCAACAGTGGAAGCAGCATCCGACCCCGACCCCGCAGGAGCAAGATGCCGCGAGCGCCCCTTCGGCGAACGGCGAACGGCGAACGGCGAACCGCTCACGCCACCTCGGACCGCGACAACGTGACCTCAGGGATCGGTACGGCCGCGATCACCCGCTCCAGCAGCGCATCCGCGTTCACGTCCTCGGCGAGCGCCTCGTAGGTCAGCACCAGCCGGTGGCGCAGTACGTCGAGGGCGAGCGTCCGCACGTCTTCGGGCAGCACGAACGCGCGTCCGCGCAGCAGCGCGAGCGCCCGTCCCCCGTGGATCAGGTTGATCGACCCGCGCGGGCTTGCCCCGAACTCGATGTAGGGGGAGATCTCGTCGAGGCCGTACTTCCCGGGGTCGCGGGTCGCTGCCACCAGCGCCACCGCGTACTCGTTCACGGCGCGGTCCACGAACACCTCCTGGGTGGCGTGCTGCGCAGCGACCAGGCGCTCGGGGGAGAGGACCTGCTCGATGTCGGGAGTGGATCCGAGCGAGCGGGTGACGACGGCCACCTCCTCGTTCTCGGAGGGGTAGTCGACTACCACCTTGAACATGAACCGGTCGACCTGAGCCTCGGGGAGCGGGTACGTGCCCTCCGACTCGATCGGGTTCTGCGTCGCGAGCACCAGGAACGGGTGGGGCGACTGGAACGTGTCGGGCCCGATCGTGACCTGGCGCTCCTGCATCACCTCGAGCAGCGCCGACTGCACCTTCGCGGGCGCGCGGTTGATCTCGTCGGCCAGGAGGAAGTTGCAGAAGACAGGTCCCAGCTCCGTCTCGAACGAGTGGCGGTCAGCCCGGTAGATGCGGGTTCCGATGAGGTCGGAGGGGACGAGGTCCGGCGTGAACTGGATCCGCTTGAAGCTGCCGCCGAGCACGTCGCTGGTGGCCTTGATCGTCATTGTCTTGGCGAGGCCGGGCACGCCCTCCAGGAGGACGTGGCCGTCGGCGAGCAGCGCCACGAACACGCGCTCGAGCATCTCCTCCTGTCCGACGATCACGCGCTTGACCTCGAACAGGGCCGTCTCGAAGGTACGGCGGACCTCTTCGGGGCCACCCACGGCGTGGAGGCGCCGTTGCTCGTGGTCGATCGTCACTGAAGCTCCCTTTCTGGTCGGGTGGAGCGCCCCTGCCGGAACGCGCAACCGGAAACTGTAGGTCAGAGACCCCTTGCTAGGGTCATGTTCCCTTGCCCGCTACCACCGCTGCGCTCAAACACACGCCCCTGCACGACGCGCATGTGCGCGCCGGCGCACGCATGGTTCCGTTCGCGGGTTGGGAGATGCCCGTGCAGTACGAGGGCGTCCGCCAGGAGCACGTCGCCGTCCGTACGGCGGCCGGCGTCTTCGACGTGTCGCACATGGGCGAGATCGCGACGCGGGGCCCGCGCGCCGCCGAGTTCCTCCAGCATCTGCTGTCCAACGACATCCGCAAGATCGAGCCGGGCGGCGCCCAATATGCGCTGCTGTGCCGCGAGGACGGAGGAGTGCTGGACGACCTTTTCACGTACCGGCTCGCTCCCGCGGACGGGGAGGAGCGGTCCCTCACCGTCGTCAACGCGTCCAACGCCGACTCGGACTTCGACTGGTTTCGCCGCCGGGCCGAGAGCTTCGACGGGGTGGAGGTCACGGACGTCTCGGCTGAATACGCGATGCTCGCCCTACAGGGCCCGCGCGCTGTCGAGATCCTCGGCGGGCTGCTGGAGGGCGACGTGCCCGCGCGATTTCGTCACGCCGACGCGACCGTCGCGGGCGTCCCCGCGCTCGTCTGCCGCACCGGATACACGGGCGAGGACGGCGTCGAGCTGCTGATCGAGCCGGGCGCCGCGACGGCGGTCTGGGACGCCCTGCTGGAAGCGGGTGCGTCGCCGGCGGGCCTGGGCGCGCGCGACACGCTGCGACTGGAGGTCTGCTATCCGCTCTAC
Organism: Solirubrobacterales bacterium; assembly: GCA_038203635.1. Classification (GTDB taxonomy): domain Bacteria; phylum Actinomycetota; class Thermoleophilia; order Solirubrobacterales; family JBBDJG01; genus DASRIA01. The sequence goes on from JBBRDT010000038.1 coordinate 16,495, forward strand.
GGGAACGACCTCAGCGCCGACCGCACGCCGATCGAGGCGGGGCTCAAGTGGGCATGTGCGCTCGACACCGACTTCGTCGGCGTGGAGCGGCTGCGCGAGCAGGCGGCGGAGGGCACCGCGGAGAAGCTCGCTCCGTTCGTCTTCACCGGGCATGGAATTCCGCGGCCAGATTGCGCGGTCCTGTACGAAGGCGACCCGGTGGGAACCGTCACGAGCGGTACTCTTTCTCCCTGCATGGACGTCGGCATCGGGATGGCCTACGTCCGTGCCGACCTCGTCCAGCCCGGAACCGATTTGACCGTCGACGTGCGCGGAAAGCAGCGTCCCGCGCGCGTCTCGAAGAAGCCCCTCTACGAAAAGGGAGACTGACGTTGGCCGACAACTATCCCGACGACCTGCTCTACCACTCCGAGCACGACTGGGTGCGCATCGAAGGCGACGAGGGAACCTTCGGCATCACCTGGTACGCGCAGGACGCACTCGGTGAGGTCGTCTTCTACGACCCGCCCGAGGTGGGCACCACCGTGACGAAGGACGAGTCCTACGCCGAGGTGGAGTCGGTGAAGGCCGTGTCCGACGTGATCGCGCCGATGTCGGGCGAGGTTTCGGCGGTGAACGAGGCCGTCTCCGAGACGCCCGAGCTCGTCAACGAGGACCCCTACACGGCGGGCTGGCTCGTGAAGGTCACGCTCAGCAATCCCGCCGAGGCCGACCAGCTGCTCTCCGCCCAGGCCTACCAGGCGCTCCTTTCCTCCGAAGACTGATCGCACCGCCGTGACGCGCTACACCTCAGCGACCGACGCAGACCGCGAGCAGATGCTCGCGGAGATCGGCGTCTCCTCGGTCGACGAGCTGTTCGCCGACCTGCCTGCCGGCGTGCGGCTCGATCGCCCGCTGGAGCTTCCGGACGGCATGCCGGAGCCGGCGGTGTACGAACGGCTCGCGGAGCTTGCGTCGCGCAACACGAGCGCCGAGGACGAGATCAGCTTCCTCGGGGCCGGCATGTACGACCACTACGTGCCGGCGATCGTCGACTCGATCACCCAGCGCTCGGAGTTCCTCACTCCCTATACGCCGTACCAGCCGGAGATCTCGCAGGGCACCCTGCAGGCGATGTTCGAGTTCCAGACCTCGATCTCCGAGCTGACCGGCCTGCCCGTTTCGAGCGCGGGGCTCTACGAGGGCCCCTCGTCGGTGGCCGCGGCCGCGTATCTGGCGCGCGCGGCGACCGGGCGCTCGAAGTTCCTCGTCTCGCGGGGAGTGCACCCGCATTCGCGCGAGGCGCTGGAGACATACTCCGCCGGTTACGGGACGTCGGTCGAGGAGTTGCCGCTCGCGGCCGGCGCGACGGACCTCGCCGCGCTCGAAGGCGCGATCGACGACGAGACGGCAGCCGTGTTCCTCCAGCAGCCCAACTTCCTCGGGTCCGTGGAGGACCTGGCCGCGCTCGCGCCGGTCGCGAAGAGCACGGGCGCGCTGCTCGTCGTGGCCGTCGATGCGCTCACGCTCGGCATTCTGCGGCCGCCGGGCGACTTCGGCGCCGACGTCGCGGTCGGGGAAGGCCAGCCGCTCGGCAACCGTCTCGACTACGGCGGCCCTTCCGTTGGCTTCTTCGCCGCGCGCGAGGAGCACATCCGGCGCATGCCGGGTCGCATCGCGGGCGAGACCACGGACGTGGACGGGCGGCGCGGATTCGTGCTCACCCTCCAGACGCGCGAGCAGCACATCCGCCGCGAGAAGGCGACGTCGAACATCTGCACGAGCCAGCAGCTGAACGCCCTGGCGGCGACCATCTACCTGAGCTGGCTCGGCCGCCGCGGCATCGTCGAGATCGGCGAGCTGATGGCGCAGCGCACGGCGTACGCCCGCGAGCGCCTTGCGGCGATCGACGGTGTCGAGCTGCTCCACTCCCAGCCGGCCGTGCGTGAGTTCGCCGTGTTGCTGGACGCGCCGGTCGATGCCGTGCTGCGCCGCTGCGCGGCGGAGGGGATCAACGCCGGTTACCCGCTCGGCGCCGACTACCCCGAATGGGAGAACGGCTTGCTGATCGCGCTCACCGAACGCCGCACACGCGCGCACATCGACCTGCTCGCCGACGTGCTCGAGCGCGCAGTCGTCGCGGAGCGCACCGGCGCCACGGAAACGGCGCGCGCATGAACGAGACCCCGATGCAACGCGACCCCGTCGTGACGATCTTCGAGCGCTCGGTCGAGGGGCGCCGCGCCGCGGTGCTGCCGGAGCTCGACGTTCCCGCCCGCCCGCTCGACGAGCTGATTCCGGAGACCATGCGGCGTGTTGACACACCTCGGCTCCCTGAAGTTGCGGAGCCCGAGATCGTGCGCCACTACAACCGCATCTCGCGCCGCAACTTCGATCTCGACACCGGCTTCTATCCGCTCGGGTCGTGCACGATGAAGCACAACCCGAAGGTCAACGAGCGCGTCGCCGCGCTGCCCGGTCACGCCCGGCTGCACCCGCTTACGCCGCCCGAGCGTGCGCAGGGGGCGCTCGAGTTGATGTGGCTGCTACAGCGCTCGCTGTCGGAGATCTGCGGGCTGCCGCACGTCAGCCTGCAGCCCTCGGCCGGGGCACACGGGGAGCTGGCCGGACTGCTGCTGACGCGTGCGTATCACCAGGACCGCGGCGAGTCGCGCCACAAGGTGCTGACGCCCGACACCGCGCACGGCACGAACCCCGCGACGGTCACGATGGCCGGCTACGAGGTCGTGAAGGTCGCGACCGACGAGCGCGGCGGGATCGACGTCGACGACCTGCGCGGCAAGGCCGACGAGGACGTCGCGTGCCTGATGCTCACAAACCCGAACACGCTCGGTCTGTTCGACGAGCGGATCGAGGAGATCGCGGAGGTCGTTCACGGGACCGGGGCGACGCTCTACTACGACGGCGCAAACCTGAACGCCGTGATGGGCATCTCGCGGCCAGGCGACATGGGTTTCGACATCGTTCACGTGAACCTGCACAAGTCGTTCTCGCAGCCCCACGGCGGCGGCGGCCCCGGTGCGGGCCCGATCGCGGTCTCGGAGCGGATCGAGCCGTTCCTGCTGCGCCCGCAGGTCGTGCGACGCGAAGGATCGAACGGGACCGAGCCGCACTTCGAGCTCGACTTCGACCGGCCCAAGTCCATCGGGAGGCTGCGCGGCTTCCAGGGCAACTTCGGCGTGTTCGTGCGCTCCTACGCCTACATCCTGAGCCTTGGCGGTGATGGGCTGCGCGAGGCCTCGGAGACGGCAGTGCTGAACGCCAACTATCTGCTTGCGCTGATGCGCAAGGGCCGCGCCGGCAAGTATCTCCCGGTTGCATTCGACCGCCTGTGCAAGCACGAGTTCGTGCTCTCCGGCGCCCGCGCAAAGCGCGAGCTCGGCGTGAAGACGCTCGACGTCGCCAAGCGGCTGCTCGACCACGGGTTCCATCCGCCCACGGTCTACTTCCCGCTGCTCGTGGACGAGGCGCTGATGGTCGAACCCACGGAGACCGAGGCGAAGGAAACGCTCGACGCATTCGCCGCGGCGATCGACGAGATCCTGGCCGAGGCCGAGCAGGATCCCGGGATCGCGCAGAACGCGCCCTACACGACGCCGGTGCGGCGCCTCGACGAGGTCGGCGCGACCCGGAAGCCAGTGGTGCGCCAGCCGCTCTGAGCGAACGGATCGACATCGTGCAGCGCTCCTACGACGCGTTCAACCGCGATGACATCGACCGCTCGCTGGAGGCTTTCGATCCCGACATCGAGTGGCACACCTACATCGTTCCGGGCCCTGGCGGTGGCGTGTATCGCGGGCACGACGGGGTGAGGGAGCTGTGGTCGGACGCGAAGCGCGTCTTCGGCGACTTCCGGAACGTGCCAGAGGAGTTGTTCGAGGTGGACGACCGGATCCTGATATTCGTGCACATCACCGGAGTCGGACGGGAGAGCGGGGTGGCTGTCGAGGCGCGCATCGCGCACGTGATGACCTTTCGCGGCGACAGGGTGATCCTCGTGCAGTCGTTCGAGGACCGCGACGAGGCTCGCCGCGTCGCGGGCCTTACCTGAGTCCGCACGCAGCACTCCTGGTAGATTTGCGGCTGGAAAGCCAATGGATGGGCCAACCACAAGCGCTCGCATGCCGTTCGGCGTGCTGATCGACAGAAACGGAGACCGCGTGCTCCTGGGTCTGTCGGGCGAGTTCAGCGTCGACGCGGGCAACCGCTTCGAGGAAGCCGTCGCGGAGATCGCGCAGGAGCCGGTCACCGACCTGATCGTGGACCTCAGCGGGATCACGTTCATGGACTCGGGCTCCGCTTTCTTGCTCTACGAGCTCTACAAGCAGTTCAGCGGTCAGGCGACCGTGATGTTCGAAGGCGGCTCCGCAGAGATCCAGAGGGCATTCGAGTCAGCGGGCCTCACCGGCGTGCTGCCGATCGCCTTTCCCGGGGCGGCGCATCCATCCACCTCACCGGGCGGCGGCCCCGATCACGACTGGACCGCCGACCCCACTCATCCGCGCCACGCGGTTTCGTACCTCGGGATTCCCCGTGCGGGGACGCCGCCACGCTACGGCGGCTAATGGTCGGCGACGGTGCCGCCCTCGGGCTCGAGCGGTAGGCCCGCCTCGGCCCAGGCCAGGATGCCGCCGCTCATGTTGTACGCGTCGTAGCCGCCGTTGCGGAAGGCCTCGACTGCGAACGCGGAGCGGCGCCCGAGCCGGCACTGGAAGATCACCGGCTTGTCCTTGTCGATCTCGGCGGCGTTGCCGGGCAGCCGCTCGAGCTCGATATGGACCGCGCCCGCGATCCGGCCGGCCTCCCACTCGTAGTTCTCCCGCACGTCGACCAGCTGCGCCTCGCCGCTCTCGACGAGCTCCTTGGCGCGTTCGGGGGTGAGGTCGAAGTCCGTGTCGGAGAAAGAAGCCATGGCCTGAGAACTCTAGCGCCGGCTCACCGAATCACTTTCAGCGTGATCTTCCATCCCTCCTCGTTGGGGAGCGGTGCGGCGCGCATCTCGCCCTTGGCCTCGCGGAAGACGCCGGTCCCGCCGGTGATCGCGTGGTTGAACGGCCGGTTGTAGTAGTTCGGCCCCTGGGTCGCGATCTGGCCGTGGTCGAAGAAGTACGACACCGTGCATTGCGCGAGCGGCCTGTTCGGGAGGGTCATCACGCAGTGGCCCTGTGCGAAGCCGACCCGGCTCGTCCCGGCATCGTTCAGGACAGGCCCGGTGAAGGTGTCGGTGTCCCCGGTTGTGAGGCCGCCGCCGCCGAGGTCGAGGCGGACGTGGGCGTCGGAGAACTTGAAGACGAACTTGAACGTCTTCGTCGTCTTGCTGTGCGTGGCGGATGGCGTGGCGACGCTCACGCCCACGAGGGCGATGGCGGACGCCACGCACGCTGCGGTCAGGGCGGAAAGCGCTCGGTGTCTGTTCACGGATCCTCCTTCTGGGACGGGACGGTCCGCGCGATCATCGACGCGCCGTGGCCCCGCTGTCAACAGCCGGCGGCGGTCAGTCGAGGAACCGGGCGTAGTGCTCGACCGGTTCGCGAGCCGGAGGGTTTGCCTCCTGGCGGGCGTGTCCCAGATAGAGCAGCCCGATAAAGCGCTCGTCGGCGGGCAGACCGATGGCGGCACGCCCGGCGTCGGTGCGCATCACGCCCGGTGTGCGCCAGTAGCCCGCGAGCCCGCGCGCGTGCGCGCCGAGCAGGACGATGTAGGCGGCCACGCCGGCCGCGTGCATGTCCTCCTCGTCCTGGACGTCGTCGCCCGTCTGCGCAACCGAGCAGACGACCAGCGTCGGGGCGCGCTCGAGCTTGGCCGCTGCCACCCGGGCACACTCGGCCGGGTCGGCCCCGGGTGGGGCCTTGTCCGCGCCGAGGTCGGCTGCCGCCTGCTTGAGCCGCTCGAGCGCCTGGGGTCCGACCACCCGGAACCGCCACGGGTTCGTGAGGTTGTGGTTGGGCGCCCAACGCGCCAGTTCCAGCAGTTCTTCGAGCGTCTCTCGCTCGACGGCCCTGCTGTCGAAGGCCTTGACCGTGCGGCGCGAGCGGATCGCTTCCTCGGCGTCCATGCTTCCGAGGTTAACGGCGCGTCGGAGGGCAAAGTTATCCTTCCGCTGTGCCCGCGGCTCCCGCCAGCGCCCCGACTCGTACCCGCGAGCGCGTTTTCTCGGGCATGCGCCCGACCGGCCGGCTGCACATCGGCCATTGGTTCGGCGCTCTCCAGAACTGGGTGCGGCTCCAGGACTCCTACGACTGCATCTACAGCGTCGTCGACCTGCACGCGCTGACGACCGGATTCCAGGACGTCTCCCGGATCCACGAGGACGGCATCGAGATGCTCGCCGACTGGATCGGCGCCGGGGTCGATCCCGAGCGCTCGATCGTGTTCCGCCAGTCGCAGGTCCCCGAGCACGCCGAGCTGGCGCTGCTGCTCGGGATGATCACGCCGAAGTCCTGGCTCGAGCGCGTCCCGACCTACAAGGGGCAGATCGCTGAGCTGGGCGACCAGATCGACACCTTCGGTTTCTTCGGCTATCCGGTGCTGCAGACCGCGGACATCGTGCTGTACCACGCGACCAGGGTGCCGGTGGGACAGGACCAGCTGCCGCACCTCGAGCTCGCGCGCGAGATCGTGCGGCGCTTCAACCACCTCTACGGCTCCGGCGACAAGCCTGTGTTCCCGGAGCCGGAGGCCATGCTCACCGAGGCGCCCATCCTGCTCGGCATCGACAATCGGAAGATGTCCAAGAGCTACGGCAACGCGATCGAGCTGGGCGCCGAGCCCGACACGATCCGTGACATGGTGGGGAAGATGATCACGGACCCGCAGAAGATCCGCCGCCACGACCCCGGGCGTCCCGAGATCTGCAACGTGTTCTCCTACGAGAAGCTCTTCGGCACGCCGGCGGACCGCGTGGCCGAGATCGACCGCACCTGCCGGACCGGCGAGCTCGGCTGCCGCGAGCACAAGGATGAGATCGGGGAGCGGATCGTCGAGTACCTACGGCCCTTCAGGGAACGCCGCGAGGAGGCTTTGCGCGACCGCGGCGAGCTGGAGCGGCTGCTCGTGCAGGGCGCCGAGCGCGCCCGCGCGATCGCGGTGCCGAGCATGGAGCGTGCCAAGGAGGCGATGGGGCTATGACGACCGTCGAGCAACCCTGGACCCTTGACCTGGAGGTCTTCGAAGGGCCTTTCGACCTGCTGGTCACGCTGATCCTGAACGAGGACGTGGACCTGCTCGAGGTCCATCTCGCGGAGATCGTGCTCGCCTACATCGAGCGCCTCGAGGCGCGCGGCGAGCTGGACCTCGAGGCAGCGACCGAGTTCCTGATCCTGATCGCGGCCCTGCTGGAGCTGAAGTCGCGCCTGATGCTGCCGTCCGACGACGAGGAGGGCCTCGGCCTCGAGCCCGCCGAGGCCGCCGACGAGCTGCTCGCACGGCTGCTCGAGTACAAGAAGTTCAGGGCCGCATCGGAGTGGATGCACGCCCGGTTCGACGCGGAGCGGCCGTACAGCTACCGCGCGGCGCCCCTGCCGCCGGAGCTGCGCCGGGTCGCGTTCGACGCGGCCGAGCAGGCGTACGAGCCCGCTCGCCTCGCGGACGCCATGCTTGGGCTGCTGCGCACGCCCCCGGTCGTGGACACGAGCCACATGACCCGCATCACGGTTTCGCTGGAACGGCGCCTCGCCGTGGTCCGGGACCTGCTCGCGAGTCGCGACTCCTTCACCTTCGATGACGCGGTGGGGGCGGATTCCGACCGTATGACGCAGGCGGTCACGCTCTTCGCGCTGCTCGAGCTGTACAAGACCGGCGAGCTCGTCTGGCGCCAGCGCGAGACTTTCGGCCCGATCGAGATCATGGTCCCCGCAGAGTCATGAACCCCATCGCACGACAGGTCACCGCCCTGCTCTTCAGCTCCCCCGAGCCGGTCAGCCGCGCCGACCTGTGCGAGGCGATCGGCTGCGCCGAGCCGCGCCTCGACGATGCCGTCGAGGAGCTGCGCGCGCGGTTCGCGCCGCAGGAGACGGGCATCGTCCTGCGCGAGGTCGCCGGCGGGCTGACGTTCTCCTCGGACCCCGAGGCCGACGATGCCGTGCGCAGGCTGCTGGCGAAGCCGCGCACGCCGCCGCTGTCGCAGGCCCAGGCGGAGTGCCTTTCGATCGTGGGGTACCTGCAGCCGGTATCGCGTCCCGAAATCGCGCGCATCCGCGGCGTGAACTCGGACTCCCCGGTCACGACGCTGGAGGAGCGCGGCCTGATCGAGGAGAGGGGCCGCACCCAGTTCGGCGCGATCCTCTACCGAACGACGCCGTTGTTCCAGAAGCTCTTCGGCCTCGAGTCGCTGAAGTCGCTGCCCGACATCAAGAGCTTCGAGCCGAGCGCCGAGGACGAGCAGCAGCTGCGCGACAAGCTGCTCAAGGCCGGCGAGCAGCGCGTCAGCTAGGCGGGCGCAGGACCCGCTTGGCGATCCGCGCGATCGTCTCGTGGCTGTATTCCATCGAGGGCGCGTTCCTGGTTAGCACGGCGAGCGCAATCCGGCTGCGGCCGCGCTGAATCAGCGCGACCTGGTGCACGCAGCAGGCCCGCCATCCGCCCTTGAAGAACGTCTTGAGGCCCTTTGACTTGGCGATGGGCGGTATGCCCCAGCGCTGCGGGCCGATGATCGAGGACAAGAGCTTGCGCGCATAGCGGTGGTGCGCCGGCGGCACGAGCTTGTCGATCTGGATGAAGAACCGGACCTGGTCGGCGGCGGTGATCTGCGAGTTGCCCCACACGCTCGACGGCTTGAACTTCCTCATTCCGGCGACGCGAGCGACCGCGTTCAAGCCCGGGTCACCGATCTTGATGTAGATCGCGCTGGCCGCGTCGTTGTCAGACCTCGTGATCATCGGCTTCAGCAGGGCGCGCTCGGCGTCGGTGACCCGCCGCCCCTCGGCGCGGCGCAGGATCGCGACCATCATCATCGCCTTCACCACGCTGGCGGAGTTGAAGTGCTCCGTTCGCGACAGCCCACGCAGGCGGTTGTCCTGGTCGAGCACGGCGAAGGCGACGAACCCCTGCCGCGAGCGGGCGAAGCGCTGGGCTGCCCTGATACCGGCGGTGCTCGTCAGAGCGCGCACGGCGGCCTGTGAGCGCTGAGCCGTTCCGCGGCCCGCAACTGCAAGCCCGGGCGCGACCGTGGCGGTGACCAGCACCATGAACACTGCGCTCTTGGCCATGGAGCTCCTCACGAGGGAGGCGCTGAGAGAAGGCCGGCGCTACTTGCCGGCGACCGTGGACACGTACGTCGCGACCGCTTCGGCCTCTTTGCCGGAGACGATGCCGGCGGGCATCGCGCCCGAGCCTGCGCCGCCGTTCTTGATCGCGTTCAGGACGCGCGCCTTGTCGGGCTTGAGCTGATCGAGCACGGGACCGACGTTGCCGCTGGTGCCTGCGTCGGCCAGCGTGTGGCATGTACCGCAGGACTGGGTGAAGATCTGCTTGCCCTGGGCCAGGGCTGCCGCATTTCCGCCTCCGCCGCCCCCGGCCTGCTCGCCCTTCGCGGCCTGCTCGCCGCCGCCGCTCGCGCCAGTTGCACCGGCCGTGTCGGTCGGAGTGGAGGCCTCGCCGCCGCCGCCGCTCGCCTCCGGCGACTTCTTGTCGTCGATCACGATCGCCGGGATGCCGAAGCCGAATACGACCAGCACGCCGAGGAAAGCCAGGATTCCGCCGGGAACCGCGCGCAGCAGCAGGCCGCCGGCGACCACCGCCAAGCCGATCAGGAGAAGGGCGACCCACACGTCCAAGGCGGCGGCATTATGGCACCTGGTGCGGAGGCGGGGCGCCCGCGGGGGTAGCCTTGCCGGCGAGATGCGCCTCGCGAAGTACCTTGCCCATGCGGGCGTCGCCTCGCGTCGCGCTGCCGAGCGGATGATCGCGGACGGCCGCGTGCAGGTGGGCGGCGACCGCGTCACCGATCCTGCGCGGGATGTGGGGGATCGCGACGACGTGCGCGTCGATGGTCGTCAACTCGCGCAGGAGCAGCGGGAGTACTTCCTCCTGCACAAGCCCGTCGGTGTGCTGTCCACCGCCAGCGACCCGCCGGGGCGCCCGACGGTGGTCGAGCTGATCGACAGCGACGCCCGCCTGTATCCGGTCGGCCGGCTCGATGCCGACAGCAGCGGGCTGGTGCTGATGACCAACGACGGCGAGCTCGCAAACCGCCTGATGCACCCGCGCTACGAGGTCCCGCGCACCTACCACGTGCACGTGTCGGGCTCGCCTTCGAAGCGGGCGCTGCAGGCGCTGCGGGAGGGCGTCGAGCTGGAGGACGGTCGCTCCAGCCCCGCTCGTGTCCGTGTCGTTGCCGGCGGGCGGGAGTCGGACATCGAGGTCACCGTCCACGAGGGGCGAAACAGGATCGTGCGTCGCATGTTCGACGCCGTCGGCTACCCGGTGCGGTCGCTCGAGCGCGTCGCGTTCGGCCCGCTGGAGCTGGGCCGCCTGCGCTCCGGGAACTCCCGCCGGCTGCGCCCGCACGAGCTCGACGCGGTGCGTCATACCGCCGGTCTCGGAGGAGGCTGAGAGAATCCGCGGTCATGGCCGACGCCGCCGACACCCAGCGTCTCTACGCCCTGCGCGGGGCGATCTCGATCGAGGACAACACCGAGCGGGCGATCGTCGACGGCACCCGCACGCTGGTTCAGGAGATCATGAGCCGCAACCAGCTCGGCGCGGAGCAGATGGTGAGCTGCGTCTTCACCGCCACCACGGACCTGAACGCGCAATTCCCCGCAGTCGCTGCGCGCGACCTGGGGCTGAACCGCGTCCCGTTGCTGTGTACACAGGAGATCGACGTGCCGGGATCGCTGCCGCGCGTGATTCGCATCCTGCTCCACTACTACGCGTCGAACGGTCACGCCCCGCAGCACGTGTACCTGGGGGAGGCGCGCACCCTGCGCGCGGACCTGGAGTCGGCACAATAAACCGCGCGTAGTCTCGCCACCGCGCTGACTTTGCTACCCAATGGGTAGCAAATCCAGCACAGTGGCCGAGTTGGCGAGCCGGGCCCACGGAGTGGTGACTCGAGGGCAACTGCTTCGCGCCGGAATCACGGCCAGGGAGGTTCAGCGGCGGCTCGAGAGCGGTGCGCTGCTGCCAGTCCATCGCGGCGTGTATCGGGTCGGCCATCGCGCGCCGAGCATCGAGGCTCGCTATATGGCTGCCGTACGGGCAGGAGGTGACCAGGCACTGTTGAGCGGACGCGCGGCCGCTTACCTACTCGGGGTACTGAAGGGAAAGCCGCCGCCGCCCGAGGTGACCGCGACTACCGAGCGGCGCATCAAAGGCGTCAAGACTCGGCGTTCCCGTGGGGAGGACGCCACGGTATGGCGCGGGATCCCCGTCACGACCGTCGCACGCACACTCGTGGACCTCGCCCCATATCTGCCCGAGGAGGATCTTGCGCGCGCATGCCACGAGGCGGGCGTGCGCCACCACACCACCCCGGCACAGGTCGAGGCAGTCCTCGCGCGCCGGCCCAGCACGCCGGGCGCCAGGAAGCTCAGGGCAGTAATGAGGGGTGAGGTAAAGGTGACCCTCAGCCAGCTGGAGCGTCACTTCCTGTACCTGCTCGAAAAGAACAACCTCCCGCTCCCCAGACCAACCGCCCCGCCGGCACCAAGCGCGTCGACTGCCGCTGGCCCGAGCAGCGGCTGACCGTGGAGCTCGACAGCTATCGCTTCCACAACTCGCGCTACGCGTAAAACCAGGACCGTCGCCGCGAGCGTGAAGCCCGTGCTCGCGGCGACGAGTTTCGGCGTTACACCTACGGCGACGTGTTCGAGCATCCCGCCGCGATGCTCGCCGAGCTGCGGGTGCTCTTGCCTGCTGTAGGTTGATTCTGGCGGCGCGAAGCCGTCTCGATATTTTGTGCACGTGGCTTCTTCAGTTCCTTACATCGAGCGCCTGCTGCGCATCCCGATCTACTCGGCGGGTGCCGACAGCGCCAACGCGGCCGCGCGCGAGACGGCGTCGGTCGCGATGCTGGCGTCCAACGAGTCGCCGTTCCCGCCGGTACCCGCCGTCGTCGAGGCCGTGCAGCGCACCGCGGCGGAGGTGAATCGATACCCCGACCCGGGCGCGGGCGCCCTGCGCCGCGGGCTTTCGGACCGGTATGGGTTTCCGATCTCTTCGATCGCGGTCGGCAACGGCTCCTGCGAGATCCTGCTCGCGGCTGCCGAGGCCCTGCTCGAGCCCTCGAGCGAGATCGTGTACGCGTGGCCTGCCTTCTCCATGTATCCGCACCTCGCCGCCGCCACCGACGCCAAGGAACGCACCGTGCCGCTGACCGACGACCACGTGCACGACCTCGACGCGATGGCCGCGCAGATCAACGACCTTACCCGGATGGTGCTGATCTGCAACCCGAACAACCCGACCAGCACCCACCTTCCAGCCGCGGCGATCGGCGCCTTTCTGGAGCGCGTGCCGTCGCACGTGCTCGTGATCCTCGACGAGGCCTACATCGAGTTCCAGACCGTCGAGGACCCCGACACCTCGGTGGATCTCCTGCGTGACTTCAAGAACCTGGTGATCCTGCGCACCTTCTCCAAGGTGTACGGGCTTGCCGGCCTGCGCGTCGGGTACGCGCTCGGCTCGGAAGAATTCCGCGCTGCCGTCGACCGTGTGCGCCAGCCGTTCTCCGTCAACAAGCTCGCGCAGGCCGCGGCGACCGAGGCGCTCAAGCACCAGGACAACGTCGCCGAGCGGGCGAGCTGGAACGCCGCCGAGCGCCTGTGGATGGAGGAGGAGCTGCGCGCCCTCGGGCTTGACCTCGCCGACAGCCAGGCGAACTTCTGCTGGGTCGTGCTCGGCGACCACGAGGAGCGCGACGTGGTCGCAGCCCTCACGCGCGCCGGTGTCGCGGTCCGTCCCGGCGGCGCTCTCGGCGGCGAGGGTCACCTGCGCGTGACGTACGGCACCCGGGCGGAGAACGAGCGTTTCATCGACGCTCTGCGCGACGCGGTCAGCGCGAGCGGCTGACGCTCACCAGACGGGTGGCCTCCTTGCCGCCCTTCACCTCGACGCTCTTGATCTCCCCGAGTCCGGGGGCGTAGTACTTGTGCTCGACCACGCCCGGCTCGAGGTCCGACGTCTCGCTCGTCTCGAGCGCGTGGCGGACCGTCTTGAACGGCAGGTGCACCGCTCCGTCCGGGCCGAGCACGGTGGCCACGTCCAGCGCGTGCCCGGGGTAGTACTCCTGGCGGTAGGTCTGGCCCGGCTGCGGGTCCGCGAGCATCAGGATGCCCGGCTTTGCGCCGTGGGCCCCAGCCTTCCACGAGCCGCCGCTGCGGACCCAGTGCCCATGCCGGAAGTCCCTGGAGTCCTCGCCGAAGTACCAGACGTTGCCGGCCCGGTCCTGCGCGTACCAGTCGAAGGTGCGCTCCTCCGGCTTGCCCGCGGTGTACCCGGTGTCGCGCACGACCCGGCAGCGCACGCCCAGGATCTTCTTCGTCCGGTGGGTGACGAGGACGACGCCGGTCTGGCGCGCCTTGCCGTCCTCGGCGACACCGGCGTAGCGATGCACCGAGCCGGGCTTCAGCGGGAAGTAGAGGTTGTCGATTCGGCGGACGAAGTCGGCTGGCCGGATCTGCGGGTCGTAGGCGCCGCTCGCCGGGGCGGGGTTCGGCGCCCGCGCGGAACCTGCTGAAGCAGCGACCGCAAACACGAGGACGGCGCCCATGAGCGTCGGGAGTCGCATGGTCACGAAACTACTCTTCCCCCGGCCGGACAGCGGCAGTCGGGGAGAATGGCCGCATGCCGCGTCGAACGCTTCGCATGCTGATCCTGGCCGGCGCGATCGCACTGGCCGCGGCGATCACGGTGCTGGCCGTCGTCGACCCGTTCGGCGACGAGCCCGCCCCTGACGGCGCCTGCAACGGCGGCGAGCAGCTGTGCGATCGCACGCTCGACGAGGTGGCGTTCGCCGCGACCCACAACTCGATGTCGGCCGCGGATCAGCCGGGCTGGCGGTTCACGCAGCAGGAGAGAGGGATAGGGCCCCAGCTCGAGGCCGGCATCCGCGGCCTGCTGATCGACATGTACTACGGGAGCAAGACGCGGCGTGGAGTGCAGAACGTGCCGGTGGCCAAGGTCCGGGACGGGCACCGGCCGGCCCGGCTGGGGCGCGACGTCTACCTCTGCCACACCATCTGCGGGTTCGGGGCGACCCGCGCGTCCGACGCGCTCCGCGACGTGCGCGATTTCCTCGCCGAGCACCCGCGCGAGGTGCTCCTGATCAGTATCGAGGACCACGTGCGCCCGCGGGACGTCGCGCGGGTGTTCGAGCGGAGCGGGCTCGAGCGCTACGTATGGCGCGGCCCACTCGGCCCGGACCGCTTCCCGACCCTGCGCGAGATGATCGAGAAGGACGCGCGGGTGGTCGTGATGGCCGAGAACCGCAGCAGCGGCGTGCCGTGGCTGCGGGCCCAGTTCGACCTGGTCCAGGAGACGCCCTACCGGTTCGGCACTCCCGCCGAGGTGGCCGCCGAAAGCTCCTGTCGCCCCAACCGCGGCAACGCCGGGCTCCCGCTGTTCCTGCTCAACAACTGGGTCGACACCTCGCCCCTGCCGAGTCCGCGCAAT
>JBBRDT010000039.1:0-30915 GCA_038203635.1 Solirubrobacterales bacterium
TGGGGAGCCAGTCTGCGGGGTCGCCTCGCCTGCGGCGAGGCTCCTGCCTGCTGGACTTCCCAACTAGGGAAAGAACTCTTTCCCTAGACCGGGAGGTTGACCTATGAGCGATCTGCTCGACCAATCAGCCACCTCCATGGCGGTCGCCGTGCGCGACCGGGAGATCAGCCCCGTCGAGCTGGTGCAGGCGCACATCGACCGCGCCGAGGAGCGCAAGGACCTGAACATCGTCGTGCTACCGCGCTTCGAAGAGGCGCTCGCAGAAGCACGAGAGGCGGAGAAAGCGCTGACAAACGGCGGGCCGTTGGGAGCGCTGCACGGCGTCCCCTTCACGGCCAAGGAATGCATCGAGGTCGCGGGAATGCCCTGCTGCGACGCGTCGAAGATATTCGAGGGGAACGTGTCCACGGTGGATGCGACCGTCGTCCGGAACCTGCGCGGCGAGGGCGCGATCCTGCTCGGGAAGACCAACATCCCTGAGTTCGCGTTCCACTACGACTCGAACAACCTGATCTACGGCGCGACGCACAACCCGCACAACCCCGAACGCTCCGTGGGCGGGTCCTCGGGCGGCGAGGGCGCCGCGCTTGCGACCGGCATCACGCCGATCGGCGTCGGCTCCGACTACGGCGGGTCCATCCGCGTGCCGGCCCACTTCAACGGAGTGACGGGGTTGAAGCCGGGCCGCTGGGTCGTCCCCTACGGCGGGCATTTCCCGCCGGCACAGGCGATGTCGATCCAGCTCTGGTCGGAGATCGGGCCGATGGCGCGCTATGTCGACGACCTGCAGCTGCTGCTGCCGATCTTCGCCAAGCCCGATCCGACGACGGATCCGGACGTCGCGCCCCACCGCGTCAACCCGGACCAACCCCAGAGCCTGCGCGTCGCGATCTTCGACGAGGACGGCATCTGCCCGGTCAACCCGGCGATCCGCGAGGCGGTGCAATCTGCGGGCCGTGCACTGGCGGACCGGGGACACGAGGTCGTCGCGGAGCGCCCGCCCCACCAGGCCGAGGTGCGCGAGGTGTTCGAGTCGATCGCGCTGGGAGAGGTTCTTGCCCTGCTGTGGCCGGTGATCGAGCCGCGGGAGGCCGAGCTGTCACCTCAGATCAGGCGCCTGCTCAAGCGACGCGAGCAGCTCGACGTCGACCTTCCCACCTACGCCGGGCTGCTGGCCCACCGCCTCGACCTCGAGCGAGCGGTCAACGCCTGGCTCGAGACCAACCACATCGCCGTCTGCCCGATCTCGGCAACCGCGGCCTTCCCGATCGGCACCGAGGTGCTCGAAATCGACGGCAAGGAGGTCGAGGAGATCGACCTGTTCGCGATGTCCACCTACGTCAACGCGATGAGCCTGCCCGCCGCCGCCGTCCCCGTCGGCCGCACACCCGACGGGCTGCCGATCGGCGTGCAGGTCATCGGCCGCCGCTACCGCGAGATGGAGGTGCTTGCGATCGCGAAGGAGCTGGAAGAGGCGCTCGGCGGCTGGATCAAGCCGGAGCTCGCCGCAACCGCACAGACCTAGAGCACGTGCTCGAGGCCGACGACCAGGCCGTCGACCTCGGCGACGTTGCGCACCGCCAGCAGCACGCCGGGCATGAAGGAGTCGCGCGAGGTCGTGTCGTGGCGCACCGACAGCGTCTGGCCCAGGCCGCCGAAGATCACTTCCTGACTCGCGACCAGCCCCGGTAGCCGCACGCTGTGGATCGGCGGGTCCTTGCGCCCGCCCGCCTCCTCGATCAGCTGAGCGGTTCGCTTGGCGGTTCCGGACGGCGCGTCGACCTTCGCCTCGTGGTGCAACTCGACGATCTCGCAGTCCGGCATGTGGGGAGCGATCAGCTTCGCCGCCTCCATCATCAGCACCGCGCCGATCGCGAAGTTGGGTGCGATCAGGCAGTTGCCCTTCGAGCGCTCGGCATCGGAGCGCAGCTGGTCCACTTCATGGGAGGCGAGCCCGGTGGTGCCGACCACGACGTGCGTGTCATGCTCGAGGCACATGCGCGCGTTCTGGAACACCGTGTCCGGAACGGAGAAGTCGACGACCACGTCGGGCTGCGCATGCGTCAGAGCATGCTCGAGCGTGACGCCCAGGTCGGGATCCACGCGTTCCACCAGCTCCATGTCGCCGGCGTCCTCCACCGCGCCGCACACAGTCGTCCCCATGCGCCCCGCGGCGCCAGAGACCACGACCCGGATCACGCCGTGGACAGCTCCGCGCTCACAGGCGCCAGGGCGCTGCGGAAAAGGCTCTCGTCGCGGCCGATCGCCGCAACCGACATGCCGGCCGGCGGGTACAGCTCGCCCGCAAGTCGTTCGAGGTCCTCGCGCGTGACGGCCTCGAGGCGCTCGATCGTCTCGTCCAGGGACAGCAGCGGCGTGCCCATCAGCACGGATCGCCCGAGCCGGTTCATGCGCGCGCCCGTGGACTCCATCGACAGCGCAAGGCGGCCCTTGACGTGCTCGCGTGCACGACGCAGCTCGTCTTCGCCGACCCGCTCGTCACGTACCCGCGCCAGCTCGCCGCCGATCACGCCGAGCGCTTCAACGACGTTGTCCTCGCGGGTCCCGACGTAGATGCCGACCTGGCCCGTGTCCTGGTACTGACTCGCCCACGAGTAGACGGAGTACGCAAGGCCGCGCTTCTCGCGCACCTCCTGGAAGAGGCGCGACGACGTCGAGCCGCCCAGGATCGCGTCGAGGATGGACAGGGCGAAACGGCGATCGTCGTTGCGCGAGATCCCTTCGCCGCCGATGCAGATGTGGTACTGCTCGGTCTCCTTGGAGTTGAACGCAACGCGCGGCTCTCTGCGCGGCGGAGCACCGTCGGGCGGTTTCGGCGTCCCGTTGGAGGCGGGGTTCGTCCAGCGCTCGGCAAGGCGCTCGATCGTCTCGTGCTCGAGGTTGCCGGCAGCGGCAACGACGATCGCGCCGGGCAGGTAGCGCGCGTCGTGGTACGCAGAGACGATGTCCGGACTCAGGCCCGAGATGACCTCGCCCCGTCCGATCACGGGCCGTCCGAGCGGGTGGTCGCCGAATACAGCCGTGGAGAGGACGTCGTGCACCTTGTCCTGCGGCTCGTCCTCGTACATCGCGATCTCCTCGAGCACCACCTCGCGCTCGGACTCGAGGTCCGAGTAGGTGGAACGCAGCAGCATGTCGCCCATCACCTGGAAGGCGCGGTCGAGATGCTCGTCGAGGAAATGGGCGTGCAGGACAGTCGCCTCCTTGCTCGTGGCCGCGTTCATGTCGGCGCCGAGGCCGTCGAACTCCTGCGCGATTTGCTCCGCGGTCAGCTCCTCGGTGCCCTTGAACAGCATGTGCTCGAGGAAGTGCGAGATGCCGGCCTGCTCGTGGCCCTCGTCGCGCGAGCCGACGCGGACCCACAGACCGAGCGCGATCGACCGCACGGACGGAACGCGCTCGGTGACGACCCGGATGCCCGAGTCGAGTTGGGTGAGGGTGTGTTCGTGAGCCAACGAGCGGAACGCGGTCAGTCGCGGCGCTCCCGCGGGCCACGATCGCGATCACGGCCACCGCGGTCACGTCCGCCGCCGCGGCCTCGGTCACGGTCACGGCCGCCGGAGGGCCGGCCGCCGTTCCCGGTACCGATGTTCGACAGTTCCTCGACCGTCTTGTCCGCGATCTCGGGATCGTCGGCCAGGCGGAGGCCGATGCGGCCTCGCTCCTTGTTCAGCTCGACGACCCGGACCGTGACCTGGTCGCCACGGTTGACGACGTCCTCGACCGTCTCGGCGCGACCGCCGGGAACGAGGTTGGAGATGTGGAGCAGGCCGTCGGTGCCCTTGCTGAGCTCGACGAACGCCCCGAACGTGGTGGTCTTCACCACCTTGCCGGTGAACACCTCGCCCAGCTCGACGTCCTTGGTCATCTGGCGGATGGCCTCGACGCATGCGTCGCCCTTCTCGCCGTTGACCGCGTAGACGAGCACCATGCCGGTGTCGTCGACGTCGATCTGGGCCTCGTACTCGTCCGACAGGGCGCGAATCGTCTCCCCGCCCTTGCCGATCACGGTGCCGATCTTCTCCGGGTCGATCTGGATCGAGGTGATGCGCGGGGCGTGCGGGCTCAGCTCTGCGCGCGTCTCGGCGATCGTGTCCCGCATCTTTTCGAGGATCAGCTTGCGGCCGGCGTGAGCCTGCTCCAGCGCGCCCTTCAGGATCTCGAACGTGACGCCCGTGATCTTGATGTCCATCTGCAGCGCGGTGATCCCGTCGGGAGTGCCGGCGACCTTGAAGTCCATGTCGCCGAGATGGTCCTCGACACCGGCGATGTCGGACAGGACGACGTAGTCGTCCCCTTCCTTTATCAAGCCCATCGCAACTCCCGCGACCGGCTTGTGGATCTTGACGCCCGCGTCCATCAGCGAGAGCGTCGAGCCGCACACCGAGGCCATCGACGAGGAGCCGTTGGACTCGAGGATGTCGGACACAACCCTGATCGTGTACGGGAAGTCCTCCTGCGAAGGGATCATCGGCAGGAGCGCCCGCTCGGCGAGTGCGCCGTGGCCGATGTCGCGGCGCTTGGGGCCGCGCATGAAGCCCGCCTCCCCGACCGAGTACGGCGGGAAGTTGTAGTGGTGGAAGTAGCGCTTGGCCGTCTCGAGGCCGAGCGTGTCGAGGCGCTGCTCCTCGCGGCTCGTGCCGAGCGTCGCGACCGTGTACGCCTGCGTCTGACCGCGCGTGAAGATCGCCGACCCGTGCGTACGGGGTGCGACCCCGACCTCGGCCCAGATGTCGCGGATCTCGTCCGGGCGCCGACCGTCGGGGCGCCGCTTGTCGACGGCGATCCGCCGCCGGATGATGTCCTTCTCGAGCTTGTCGAACGCAAGCTGCACCGCGGCGCGGCGCTGCGGGTCGACAGCGTCCGCAGCTTCGTCGTCGAGGGGCGCGTACTCGGCGAGCATCGCTTCCTCCACGGCCTTGGTCGCGTCCTGGCGCTCGAGCTTGTCCTCGACCTGGGTTGCCCGTTCGAGCTCGTCGCCGTGTGAGGCCACGATCTGGTCGATCAGCGGCTGGTCGACCTTGGGCTCGTCGAGGACGATCTTCGGCTTGCCGGCCTTCTGGGCCAGCTCGCGCTGGGCGGCGCACAGCTTCTTGATCTCGTCGTGTGCGATCTCGAGCGCGTCGAGCAGCTCAGCCTCGGTGATCTCATTGGCACCGGCCTCGACCATCAGGAGCGCGTCGTCGGTGCCGGCCACGATCAGGTCCAGGTCGGACTCGGCGATGTCGGGCTCGGCGGGATTCACCACGAACTTGCCCTCGAGCTTGCCGATGCGCACCGCCGCCATCTGCGTCGGGAACGGGATGTCCGACAGGGCAAGCGCGGCAGAGGCGCCGTTCATGGCGAGGATGTCGTAGGGGACCACGTGGTCGACGCACATCGGCGTCGCGACGATCTGGGTCTCACGGTGCCAGCCCTTCGGGAAGAGCGGCCGGATCGGCCGGTCGATCATGCGCGCGGTGAGGATGCCCTTCTCGGAGGGGCGGCCCTCCCGTTTGAAGAAGCTGCCGGGGATCTTGCCGGCGGCGTACATGCGCTCCTCGACGTCCACGGTGAGGGGCAGGAAGTCGACGTCACGGACATTTCCGGCGGTCGCGGTGCACAGCACCATCGACTCTCCCGCACGTACGACCACGGAGCCGCCCGCCTGCTTGGCGAGCTTGCCGGTCTCGAAGCTGAATTCGGTCCCGGCGATATCGACCGACACGCGGTCAACTGAGGGAGGGGGCATTCTGTTCCTTTCGTGGCAGCCTCAGGTCGGCTGCAGCAGTTATTGGGCTCTTCTGAATCTAGGCGCGAATGCTAGCAGCGCCCCTGAGCCATAACAGGCGTTTCAGCGGCGGAGGCCGAGCTCCTGGACGAGCGACCGATAGCGGTCGACGTCGTGCTTGTTGAGGTAGTTCAGCAGCCGCCTGCGCTGGCCGACCAGCATCAGCAGCCCGCGCCGTGAATGGTGGTCCTTGCGATGCTCGCGCAGGTGCTCGGTGAGGTAGTTGATGCGAGCGGTCAGCAGCGCGACCTGTACCTCGGGCGAGCCGGTGTCGCCCTCGTGGGACGCGAACTTGCGGATCACCTCGGTCTTGGCCTCTTTGGTGAGAGTCACGGCGAAGCAAGGTAGCAGGAAGGGCCCACGATGCGGCTTACAGGCGCGATCCGGCGATGCGCTCGGTCTGCTCCACGTCGGCTCTCATCTGGCGCTTCAGCGCCTCTGCCGAATCGAACTTCACCTCGTCGCGCAGGCGCTCGAGGAACTCGAGGCACACGGTCTGCCCGTAGAGATCCCCCTCGAAGCCGATCAGGTGGGCTTCGACGCGGAGCTCGCCGTCGTCCTCGAAAGTGGGTCGCACACCGATGCTCACGGCGGCGGGGAGACCGGTCCCGAGCGCGTCGCCATGTGCGCGCGCGGCGTAGATGCCCGCGGCGGGCACGACCAGGCACGGCGGTGACTGCAGGTTGATGGTCGGCATGTCCAGCGCACGGCCGCGCGCGTCGCCGCGCACGACCTCTCCGATCAGCCGGTAAGGGGCCCCGAGCAGCTCGGCGGCCCCCGTCACGTCGCCAGCGGCAACCAGCACCCTGATCCGGCTCGAGGAAACCGGCGCGCCGCCGTGCTCGACGAGCGGCACGACGACGGTCTCGAACTCCGGCCGGGCGCGCAGCAGCTCGGCATCGCCGCTCGCGCCTCGCCCGAAGTGGAAGTTCGACCCGACGCTCACCTGCCGCGCATCGAGAGCGCCCACCAGCACGTCGGCGCAGAAGTCGTCGGCGGACTGCTGCGAAAGCTCGCGTGTGAAGGGGATCGCGACCAGCTCGTCCACGCCCAGCCCGGCCACGAGCGCGACCTTCGTGTCGGTCGTGGTGAGCAGGCGCGGAGGCTCCTCGGGCCGCAGCACCTGGAGCGGATGCGGGTCGAACGTCACCACGACGGGGCGCAGGCCCCGCTCACGAGCGCCCTCCACGGCGACCGCGATCACGCGCCGGTGTCCGAGGTGCACACCGTCGAACGTGCCGAGCGCCACCGAGCGCCCTGCGGGAGCCGGAGGAAGTTCCGCGAGCGACCTGAAGACGTCCATCGCCCGCTGGAGGCTAGATGACTCCGGACAATCAGTCTGGAGCGCCGGGTATCTGGCCCTCGCGATGCACGCTGGGGCGCTTTGCGAATCTGCGGCAGTCGACTCTGCGGCGCTTTCTGATCGTTGCATTGCCCTCGAACGAGTAGTCGGCGCCGAACGCCACCTTGCGGCTGCGCGGGCAGCTCGGGACCTTCGTCCAGAAGAGCGGCGCGCGGGTTCCCCGGTCGAGCCGCAGGCCGCGGATCGACAGGTGCAGCTCGGCCAGATGTAGGACGAGACCGGGGATCAGCGGCTTCACGTACGTGGGCAGCTCGAGCCGGTAGCCGAATTTTCCGCCCGGGGAAGATTCGTCGACCAGCCTGCCCTCCAGCACCTGGTAGGCATAGACCGGCGTGAACTCGTTGGGGATCACGAGCACGATCACGGAGGCAAGCGCACCCGCGGTACCGCGCGCAAGGAAGAGATGGATGTCGGCCGAGAAGGGCGTGTCGATGTGCGGGCGCGCATCCAGCACGATCGTTCCGGACGCGAAGTGGGAGCTGCGGCAGCGCGCCGGATCGGGCGGGTAGCGCTCGAGCCGCACCCGGTCGCAATAGAACTCATCGCGCAGAAACGTGTTGCGAAGCCCGGCGCCGTGTGGAAAGTGCACGACGGCCCGGGTCAGAACGGGCGGCGGCGCACCCGAGGTCTCGTACGCGCGCGCGTCGGCCACGACCGTGTACGCGCCATACGAGTGCTTCACGTCCGTCAGGCGCGCGTTGAACTCCCCAACGAGCTCGGCGCGAGCGCCGACAGGAAGCGCGCACAGCAACGCGCAAGCCCAACCCCCCATCGCGAACCCCCGTCGCACGAGCCCATCGTAGGCGCTCCCACGGCATGGTGTGTCGGATTACCTACCGTATACGTGGGTGGACCCGCCCACCGCGATCATGCGACCACCGTCGCCGGTTTGAGCTCGTCGCCGCGGCGCTCTGCCACAGCGACCAACGCACCCCCATGGGTCAACCGCACGAAACGACCCTCACCCCCTACCCCACCGGGGTCCGCCACGCGGCGCCCGTTGCGCACGAACTCCGCCTCCGCCTCCGACAGCACCCGCTCCGGCAGGAACGGCAGCGCCTCCGACAGCGGCAACAACCGCTCAGCGTCGGCGTCGGCCAGCGAGAATGGTCCCACCTCGGTCCGCTCGAGCGCGGCGCAGTACGCGCCGGCGCCGCACAGCTCACCGAGGTCGGCGACCAGCTGGCGGATGTAGGTGCCGCTCGAGCAGCGGACCTCCAGCTCCGCCTCCTGGGCCTCCGCGTCGAAGCGGGTCAGGGCGAGGCGCTCGATCGTGACCCGGCGAACCGGGACTTCGACGTCCTCACCGCGGCGGGCCTTGCGGTACAGGCGCTCGCCTCCCACCTTGACGGCCGAGTAGGCGGGCACGCGCTGGTCGATCTCCCCGGTCAGGCGCGGGATCGCGCGACGGAGCGAGTCCTCGTCCGTTGTTGCCCCTGTCGAAGTCACGTCTCCGGTGGGATCACCGGTGTCCGATACCGCGCCCAGACGCGCAACAGCGCGGTATGCCTTCGGCAAACCGACCATGTACTGGGCAAGGCGCGTGCCGCGCCCGACCAGCAGCAGAAGCAAGCCCGTGGCGAATGGATCGAGGGTGCCTGCGTGACCGGTCTTCGCCGCGCGCGCGCGGCGGATCGACTCGACGACGTCGTGCGAGGTCACCCCCGCCGGCTTCGCAACCAGCAGGACGCCGTCCACGAGCTCTAGTCGACCTGGGCCGCGATCTCTTTCCGCAGGAACTCGATGAGCTCCTCGCGGGTGCGCGTGGTCGAGAAGCCCGCAGCCTGCCGATGGCCGCCTCCACCTTCCTCGCGCGCGATCACGCTCACGTCGACCGCGTCTGCCGACGCCCGCAGGCTCACCTTCTGCACCCCGTCGCGCCCCTCCTTGAGCTGCTGGCGGACCAGAGCGGCGACGACCGTGCCCTCGATGGCGCGAATGTGGTCCACGATGCCCTCGGAGTAGTTCTCGTCGGCGCCGAGCTCCTCGTAGTCCGAGCGCAGGATGTAGGACGCGGTGAGACGGCCGTCGTCGTAGCGCTCCACGCGGGACAGCACCCGGGCCAGCAGCTCGAGCTTGGCCAGCGGCACGTTCTCGAACAGGCGGCGGAATATCTCGTGCACCTCGACCCCGTGGGCGAGGAGGTCGGCGGCCATGAAGTGCGACGCCTGAGTTGTGTTCTCGTACTGGAACTTCCCGGTGTCGGTCACGAGCCCCACGTAAAGCGCCTCGGCGATCTCGATCGTCAGCTCGGCCCCCAGGTCCTTGTTCAGGTCCCAGATGATCTCCGCCGTGGAGGAGGCGCCGTCCACGACCAGGTTCGCTGTGCCGAAGCGAGTGTTGTCGTGGTGGTGGTCGATGTTCACGATGTGCGCCTCGTCGCGGCCCAGGAAGGTCACGGGCATCCGATCCACGTTGCCGCAGTCGAGGAACACGATCGTGCGCTCTTCGGCGTCGTCCGGCAGCACGTGACTCGCGTTCGCGAGCGGCAGCCAGCGGTACTCGTATGGGAGCGGGAACTCCGCCTCCGACAGGAACATCACGGTGTCCTTGCCGAGCGCGCACAGGATCTCGTTCATCGCGACCAGGGATCCGAGCGCGTCCCCGTCGGGGTTTTCGTGCGTGGTCAGGAGGAACTTGTCGCCGGACCGAAGCTCGGCGATGACCTCTTCGCGCCCCGTTGCAGTGTCGAGCTTCACGACGGCGGCTTCTCGGGGTCCTCGCGGAGCAGCTGCTGGATGCGCTGACCACGCGCAACGCTCTCGTCGTAGCGGAAGGCGAGCTGCGGTGTGTGCTTGAGCCGCAGCTCCTTGGCAACCTGCGACTGCAGATAGCCGCGCGCAGACTCGAGCCCCGCGAGGGACTCGTCGCGCTCGGCATCGTCACCGAGCACGCTCACGTAGACGTGGGCATGACGCAGATCCGGGCTGGTGTCTACTGAGGTGACGGTCACGAAACCGATGCGGGGGTCCTTCAAGAAGGTGGTGATGGCCACGCTCAGAACCTCGCGCACGGCTTCGTTGACTCGCCGCATCCTGTCCTTGGGCATGATCTGGTGGGGTCTGGCCCCCTCCCGCTCCCTTTGTTGACTATACAAGCGACGTTTCGCCGCTCCGGCCGAGAACCCTCGCGGCACTCCCAACCTGAGCGATCGCGCGCCGGGTCAGTCGTCCAGGTCCTCGAATGAGACCAGGCGCCGCTCCATCCGTACCGCATCCGGGAATCTGCCGAGCAGAAAGCGCTCGACCTCGTCAGCGACCCTTTCGAGATCGCCGGCGGACCGTCCCACGAGTCCCGCGGCCAGCGTGGCGCGCTGCCACAGGTCCTGGGCACCCACCTCGGCGACCGAGGCGCCGAAGCGGCGGGCGAGGGCGGAGCGGACGGACAGCAGCTCCTTGCGCTTGCCCTTGAGGCTGCCGTTGTCCGGCAGGTGAAGGTGGATCGTGAGTGCGACCAGGAACGGCACGAGGCGCCGTATACGGACGCTACTCGAGCGTCTGCGCGACCTTCCGGGTCTCGTAGGCCTCGATCACGTCGCCGTTTTTGATGTCGTTGTAGTTCTCGAGCACGATTCCACACTCGAATCCCTCCTCTACTTCCCTTGCGTCGTCCTTGAAGCGCTTCAAAGAGTTGATCGAGCCGTCGTAGATGATCGTTCCCTCGCGCACGAGTCGCACCTTCGCGCCGCGCGTGATCTTGCCTTGCACGACATGGGAGCCGGCGATCGTGCCGATGCGCGAGGCGCGGAAGGTCTGCCGCACCTCGGCCATGCCGAGGGACTCCTCGACCTCCTCCGGCTCGAGCATGCCCTCCATCGCGGCGCGCAGCTCCTCGGTGATCTTGTAGATGACGGTGTAGCTGCGGATCTCGACGCCCTCGTGGTCGGCAAGCGTCTTCGCCTCCGGCAGCGGGCGCACGTTGAACCCGATGATCACGGCGCTCGAAGCGGCCGCGAGCATCACGTCGGACTGCGTGATCCCGCCGACACCGGTGTGGAGCACGTTGAGGCCGACCTGAGAGGTGGAGACCTTTGCCAGCTGGTCCTGGAGCGCCTCCAGAGAACCGGCGACGTCTGCCTTCAGCACGATGTTGAGCGCGACCGCCTCGCCCTCCTTGACGCGATCGAAGACGTCCTCGAGGCTGGCCGGGGCAGACTTGCGTCGCGCAAGTGCCTCCGTCTTCAGGCGGATCGCCCGCTCGCCCGCGAGATGGCGCGCCTCGCGGTCGTTGCCGACCACGCGCACCGGCTCGCCCGCGTCGGGCACGGAGTCGAACCCGAGCACCTCGACGGGCTCGCCCGGCGTCGCGCGCTTGGCGCGCTGACCGAGGAAGTCGTGCATCGCCCGCACGCGCCCCCAGTGGGCGCCCGCGACGAGCGCGTCGCCGGTGTTCAGCGTGCCGCGCTGCACCAGCACGGTGACCACCGGGCCGCGGCCCGGGTCGAGCTTCGACTCGATCACGTGACCGCTCGCGGGCGCGTCCGCGTTGGCCTTCAGCTCCTCGACCTCGGACACCAGCAGGATCATGTCCAGCAGGTTGTCGAGGCCGTCCTTGGTCTTCGCCGAGACGTCGCAGAAGATCGTGTCCCCGCCCCACTCCTCGGGGGTCAGGCCCTGCCCGCCGAGCTCACCGCGCACGCGCTCGGGCTGTGCGCCCTCCTTGTCGATCTTGTTGACCGCGATCACCATCGGGACGCCCGCGGCCTTGGCGTGATCGATCGCCTCGGTCGTCTGCGGCATCACGCCGTCGTCGGCCGCGACCACGATCACCGCGATGTCGGTGACCTTCGCGCCGCGGGCACGCATGGCGGTGAACGCCTCGTGGCCGGGCGTGTCGAGGAACGTCACAACCTTGTCGTTGTGGTGCACCTGGTAGGCGCCGATGTGCTGCGTGATCCCGCCTGCCTCGCCGGCGGCAACCTCGGTCTCGCGGATCGAGTCGAGCAGGGAGGTCTTGCCGTGGTCGACGTGGCCCATGATCGTCACGACCGGCGGGCGCGCGCTGAGGTCGTCCTCGGCGTCGTCGAACACCGGCGCGGCCGTCTCGTCCTCGGAGGCCCTGACGACCTCGATCTTCTTGTCGAACTCGTCGGCGATCACGCCGATTGCCTCGTCCGACAACGTCTGCGTGATCGAAGCCATCTCGCCGAGCTGCATCAGCTTCTTGATGACGTCGGAAACCTGGATGCCGAGATGCTCGGCGACGTCGCGCACCGTGGCGCCCGACGGGATCCGGACGGCCTCGGGCTCTACAACGGCCGTCGCCTGATTCGACTCGCTCGGCTCGGGCGGCGGTGCGCCGCGTCCGCGGCTGCGCCGGCGCCGCTGCGGAGGCGGCGGATGGGGCGCCTGCCGGCGGGAGGCCTGCGAGTCGATCACGACACGGCGCCGGCGCCCACCGCCACCACCGGGGCGGGCGGGGGCGGGACGCTGAGGCCGCGGGCTGCCGCCGTCACGTGGCGGAGGCGCCTGACCGCCCTGAGAGGACTGCCCGGACTGCGAGCGCTGCTGGGGAGACCCTGCCTTCGGTGGCGCCGCCTGCTTGGCCTGCGCGGGTGGTTTGACGGCTGCGGGCTTCGCCGCGGGTGCCTTCGCGGCGCGGGCGGGCTTAGGGGCCGGGGCTTCGGGAGCGCTCGGCTTCCCGTTACCGGCACTGCCTGAAGAGAGGGCGCGCGTCGCGTCCGCCTCGTCCACGGTCGAGGCCGCCGCTTTGACCTCCACACCGGCTGCTTTGAGGGCCGCGATGAGGTCCTTGCTGGTGACCCCCTTCTCCTTCGCTATCTCGTAAACGCGCTTCTTGGCCATAGAGCTCCTGGGCGCGACCTAGCGCTCGTCCTCGCCGCCGGCGGCAGCCGCCTCGGCCGGCGTCCCCGTGTCCGCGCCGACCGGCGCTTCGGCAGGGGCCTCGACCGGCGCCTCGACGTCGGCCTCGATCGGCTCGGTGGCCTCTACCTCGGCCGGGGGCACGTCGACGCTCTCGGTCTGCGGGTCGACCGGCGCCTCGACGTCGGCCTGGATCGGGTCCGCAGGACTCCCATCGACAGGCGCCGCCTCGACGTCCGGGGCGGAGACTTCTTCCGCCTCCTCCGACTCGGCTGCGGAAGCGACCTCGTCGCCCTCCTGCTGCTCGAGCGCCTGGTGGGCGGGAAGACCGCAGTACCGGGAACCGGGCTCCGCCGCGTTGGGACAGCGCTTCCCGGTGCTCAGCACGGCGTGGCAGCGACCGGAGACATCTTCCTCCTGGTCGTAGCCCAGCTCCGCTTCCTCGGCGGCGAACTCGGTCTCGGACTTGATGTCCACGCGCCAGCCGGTGAGCCGCGCCGCGAGGCGCGCGTTCTGGCCCTCCTTCCCGATCGCCAGAGAAAGCTGGTCGTCGGGGACGACCACCGTGGCCTGCTTGTTCTCGTCGTCGACCAGCACCTCGCGCACGCGTGCCGGCGACAGCGCCTTGGCGACGAACCGCGCGGGCTCCTCGTTGAAGGGGATGATGTCGATCTTCTCGCCGCGCAGCTCCGACACGACCATGCGCACGCGCGACCCGCGCGGCCCGACGCAGGCGCCGACCGGGTCGACCCCGTCGGCATGCGACACGACGGCGATCTTCGACCGGTAGCCGGGCTCGCGCGCGACGTTCACGATCTCGACCAGAGCATCCGCGACCTCGGGAACCTCCAGCTCGAACAGCTTCTTGATCAGCTCGGGACTGCGACGCGACACGATGATGCTCGGCCCCTTGGTGCTCGACGAGACCTCCGTGATCACGGCCTTCACCCGCATGCCGTGGTCGTAGCGCTCGTTGTCGACCTGCTCGGACTTCGGGAGCAGCGCCTCGACGCGCTCCCGCAGCTGCACGAGCGTGTAGCGGGAATCGGACTGCTGGATGATCCCGGTGATCAGCTCGTTCACGCGGTCCTGGTACTCCTCGAACATCATGTCGCGCTCGGCCTCGCGGATGCGCTGCAGGATCACCTGCTTGGCGGTCTGCGCGGCGATCCGGCCGAAGTCGGTCGGCGTCACGTCGCGGCTGCCGATCTGGTCGCTGTACTGAGCGAACTTCTCGGGGTCGATCTCGGGCTCCTCGGGCTCGCGCAGCTCGCCCGTCTCCGGGTCGATCGTGCGCTCCTCCTCGATCGCCTCCTTGACGAGCTTCTCCTCCAGCTCTGGCGGGACGAGCAGCTCGAACACGCGGAAGTCCGCTGTGTTCCGATCCATGTCCACGCGGGCGTACTTGGCCGCACCCGGCGTCTTCTTGTAAGCGGAAAGGAGCGCGTCCTCGAGCGCGAGCATCAGCTTCTCGGCCGAGATGCCCTTCTCTTTCTCGAGCGTCTGGACGGCCTCAACGATCTCCTTGGTCACGACATCCTCCCGGTGGTGCCAGCTTCTTGTGAAATCAGGTTCGAGCGCCGGATCCGTTCGTGCGGGATGCGGACGGTCCCCCAGTCCCCGGCAAGGGCAACGGTCCCCTCGTCCGCGGCCACGAGCTCGCCCTTGAAGTCTCTGCGCCCCTCGATCTCCTCGCGCGTGCGGACGCGCACCCGCCGGCCGAGGAAGCGCCGGTAGTGCTCGAGCTTGGTCAGCGGCCGCTCGGGGCCGGGCGAGGACACCTCGATGCCGTAGTCCACGAGCAGCTCACGCAGATGTTTCGTGACCCGCGCGCAGAGCGCGAGGTCTACTCCCCCGGGCCGGTCGACGAAGATCCGCAGCACCGGCGATCGCCGCGATCCCGCCGTC
Source organism: Solirubrobacterales bacterium (assembly GCA_038203635.1). GTDB lineage: Bacteria > Actinomycetota > Thermoleophilia > Solirubrobacterales > JBBDJG01 > DASRIA01. The sequence goes on from JBBRDT010000039.1 coordinate 14,885, forward strand.
TCGACCGCCAGCACGTCGACGTCGGGCTCCGCCGTGGCGAGCCGTGTCTCGACGCGCGCCTGCAGCTCCGTCAGGTTGGACGAAGTGGCTCGAGGCTCGCGGTTCGCATTCGTCTGGCTGGGGGGTCGTGTCATGGCTCGGTCTCGCAAATGTCGCAAAAAAAGTGGGCGGAGGCCCACTTCGAAGGCGCGGCCCCTGAGGGCCGCAGGTCTCCTGGAAAATCGGGACTCCGAAGTATAGCGGCGGTCAGCACCCCTATTCGGGGCCCTAGTCAGGCTTCGAGGAGCAGAGTGACCGGTCCCTCGTTGACCAGGTCGACGGTCATGCGCGCGCCGAAAACGCCCTTCGCCACGGGCACCTCGCGCACCTGCAGCTTGTGGCAGAAATACTCGTACAGCCGCTCGCCGTCGCGGGGGTCCGCCGCGTCGGTGAAGCTCGGCCGCAGTCCCCGGCGGGTGTCTCCGTAGAGCGTGAATTGACTCACGCACAGCGCGGCGCCGCCGATATCGAGCAGCGAGCGGTCCATGCGGCCCCGCTCGCCGTCGAAGACGCGCAGCCGCGCGATCTTGTCCGCGAGCTTCGCGGCCTGCGCATCAACGTCACCGCGCCCCACGCCCAGAAACACGACCAGCCCAGTTCCGATCTCCCCCACCACCTCGCCGTCGACGGAAACCGACGCCGAGCTCACACGTTGGATGAGGGCCTTAATCGTTACGCCGTTCGCCGTTACGCCGTCGGCCGGCGAACGGCGCACGGCGCACGGCACTCAAGCCGCTCTCAACCGATCGCGGTAAAGGCGGTAGTCGGACCTATCCGGTCGCATCCCGCAGGCCAGCGACATGTGGCGTGCCGCGGAGCGGTGGTCGCCGAGCTTCTCCAGCGAGCGGCCCAGGCAGAAGTGCGCGTAGTCGTTGGCCGGATCCCGTTCCACGACGGCCGAGAACTCGCTTGCCGCGTCGCGGTACCGGCCGCTGCGGAAGTACGCGCGGCCGAGCGCCTCCCGGACGGACGTCTTGTCCGACTCGAGGCGCTTCGCCTTCTCCAGTGGGACGGTCGCCTGCGCCCAGTGGCTGTCGGCGATCAGCGAGAGCCCGCGCTGGAAGAGGTCGTATGCCTCGTGCTCGCTCACGGTCCCTTCTTCTTCGGCTGCTGCGTCCGGCCGCTGCGGAGCTCCTGGACGAAGTCGAGCACACGGCTCGCGACCTCCTCCTTCGAACTGCGCGGCACGTGCAACTCCCCGGCACGCCCGATGATGACCACCTCGTTCTGGTCGGAGTCGAAACCGATGTCCGGCCGCGAGATGTCGTTCACGACGATGGCGTCAAGGCACTTGCGCATCAGCTTGTCCCGGGCGCGCGTCACCGCCTCGGGCCCGTGCTCGGCGGCAAAGCCGACGATCACCTGGCCCTCGCGACGGGCGTTCGCGGCCTCGGACAGCACGTCGGCGGTGGCGATCAGGTCGACCGAGAGCGAATCGCGACCGTCCTTGGTGATCTTGTCGTCGAGGGGTTGCTCGGGCCGGAAGTCCGCCACGGCGGCGGCCATCAGGAGCAGATCCGCCTGCTCGAACCGAGACAGCGTCGCATCGCGCAGCTCGGCGGCCGTCCCCACCGGCACGTAGGACACACCGGGCGTGCGGTCGAGCGAGGTGTTGGCGGCGATCACCGTGACGGCGGCGCCGCGCCGCGCGGCCTCGGCCGCAAGGGCGAATCCCATCCTCCCGCTGGAGCGGTTGCCGACGAACCGAACGGAGTCGAGCGGCTCGCGCGTGCCGCCGGCGGTGACCAGCACCCGCATGCCGTCCAGCGGTCGCGGCGCGCCCCCGGCGACCATCTCGATCGCCTCAAGGATCGCGGCCGGCTCGGCGAGCCGTCCGATCCCCCACTCGCCCCGCGACGCGAGCTGTCCCGTGCCGGGCTCGACGACGTGCACGCCGCGCGCGCGCAGCGTCTCGAGATTGGCCTGAGTGGCGGCGTGCTCGTACATGCGGTTGTTCATCGCCGGTGCGACGAGCACGGGCGCCGCGCAAGCGAGATATGCGGCGGTCACGAGGTTGTCGGACTGTCCCGTCGCGAGCTTGGCGATCGTGTTCGCGGTTGCGGGCGCGACGCAGAACGCGTCGCAGCGCGCGGCGATCTCGAGATGGCTGATCGGATCGTGGTCGGGCGCAGGCTCGCCCGGGTACGCGCCCCGCGCGGGGTCACGCTCGAACTCCTCGACGAGCACGGGCGCCCCCGTGATCCCCTCGAACGTCGCACGACCCACGAAGCGCAGCGAGTCCTGCGTCTGGATCACGCGCACGGCGTGACCGGCTTTCACGGACAAGCGCACGAGCTCCACCGCCTTATAGGCGGAGATGCCTCCACTCGTGCCCAGCAAGATCCTCGCCATTCGCTACCTGTTCTACACCGGCCGGGGGGCCGGCGCACTCATTATCGGCCTGTCTAGGCGCTGTGCCTAGACACCACGGTAGCGAGAGTTGATCTTGCCCTGCGCGAGCTCTTGGAGTGCGATCGTCAGGTAGTTCTTGGAGGGCGTCTCCACCATCGGCGGCGGGAACTCCTCGAACACTCCCTCGCCGAGCGTGTGGTAGTAGTTGTTGATCTGCCGCGCCCGCTTGGACGCCACGATGACGGCCGCGTAATGCGAGTCAACATGGTCGAGCAGGCTGTCGATGCGGGGCTGGATCAAGTGTCCTCCTGTAGTCGGCCGGAGAACGATTCTAGCTGAGGGGCCCCTGGCGCCCGTCTAGCGGTCCAAGCCGAGGTGCGACTGCACGAGCGTGGTGAGCTCCCGCGACGCGCGCTCGAGGTCGTCGTTCTCGATCACGTGCCCGAACTCGTCCCGGGCCTCCAGCTCTTCGGCGGCGACCGCGAGCCGGCTGGTGATCTGCTCCGGGCTGTCGGTGCCACGACCCTCGAGACGCCGGCGCAGATCCGCCGGCGAGGGAGGGGCGATGAACACCTGCACCGCGTCCGGCATGGTCTCGCGGATCTGGCGCGCGCCCTGTAGCTCGATCTCGAGCACCACGCTGCGGCCCTCGGCCAGGCGCGGATCGACCTCCGAGCGAAGTGTGCCGTACTTGTGGGAGGCATAGCCCGCGTGCTCGATGAACTCGTCATCGGCCACGCGCCGGGCGAACTCCTCATCGTTCATGAAGTGGTAGTGGACGCCGTCGCGCTCGGAGCCTCGGGGCCCCCGGGTGGTGGCCGACACCGACAGCTCCAGCTCCGGGACCTCCTCGAGCAGCCGGTCGATCAGGGTCCCCTTGCCGACCCCCGACGGGCCGGTAATGACGAACAACCGCCCCCCGCGGCGGTCTTCGCTGTTACCTCTTGACGAGGTGCCCGATGAGCTCACGGCGCTGGCGCTCCGAAAGTCCACCGATCGTCTTGCTCGGCGAAATCCGGCACTGCGCCAGGATCTTGTTGACCTTGACGTGACCGTACTTTGGAACGGCCAGCAGCATGTCGGATACCTTCGCGGTGAGGATGTAGTCGGGTGGATCGCGCAGTAGCACGGCGACGTTCGCGCCGCCGTCCTTGAGCTTGCGCTTCAGCTTCGCCCGCTCCGTCCTGATGCGATTCGCCTCGTTGAGCGCCTCCATCCTCTGGCCCAGTGATCGTTCGGGGGCGGTGGAGGCAGACTTCGTCGCGGCGGGCATGGGCGGCGATTATACGCACGGCCTCGCGGCGTGCAACTGCCGACCCCGAAAAAAACTGTCGCAAATATTCGCAAAGGTGCAAGCGGCACAAACGCGACCGCAAAACGCGCCAAAGATGGCTCGCCGATCCGCGGTTGCGTCTGGGGTCAAACGCTGCGCAGACGCTGCCGGGCGAGCGTCGTCGCATCCGCCGGCGAGTTCATTCCATGCAGATGAAGCTGTTGCGCGAGCTCTTGACGCACACGCGTGGCGGCTGCCGGATCGCGAAAGCTCTCCGTGCCGACGGCGACGCAGGTCGCACCCGCCTGCATGAAATCGAGCGCGTCACGCCCGTCCTGGATGCCGCCCATCCCGACGATCGGCAACTGCGTGCGGGCGGCCACCTGTGCGGTGAGCGCGAGCGCGACGGGTCGTACGGCGGGACCGGACAAGCCGCCCTGACCCGCACCCAGCCAAGGCTTGCCGCCATGCGGATCGATCGCGGTCGCGCGCAGCGTGTTGATCAGCGACAGCGCATCGGCGCCCGCTTCCTCGGCCGCCACCGCGACCGGCACGACGTCGGAGACGTTCGGCGTGAGCTTCACGATCAACGGCTTCGAGGTGAGCGGGCGGACCGACGTCATCAGCGCCGCCATCTCGCCGCGTTCGCTGCCGATCACGCAGCCGGACTTGACGTTGGGACACGAGACGTTCAGCTCCAGGGCGGCGACCTCGGTGCGGTCCCCCACGGCCTCCACGAGCGTCGCGAACTCCTCCCGCGAGAAGCCCGCCACGCTCACGATCAGGGGGACGCGGAGCGTCGCCAGCTCCGGCAGGTCCCGGTCCAGGAAGCCCTCCAGGCCCTTGTTCGGCAGTCCGATGGAGTTGATCAGCCCGGCCGGGGTCTCCCAAAGGCGTGGCGGGGCGTTGCCCCCGCGGGGAGCGAGCGTGATCGTCTTGGAGACGAACGCGGCGAAGGGGAGCTGATCCCGGGCTGGGTCTCCGAACGTCCGTATCGCGGCGATCGCGTCCCAGGTGCCGGAGGCGTTCAGGACGGGATGGGCGAGCTGCAGCCCGGCGAGGTCGACCTCGAGACCCGTGGTGCGAGGCGGCGCGACTGTCATTCCCAGCCCTCGCCGAGGTCAGCCGCCGACACTACGGGACCGTCCACGCAGAGCCGCCGGTAGCCGTGGCGCGTGCGCACCACACAACCGAAGCAGGCTCCAAAACCGCAGGCCATGCCGGCCTCGAGCGCGAGCTGCCCGGAGACCGAGCGTGCCGCGCAGATCCGCCGCACCGCCTCGAGCATGGCGGATGGCCCGCACGCGTACACCTCGTCGCCCGCGGCCAACCGCTCCTGCACGAGGTCCGTGACGAACCCGTGGTGGCAGCCGCCGGTACCGTCGTCGGTCGCCACGGCCGTCTCCCCGCCGAACAGGCGCGCGGCCTCGGCGAAGGACGTGTTCCTGAAGCCCAGCAGGGTTGAGGTCGGGGTGCCGCGCGCGCGCAGCGCTTCCTCCCAGATCACCAGCGGCGCGACGCCGATGCCGCCGCCCACCAGCAGCGCACGCCCTCCCGGAGCGGGATCGCGAAAGCCGATGCCGAGCGGGCCGACCACCCACGCGTCCTCGCCGGGCACAAGCGCGCCGAGCCGCTCCGTGCCCGGGCCGATCGCCTCCAGCAGGAACTCGAGCCGCCGGGGGGAGGCTCCGAAGGAGCCGAGGGGGGCGTCGCCCCTCGTGGCGCGGCACACCGAGAATGCGCGTCCCAGGTGCGGTCGCCCGGACGCACCGCCCCAGCCCGCGGTCGACGACAGCATGTAGAACTGCCCCGCCAGCGGAGCGGGCCCCGTCTCGTCCTCGAGCGCGACCAGGTCGTAGGGGCCGATCCGCTCGTTCGCGACCACGCGGCAGGCCCGGCGGCCGAACGGCGCACGGGGGGCTCCGCCCCCCTCGGCTCCTGCGGAGCCTCCCCCCACCGCGGTGGTGCTCCCGACGCTCACGAGGCGACCGGGGGCGTGTCGGCCAGCGGGGCCGCCCGCATCGCCCCGTGAAGCTCCTGCAGCGAGCGCACGCCGGACGCGTCCTTCGCGCCGATGGCGCGCGCAGCCGCCGATGCGCCCGTCATGGTCGTGATGCAAGGAATGTTGCGTTCGATCGCGGCCCGGCGGATTTCCCACCCGTCAGCGCGCGCGCCGCGGCCGGCGGGGGTGTTGACCACGATGTCCACGTCGCCCGAGCGGATCGCGTCCGCGACGTTCGGCGACCCCTCCCCGATCTTCTTCAGCTGCTCCACCGGGATCCCCATCGCGCGGATCGCCGCGGCCGTCCCCGTCGTGGCCAGCACGCGAAAGCCTAGGTCGTGCATGCGCGAGGCGAGCTGCGTGGCCGCCGGTTTGTCGGTGTCGCAGACGGAGATGAACACGCTGCCCTCACGCGGCAGCTCGACGCCGGCGGCGGCCTGGGCCTTGCCGAACGCCGCGGGGAAGTCCTCCGCAATCCCCATCACCTCTCCCGTGGACTTCATCTCCGGTCCGAGCAGGGCATCGCTGCCATGCAACCGCTTGAAGGGAAGGACCGCCTCCTTGACGCTCACGTGGGTGCCGTAGCGCTCGCGCGGCAGGTCCTGAGACGCCAGCGTCTCGCCCAGGACCAGGCGACAGGCCACCTTGGCGAGCGGCACGCCGATCGCCTTCGAGACGAAGGGCACCGTGCGTGACGCTCGCGGGTTCGCCTCGATCACGTAGAGGCGGTCGTTGTCGACGAGACCGAACTGGACGTTCATGAGCCCGATCACTCCCAGGCCGAGGGCGATCGCGCGCGTCTGGCGGCGCACCTGCTCCTGCATGTCCTCCCCGAGGCTCAGCGGAGGCAACACGCATGCGGAGTCTCCGGAGTGCACGCCCGCCTCCTCGACGTGCTGCATGATCCCGGCGACGTAGACGTCCTCGCCGTCGGCAAGCGCGTCGACGTCCAGCTCGATGGCGTTCTCGAGGAAGCGGTCGAGCAGCAGCGGGTACATGCGCGCGGCGACCTGACCCTCGAGCCGCTCGAGATAGCTCTCGAGGTCGGCCTCGGAGTAACACAGCTCCATCGCGCGCCCGCCGAGCACGTACGAGGGCCGCACCAGCAGGGGGAACCCGATCTGGCGCGCCACACCCATTGCTTCGCTCGCATCGTGCGCGATGCCGTAGGGCGGCGCCTGGAGACCGAGCTTCGCGAGCAGGCCGCCGAAGCGGCCCCTGTCTTCGGCGAGGTCGATCGCCTCCACCGGCGTGCCGAGCAACGGTACGCCGGCCTCCTGCAGCCCGGCGGCGATCCGCAGCGGCGTCTGGCCGCCGAACTGGACGATCACGCCCTCGGGCCGCTCGACATGGACGACCTCGAGCACGTCCTCGACGGTCAGCGGCTCGAAGTACAGGCGGGTGGAGGTGTCGTAGTCGGTCGAGACGGTTTCGGGGTTGCAGTTGATCATCACCGCATCGCGGCCGGTCTCGCGCACGGTCATCGCGGCGTGCACGCAGCAGTAGTCGAACTCGATTCCCTGCGCGATCCTGTTCGGCCCGGATCCAAGGATCACGACGCTGGGTCGCGTGCCGCGGCGCAGCTCCGAGTCCCGTGCCTCGCCGCCGGTGAACCCGCGCTCGTAGGCGGAGTAGAAGTAGGGCGTTTCCGCCTCGAATTCGGCCGCGCAGGTGTCGACCGACTTGTAGGCGGGGCGCAGCCCGGCGGCGAGCCGCTCCGCACGCGTCACGCCGGCCTCGTCATCCGAGAACCCGAGGTCCTTCTTTCGCGCGAGTGCGCCTTCGCCGCTGTCGCGCTCCGCCGCGACCAGCTCCGCGAACTGGCCCAGAAACCAGGGGTGGACCGCGGTGCGGTCGTGCAGCTCCTGCACCGCATGTCCGCGGCGCAGCGCCTCCCACAGCAGCTCGTAGCGGTCGTGAGAGGGCACCTCGAGGCGGGCGAGCAGCTCGTCGTCGTCCGCCGGCGGGTGCAGCTTCGCGTCCAGCTCGCGTGAGCGGAGCGCCTTCATGAACGCCTGCTTGAAAGTGCGCCCGATGGCCATCGCCTCTCCGACGCTCTTCATCTGGGTGGTGAGGCCCCGCTCGACGAGCGGGAACTTCTCGAACGCGAAGCGCGGGATCTTCACCACCGCGTAGTCGATCGTAGGCTCGAACGAGGCCGGGGTGCGGCGCGTGATGTCGTTGGGGATCTCCTCGAGCGCATAGCCGACCGCCAGCCGGGCCGCGATCTTGGCGATCGGAAAGCCGGTCGCCTTCGACGCGAGGGCGGAGGACCGCGACACGCGCGGGTTCATCTCGATCACGACCACCTGGCCGTCGGCGGGGTTCACCGCGAACTGGATGTTGGACCCGCCCGTCTCGACTCCCACGGCTCGGATCACTGCAAGCGCCTGGTCGCGCAGCTGCTGGTAGGCGCCGTCGGTGAGGGTCTGCTGGGGCGCCACCGTCACGCTGTCGCCGGTGTGTATGCCCATCGGATCCACGTTCTCGATCGAGCACACGACCAGCGCGTTGTCGTTGCAGTCGCGCATCACCTCGAGCTCGAACTCGCCCCACCCCAGCAGCGACTCCTCCAGCAGGACCTGGTTGATCGGGCTGGCGTTGAGCCCCTCCGACACCCGCTCGCTGCACTCGGCGGACGTGCGCGCGATACCGCCGCCGTGCCCGCCGAGCGTGAAGGCGGGACGCACGATCAGCGGTAGGCCGATGTCGTCGATCGCGCGGTCCGCCTCCGCCATCGACGTCACGATCGCCGAGCGCGGCACGCGCAGGCCCGCGGAGACCATCGTCTCGCGAAACAGCTCGCGGTCCTCGGCCCGCTGGATCGCGTCGTAGTCCACCCCGATCAGCTCGACGCCGAAGCGCTCCAGCGTGCCGTCCTCGTGCAGCGCCTTGGCGAGGTTGAGCGCGGTCTGGCCGCCGAGCGTGCCGAGCAGCGCGTCCGGGCGCTCGCGCTCGATCACGGCGGCCACGGTCTCGGGATTGAGCGGCTCGATGTAGGTGGCTGTCGCGAACTCCGGGTCGGTCATGATCGTCGCGGGGTTCGAGTTGACGAGCACCACCTCGTAGCCCTCCTCCATCAGCACCTTGCAGGCCTGCACGCCGGAGTAGTCGAACTCGGCCGCCTGCCCGATCACGATCGGACCACTGCCGATGATGAGAATGCGTTGGATGTCGGTGCGCCTGGGCATCAGGCGCTCTGGACCAGCTCCAAGAATCGATCGAACAGGTAGAGGGAGTCGTGCGGGCCCGGCCCCGCTTCGGGGTGGTACTGCACGCACGCCCCGGGCACGTCCTTCAGGACCAAGCCCTCGACCGTGCGGTCGTAGAGGTTCACGTGCGAGAGCTCCGCTGCGCCGAAGTCGGTCTCCCACCGCACGGGCTCGTCACCGGCGACCGTGTGCTCCCCGTCGGGGCCCACGACAGCAAAGCCGTGGTTCTGGGCGGTGATCTCGATCTTGCCCGTCTCCAGGTCCTTCACCGGATGGTTGGCGCCGCGGTGGCCGAAGGGCAGCTTGAAGGTCTCGAGCCCGACCGCGCGGCACAGCAACTGGTGGCCGAGGCAGATCCCGAACACCGGCATCTCCCCCACCAGCTCTCGCACCGTTCCCACGACGTAGTCGAGGGCGGCGGGGTCGCCGGGGCCGTTGGCGAGGAACACGGCGTCAGGATCGTGCTCACGCACCTCGGCAGCGGAGGTGGTGCACGGCAGCAGCGTCAGCTGGACGCCGCGCTCCTGCAGGTTCCTCACGATCGACGTCTTGATACCCGTGTCGAGCGCGACCACCCGCGGGCCCGCGCCGCCCTCACTCACGACGACCGCTTCCTGCGGCGTCACCTCGCGCGCCAGGTCCAGGCCGAGCATGGCCGGCTCCGCTTCGATCAGCGCGCGGGCCTGGTCGACCGGCATGTCACCGCGAAACACGCCGCCGCGCATCGCGCCGCGGTCGCGGATGTGGCGCACGAGCCCGCGCGTGTCGACGCCGCTCACCCCCACCACACCGTGCTCGGCAAGCCAAGCCGGCCAGGAGCCGTCGGAGCCAGGCGGCGCCGCCGTGATCGCCTCGCGCATGATCACCGCGCGTGCGTGCGCGCGGTCCGACTCGCCGGTATGCGCCCATACGCCGTAGTTGCCGATCAGGGGATAGGTGAACGTGATGATCTGGCCGGCGTAGGAGGGATCGGTGACGGCCTCCTGATAACCGGTCATAGCCGTGTTGAAGACGACCTCGCCGAGCGCGGGACCGGTGGCGCCAACCGCCTCGCCCTCGAGCCGGGTGCCGTCCTCGAGGAGCACGTAGGCTCCATCCTGTCCGCGACCGGACATTCTGCTTACAGAATGTCCGCCCTTACTTGACAAGCGCCTGCACCTCCTTGAACTCCGGGGTTCCGGCCTGGCGGAGCAACTCGAACAGGGCTGTCTCGACGCTCGTCACGGTGGCGCCCGAGCGCTCCATCTTGTGCAGCCCGAGCGCACGGTTCGCGGCGGTCCGGGAAGTGACCGCATCCTGCGCGACGTGTACCTCGACACCGTCGGAGAGCAGGTCCTCGGCGGTCTGGTTGACGCACACATGGGACTCGATGCCGCACAGCAGGACCTGGTCGCGGCGCGCCTCCTGCAGCTCGCGGGAGAACCCGTCTGCCTGGACGGCGCTGAAACAGACCTTCTCGATCGGGTCGACGTCGTCGAGGTGCTCGGCCACCTCGGGCACGGTGCGCCCCAGGCCCTTGGGGTACTGCTCGGTGACGAGCGTCGGGAGCCCCAGCACGCGCGCTCCGCGGACCAGCACCGACACGTTCGCCGCAACCTGCTCGAAGTCGAGCACGGCCCGGCGGAATGCCTCCTGCACGTCCACGACCACGAGCACGGCGCGCGAGCGGTCGAGCTTCACGCGCTCCCCCGGGCGTGCACGCCCGGGTCGTCCGCGAGCCGGATGGCGAAGCCACGCTCGCGGTAGGCGACGGACCCCGCGGCAAGGGTCATCAGGACCCGGCCCTGGAGCTCGCGCCCGGCGAAGCAGGAGTTGTCGGAGCGCGACTCGTATCCGGCCTCGCCCACGGTCCAGCGGGCGTCGAGGTCGACGAGGCACAGGTCGGCCGGCGCGCCCTTCTCGAGGGTCGGCGGGCGCAACCCGTAGGGGCCGCCGCCCGCGGTCATGCGCTCGACCAGCAGGTCGAGGGCCACGACGCCCGGCAGCACGAGGTCCGAGTACAGGACCGCGAAGGCGGTCTCGAGGCCGGTGACGCCCATCGGCGCCTCCTCGAAGGGTGCCTCCTTCTCCTCCCTGGAATGGGGAGCGTGGTCGGTGGCGACGCAGTCGATCGCGCCGGAGCGAAGGCCCTCAATGAGTGCCTCACGGTCAGCCTGTGACCGCAAAGGTGGATTCATTTTGAACCGCGAGTCGAGCGAGGTGACGGCCTCGTCGGTGAGCACCAGATGGTGCGGCGTGACCTCGGCCGTGATCCGCACTCCCGCGGCCCGGGCCCGCTCGATCGCCGGCACGGACTCCGCCGCGGAGACGTGCAGTACGTGGATTGCGCCGTCCTCGTAACGCGCGATCTCGGCGTCGCGCTCGATCATCGTCGTCTCGGATATCGACGGGATGCCGTCGAGGCCGAGCACCATTGAGATCGCGCCCTCGTGCATGGCGCCGTTGCCGGACAGGGCGGGGTCCTCCTCGTGCAGGGCGAGCACGCCGCCCGCGAGGCGCTGGTACTGGAGCGCCTGGCGCATGCGCTGCGCGTCGACCACCGGATAGCCGTCGTCGCTGAAGCCCGCAGCGCCCTCGCGCGCGAGCTCCACCATCTCCGTCAATTCCTTGCCGCGCAGCCCCTTCGTGATCCCTGCGAGAAACCCGACCGGTATCACCGCCTCGCTCGAGGCGCGCTCCTGCAGGGAACGCAGCACCGACGCCGCGTCCACGACCGGGTCCGTGTTCGGCATCGCGAGGATGCGGCAGAAGCCTCCGGCGGCCGCCGCCCGGGACCCTGACTCCAGGTCTTCCTCGTCCTCGCGTCCCGGCGTGCGCAGATGCACATGCGGATCGACGAACCCCGGCAGGACGACCTGGCCCTCGCCCTCCACCACCTCGGCGCCCTCCGGGGTGTCGAGCGAACCCGGGGGGCCGATCGCGGCGATCACTCCGTCCCGGATCAGCAGGTCGTTGGCGCCGTCCATGCCGGACCGGGGGTCGAGCAGGCGGGCGCCGCGCACCAGCAGCGTCGCCGGCTCGCCGGACCGCGCGCACAGGCGCAGGCGGGGAAAGCGCTGGGCGCTCACGCGGGCTGCTCCACCGTCGGGGTGGGAACGCCCACCGGGCCGCCGTCGCGGCCGCTGCTCGTGAGCAGCTCGTAGAGGATGGCCATGCGCACCACGAGCCCCGCGGCCACCTGTTCGACGATCAGCGCCTGCGGGGACTCGATCACCTCCGCGGACAGCTCCACCCCGCGGTTGACCGGCCCAGGGTGCATCAGGAACTGGCGCGGGTTGAGCCGGCGGCTGTCGATCTGGTAGCAGGAGATGTACTCACGCAGCGACGGCACGAAGGAATTCGATTCGCCCATCCGCTCGTTCTGCATCCGTAGCGCATAGACGACGTCGGCGGCGGACACGTCGTCGAGGTCGTAACGCACCTCGCAGCCGAGGCTCTCGATCCCGCGCGGGATCAGGGTGGGCGGGCCACACACCGTGACCTTCGCTCCCATGCGGGTGAAGGCGTGGATGTTGGAGCGGGCGACGCGGCTGTGCAGGACGTCGCCGACGATCCAGATCGAGGCTCCGTCGAGCGACCCCAGCCGGCGGCGCAAGGTGTACACGTCGAGCAGCGCCTGGCTCGGGTGCTCGTGCTTGCCGTCCCCGGCGTTCACGACCGAGGCAGATGTCTGGCGGGCGACGAGATCGGCAGCGCCGGCCCAGGGCGCCCGGATCACGATCGCGGCCGGGTCATACGCCGACAGGGTCGCGATCGTGTCGCGCAGGGACTCCCCCTTGTCGACACTGGACCCGGTCGATCTGACGGCGACCACGTCTGCCGACAGGCGCTTGGCGGCCAGCTCGAACGATGAGCTCGTGCGCGTGCTCGCCTCGTAGAACAGGTTCACGACAGTCCGGCCGCGGAGGGTCGGCACCTTCTTGATGTCGCGCTCGACGACCTCCGCGAAGCTCTCCGCGACGGTCATGACACGCTCGATGTCGGCGCGCGAGAGGTCGGCTATCGAAAGCAGATGCTTCATTCGGCCTCCGTCGGTTGGAAGGTTGCGATTTCGATTTCGTCGACGCCGTCGTTCTCCTCGAGGCGCACGTTCACGCGCTGAGCGCGCGAGGTCGGCAGGTTCTTGCCCACGTAGTCCGGGCGTATCGGCAGCTCGCGGTGGCCGCGGTCGACGAGCACCGCGAGCCGGATGCTGTCCGGCCGCCCGTAGTCGAACAGGGAGTCGATGGCCGCCCGCACCGTGCGGCCCGTGTAGAGCACGTCGTCGACGAGCACGACGGTCGTCCCCTCGAGCGGGAAGTCGATGTGAGAGGAGTGCACGACAGGCGCGTCGCTGATGGGTCGCGATCCGACGTCGTCGCGATAGAAGGTGATGTCGACCTCGCCCAGCGGGACCGGCTTCCCGGTCAGCTCCTCGATGAGGGAACGCAGCCGGCGGGCCATCAGAGCGCCGCGGGTGTGGATGCCTACGAGGGCGAGCCGATCACCACCGGCGTTGCCTTCCACGATCTCGTGGGCAATGCGGACGAGCGCTCTACGAAGGTCGTCCCGATCGAGGACGATGCCCGTGTTCTCCAAGCGTGATCCTTCCTGGCCTCTCAGGACCGGGTTAAAGGAACCGACGGCGCGAGTGTAGCAACGGCGCGTGACGCCGCCGTCAAGGAGCCTGCGCCACGGGCTCCGTACCCTCGGCGACCGGCTCCGAAGCCTCGCCGACCGGCTCCGCGAGGAGCCGACTTTTGTTGTATTCCTTCCACCGGATCAGCTCCGGCTCGCGGCCGGAGTCCGGGAACGGCACGTCCACCACGTCGAAGTCGCGCGGTACGACCGTGCGCTCGAACACCGTGCGAGCCTCTTTCTCGATCACCGGAGCGAAGTAGCGCGAGGAGAGATGGGTCAGCGCGAGCAGCGACACCCCGGCCGCGCGCGCCACCTCCGCAGCCTGACGCGCGGTCGAGTGGCCGGTCTGCCGGGCTCGCTCGATCTCGTCGTCCGCGAAGGTGCCGTCGTGGACGAGCAGCTGGGCCCCGCTTGCCACGGCGACCGTCGCGTCACACGGCTCCGTATCGCCGGTGAACACCAGCCTGCGGCCCGGCCTGGCGTCCCCCATCACCTCGGCGGGCTCGATCACCCGCCCATCCGCCTGGACAGCCTCGCCGCGTTGCAGCCGGCCGAAGGCAGGGCCCTCCGGCACGCCGAGCGAGCGGGCCCGCTCGAGGTCGAAGCGACCCGGCCGCTCGTCCTCGAACAGGGCGTAGCCGAGCGCCTCGAGCCCGTGCACGGCGCCATAGGCGCCGATCTGGAAGCCGTCGAAGGGCACCGCCTGGCTGGGCTCGAGCTCCTGCCGGCGCACCTCGTACGTGAGCTTTCCGTAGACGCGCCGCAGGTCCGCCATCAGTGAGTGGAGGCCCCGCGGCCCGTAGACCGTGAGCGGCACCTCGCGGCCGCGCAGCGCGAACGTCTTGAGCATTCCGGGCAGCCCCAGGAAGTGGTCCGCGTGGTAGTGCGTCAGGAAGATGTGCTCGACGTCGGGCAGCCCGATGCTGCGCAGCAGCTGACGCTGGGTGCCCTCGCCGCAGTCGATCAGGATGCGGTCACCGCCGCGCCGGACGAGCGTGCTCGAGGGAGCCCGCTGCACGGTCGGCATCGATCCGGCGGTGCCGAGGAATAGGACGGAGAGGTCCATGCCCCCCTATATTCGCGGACGCCGTGCCTGATAATCCCGCCGCCGTGCCGGAAAACCCCAACATTCAGGTGGTACGCCGCATGTACCGGGCCTGGGACGCATTGGACCTGGACACGGTGTTCGGCCTGCTCGATCGCGAGATCGCGTGGGTGAACCCCGCCTACGCCGTGGAGCCGGGCACCCGCCGCGGGCACGACGGCTTCGCGACGGCACTGAAGAACCTGGCCACGTCGTTCGACGAATACAGCCACGTGCTGGGGGACGTGGTCGATCTCGGGAACCTGCTGCTGTGGCACACCATCTTCCAGGCCCGCGGTCGCGACAGCGGCGTGCAGGTGGACGTCCCCGAGCAGCACCTGTGGACGCTCCGCGACGGCAAGATCCTGGAGCTGCGGTGGTTCCACGACACGGCCGAGGCCGAGCAGGCGGCGCACGAAGCGAGCCAAGCCTAGGCCCCCGGGGCCTCGACCCCCGCAGCAGCGAGTGCAGCGTCGCGGTCCTCGTAGCCGACGACCTTCACGATCAGCCCGTCGCGGACGGTCAGGACCCAGGCCACCGGGCGCGACACGTCAATACCGCTCGAGCGACCTCGTCCGCCCGTGCGGACGAAGCTCACCACCTCGTCGCCGGCGTCGAACAGCTCCTCCGGCCGGACCGAGAAGCCCTCGAGCATCTCCTCCAACTCCTCGAAGCGCGCCTCCACCTCCGCCCGTCCGTGGTGCACTCCCGCCCCGGGGAAGCCGGGTGGGTCGGACCACTCGATCTCGGGGTGGAACCAGCGTTCGAAGACCTCGTTCCACTCCCCACGGTTGAAGGTCTCGAGGCCTTGGCGCACCAGCTCGACGTTCTCCCGCGACACGCTCGCAGTATCGCCGAACCGAGAACTCTAGAATCGCTGCCGAGCGCGCATAGCTCAGTGGATAGAGCGCTGGCCTCCGGAGCCAGAGGTCGCAGGTTCGAATCCTGCTGCGCGCGTGCTCTACAGAGCCGGTTAAGCCCCGTCGGCCGGCCCCCTTGACTTCGCTGGCCTCGCATCTCTGCCCGGGGGTGCGGGCGCTTACCGACCTGCACTTCCGGATAGGATCGCCTCTCTTGGCCGCGGAGGGAGGGGTTTGTGGCTACCGCAGTCCTGCGTCGTTTCTTGTCGGTTCTGCCGCTCCTCGTCACATTGGTCGCGGCTCCCTCCGCCGATGCGGCCTTTCCTGGCCAGAACGGCAAGATTGCCTACAACTGCACGGTGACGGGCTCTTTCGAGTCGCACATCTGTGTTGCAAATCCCGATGGCTCTGGTATGGCCACCATGGCAGCGGGGGGCCACCTGCCCGTATGGTCGCCGGACGGAACCCAGATCGCCTTCAGGGGCGATTACCGTTGCTGCGGCGTACCGCGGCTCACGGTCTACTTGATGAACGCGGATGGGACCGGTCTCACCGATGTGAGCGCCTCTCCGCCGTGGTGGGCCACGAA
>JBBRDT010000040.1:0-30870 GCA_038203635.1 Solirubrobacterales bacterium
GGCGCTCACACGATGTCCGGCCTGATCACCCGCGTCGCCCAACGCCTGCTCGCGCTTGCCGCCGGCCTCTGGCACAACTGGCAGATCGGGGACCCCGGGCGCCACCTCACCGCCTACGATCACTGAACCCGTCGAAACGGACTCGGTCATCTAGGAGCCCGGGAAGGGCTGCGTGCCGGCGATCTCGTGGATCGCGACCTCGGGCGGCACGGACACCGTCTCGAGCAGGCCGCGCGAGAACTCGTGGAGGTGCGGCTGGGCGAAGTGGCGGTCGAGCGCCTCACGGTGGGCCCACTCCTCGACGGCGATGAAGCTCAGCGGATCCTCGACCGCGGCGAAGAAGCCGTAGCGGATGCACCCGTCCTCGGCACGCGAGGAGTCCTGCATCCGTTCGAGCAACGCGATCAGCCGCTCCCGGTTGTCGGCCTGGCAGCGGACCCGGCCGATGACCAGGATCACTACGTGTCCTCGCGTTGGCGGAACTCGTCCAGCGCTGCCCGGGCGCGCTTGCGGACGGCGCCGCGCAGGATGGGCGTCCATCCCAGGAGCCTGCCCGTGAGACCGAGTGCCTGGCGGGTCCAGGCGTAGAGGTCGAAGTCGTCGACGTGTTCGCCGATCAGGCCGTCCCTGAAGCCAAACGACGCACGGATGTCGTTCCTCACGGGGCGACCGGTCTGCGCATATGAATAGTCGGCGACCCAGTGCGCGGAGCCTTGCCCCTCGCCGGCCTCGTGCTCGAGCAACTCGATACGCAGGTCCTCGGCCCGCTCGGTGAGCATGCGCCACATCGCGCCGGGCTCGTCGCCGCTCAGGTTCTGGAAGACGGGGTCTGAGAACGTCGCGTCGGCCGTGTAGCAGGCCGCCATCGTGGCGCCGTCCCGTCGCGCGAAGGCGGAGTAGAAGCGCTCGATCAGCTCCTCGTTGGGGGTGGCCATCCGCGCCACCCTATCGGCATCCTCGCCGCGGCGTTCGTCAGGCGTCTAGTCGCGGAGCCACTCGCACGCCCAGTTGCGCAGCGCGCGGATCACGGGCTCCAAGGCATGGCCCTTCGGGGTCAGCTCGTACTCGACCCGCACGGGCGCCCCGTCCCACACCCGGCGTGCGACCAAGCCGGTCGCCTCCAGCTCCTTGAGGCGCATCGACAGCAGCCGGTCCGAGATCTGAGGGATGCCCCCCGAAAGCTCGGAGAACCGCATCGGGCCCGTCAGCAGCGCATGCACGATCGCGCCGGTCCACCGCTTGCCGAGCATCTCGACCGCGGCGTGGTAGTACGGGCAGACACCCTGAAACGGGACGGGGGGCGCCGCAGATTCGATGTGGTCCGCGACGCCCCCTACGTCACTGTTTTGAGGGGGGGGAGAGAGAGCCGGCTCGACACCGTGGTGCGTCAGGATCGGCGCCGGATCCGGCATTGATCGCTAGGCGACCTTCTTGAGCGGCTTGACCTCGCGCGAAGTACCCTCGAGCGGGATCTCGCCGGCAAGCGTCACGAGGGACGAGAAGTCGGCGAGCGCAACGTGGGCGAGCGCCTCGAGAATCTGTTCGTCCGTCCAGCCCTGCTCACGGGCCTCCTCGTGGAGGTGGACCGGCACCGACCCGCTGTTCTCGAGCATCGTCTCGAGATAGCGCAGCAGCGCCGCTTCGCGTTCGTCACGGGAGTGGAACCGTCGCGCCGCGTCGATCTCGTCCAGATCGAGCCCCACGGCCCGCCCGGCGCGCGCGTGCACCGCGACGTCGTACTCGGACCCGCGATACTCGGCCACCGCCAGCGCGATCCGCTCCTGCGTCGCGCCCGGCAGCGTGCCGCGCCGCAACTCGGACCGCATCCGGGCATAACCCCGCAGAGCGGCCGGCGAGGAGGCGAGCACCCCGACGAAGTTGTTGAGCTTTCCGGTACCTGAGAGTGCTCCTTTTAGGATCGGAGCGCTCTCGGGCGGAGCGGTGAGCTCGTCGTGGATATCGAACCTGCTGATCTTGGCAGCCATCACTTTACTTTCTGATTGAAGCTACAAAAATAGCTATCTGCTTACTGAAGGTTAGGTAGTTTACAAAACGAAACGGCGATTGCAAGCTTCGCGCCGGGGCCCACGATTCCTGCGGCTTTCCAGCCGCCGTCAGCCTCCTATACGCACCTACCCGGGCGCGCGGATGCCGGGCGCGGCGGGCGGTTGGCTCAGTGGGTCGAGCGCAGCCGGGTGGTGCTGGCCATGCCCAGCCTGTGCGCCGCCGCCGCGGTCAGATCCCAGGCCACTCCGTGACGGAAGGGACCGCGGTCGATCACCGGAACGGTGATGAAGCGGCCGCCGCGGTAGAACGTCACCGGGGTGCCGCAGGGCAGCGACTTGTGGGCGACACCCAGCGTCGAGCGTCGTAGGCGCTTACCGCACGCGGTGCGGTTGCCGTACAGGCCGGGCCCGTACCAGGTGGCGCGCCGGTACCGCATGAGCGCAAGCAAAGCCGGCCGCGTCTGCGGTCCCACCACGCCGTCCGCCGCCAGCCCGGCCTCGCGCTGAAAGCGCTGCACGGCGGTCGCGGTAGCACTGTCGAAGATCCCCGTCGATTTCAGGGCGCCGTAGTGGCGGGCCCGCAGAATTGCCTGCAAAGTGCGGACATCGGGACCGGCGCTCCCTTCCTGCAGCGTGCGCTCGCCGAGCTCTGCGCCAGCGGGAGCGCTGCTGTCCGGGGCCAGTCCTCCCGGCGCTCCGGAGACCTGGGAACCACCGGTCTCACCACGCGAGGTGGTCGCCGCCAGCAGGATCAGGAATATCCCGAGCAGCAGCGCCCACGCGGCCACCCTGTCGGGGCGGGAGCGGGCCATCGGGTTGTTCGCGACCGGACGGCGGCGCGCGGCAGCGCGCTGTCGCTCGAGGCGTTGAGACACGTTCCTCTCTTTCCGTCGCTTACGGGGTTAGCTGACGGGCTCGCGCTCGAAAGAGCTGCGCTACGCCTGATCGGCTTCACTGCCGGCGGCGATTCGCCCCTTCACGGCCTCGAGGGCCGCTTTGGTTCCCCCGCTCTCCGGCCCCACCACAAGGGGTTCCGCGGAGACTCAGCGGTCAGGTCTGTGCTGCGAAGCGCGGCATATTAGCAAGATTGACTGATGAGTCAATTTTTGCGAGGAGGATTATCGGAGCCGGCGCCGACGGGCAGGCGCCCGCTACGTGCCGGCTTCGAGCCGCGCCTGCTCCTCCGCGGTGCGGTCGGTCCATGGAATCGCCTCGAGGCGACCGTCAGGAATGGGCTCGCCGCTCTCGACGGAGACACCGTACGTGCCCTCCTCCAGGCGCTGCTCGGCCCGTTCGATGGCGACCAGCTCCTGCTCGAGCCGCGTGATCATCGACTGGTCGCGCTCGTTCTCGAACAGCTCCGAGCCCGCATCGGCCGTGTGCTGGTCGACACGCGAAAGTTCGTCGTCGCCGTCGCCGCGGGCCGAACGCAGCGAGGCCAGTTCCTCCTGGATGCGCTCGCGTTCGCGCTGCAACAGTTGTCGGGCTCGATCTTGGTCCATGCTGAGGAATGCCTCCTGACAGGGGCGGCGGCGGGGAGGCCCGTAAGTTAGCGACTCGCGTCGCTCAACCGCTGCGCCAGCTGGCGCAGCACGAAGTGCAGGATCCCCCCGTGACGGTAGTACTGCCACTCCTGGGGCGTGTCGATCCGCACCGTCGCCTCGAACGCGATCGGGTCGCCGGTATCGGGATGCGCCGTCACGGTCGTGGTGCGCGTCCCTTCCGTGACGTCACCGACGTCGAAGGTCTCGTGACCGGTGAGGCCGAGCGACTCGGCGCCCTCGCCGGCCGGGAACTGGAGCGGCACGACGCCCATGCCAACGAGGTTCGAGCGATGGATGCGCTCGTAGCTCTGCGCGATCGCGGCCCGCACCCCGAGCAGCCGCGGTCCCTTGGCGGCCCAGTCGCGCGAGGAGCCGGAGCCGTACTCCTTGCCCGCGATCACGACCAGCGGCACGCCCTCGTCGAGGTAGCGCATCGACGCGTCGAAGATCGTCATCTGCTCGCCGTCCGGGAGGTGGACCGTCCAAGGTCCCTCGGTGCCCGGCGCCAGCTGGTTGCGCAGGCGCACGTTGGCGAAGGTCCCGCGCATCATCACCTCGTGGTTGCCGCGACGTGATCCGTACGAATTGAACTCGCGTGGCTGCACGCCGTGCTCGATCAGATATTGCCCGGCCGGGCTGTCCGGCCTGATCGCGCCGGCAGGCGAGATGTGGTCGGTCGTCACGCTGTCGCCCAGCAGCGCCAGCACGCGGGCTCCGCGCACCGGCTCGACCGCGGTCGGCTCCGCCGGCATCCCGTCGAAGTACGGCGGGCGCTTGACGTAGGTCGACTCGCGCCAGTCGTAGAGGTCGCCCGCCGGCACGTCGAGCGAATGCCAGCGCTCGTCGCCGGCGTACACGTCTGCGTAGCTGCGCGTGAACATCTCCGACTCCACCGCTTGCTCGATCGTGTCGTGGATCTCGCGCTGCGTGGGCCAGAGGTCGCGCAGGTAGACGGGTTGACCGTCCGACCCCTCCCCCAGCGGCTCGGTCGTGACGTCGACGTCCATGCGGCCCGCGAGCGCGTACGCGACGACCAGCGGCGGCGACGCCAGGTAGTTCATCTTCACCTCGGAGTGGATGCGGCCCTCGAAGTTGCGGTTGCCCGACAGCACCGATGCGACCGCGAGGTCGCCCTTCTCGATCGCGGCGGAGATCTCCGGCGGCAGCGGGCCGGAGTTCCCGATGCAGGTCGTGCACCCGTAGCCGACGAGGTTGAAGCCAAGCTCCTCGAGAGGAGCGGTGAGACCCGCACGCTCGTAGTAGTCGGTGACGACCTTCGAGCCGGGCGCGAGGCTCGTCTTCACCCACGGCTTCGAGCTGAGGCCCCGCTCGCGGGCCCTCTTGGCGACCAGCCCGGCGGCCATCATCACGGCGGGGTTCGAAGTGTTGGTGCAGCTGGTGATCGCCGCGATCACGACCGACCCGTGGTCGAGCAGGCAGCGCTCGCCCTGTGTCGTCACCTCGACCGCGGTCGCCGACTGCTCCTCGACGCCGACGGCGGTGTGCCCTCCCTCCCCGGCGAAACGCTCGATGTCGCCGTTGGCGGGAGGCGCCGCGGCCCCGGCTTCGACCAGGGACTCGAGCTCGCGCAGGAAGGACTCCTTGGCCTCGCGCAGCGGCACGCGGTCCTGCGGGCGCCGCGGTCCCGCGAGGCTCGGCTCGACGCCCGCCAGGTCCAGCACGAGGGTGTCCGTGTAGGTGGCCTCCTCCGCGCCGGGCTCGTGGAACATGCCCTGCTCGCGCGCATAGGCCTCGACGAGCGCGACCTGCTCCTCCGAACGACCGGTGAAGCGCAGGTAGTGCAGCGTCTCGGCATCGATCGGGAACATCACGCACGTCGCGCCCTGCTCGGGCGCCATGTTGGAGATCGTCGCGCGGTCGGCCAGCGGCAGCCGCGCGAGGCCGTCGCCGAAGAACTCGACGAACTTGCCCACGACCCCCCGCTCGCGCAGCATCTGCGTGACCGTCAACACGAGGTCGGTGGCGGTCGCGCCCTCCGGCAGCTCGCCGTCGAGCCGGAAGCCGATCACCTGCGGGATCAGCATCGAGACCGGCTGCCCCAGCATCGCGGCCTCGGCCTCGATCCCTCCCACTCCCCAGCCCAGCACGCCGAGGCCGTTGACCATCGTCGTGTGAGAGTCGGTGCCGACAAGCGTGTCGGGGTAGGCCTGGACGACGCCGTTCGTCTCATTCGCGAACACGACCCGCGCGAGGTGCTCGAGGTTGACCTGGTGCACGATCCCGGTGTCGGGCGGCACGACCGCGAAGTTGTCGAAGGCCTGCTGGCCCCACTTCAGGAAGGCGTAGCGCTCCTTGTTGCGCTCGAACTCCCGGTCCGCGTTGACCTGGAAGGCCCGCGGTGTCCCGGACTCGTCCACCTGCACGGAGTGGTCGATCACGAGCTCGGCCGGCTGCAGCGGGTTGATGCGGGCCGGGTCGCCGCCGAGCTCGGGCATGGCATGGCGCATCGCGGCCAGGTCGACCACGGCCGGCACCCCGGTGAAGTCCTGCAGGAGCACGCGGGAGGGCGCGTAGGCGATCTCCTTGCTGGGCTCGTCCGTCGCGACCCACGACGCGAGCGCCTCGATGTCAGCGGCATCGACCGTCGGCCCGCCCTCGTAGCGCAGCAGGTTCTCGAGCAGGACCTTGAGCGCAAACGGCAGCCGTGCCACGTCGAACTTCGACTGGAGCGCGTCGAGCCGGTAGATCTCGTACTCGCGGCCGCCGACGGAGAGCGTCGACCTTGCTCCGAAGCTGTTCATGGCGGCCTCCTCGCGCTGGCGGTGATCAGGCGTGCAATTTCACTCTATCCACTGCGGTCGCAGTTTCCGTCGAGGGAGCAAAGCCGGGAAGGATCAGCGAGAAGGTCGAGCCCGCGGGCGATGAGCTCACCTCGCAGGATCCACCATGGGCGTGCGCGATCGCTGCCACGATCGCGAGCCCCAGCCCGACACCGCCGCCGGAGCGCGTGCGGGACGTGTCAGCCCTCGCGAAGCGCTCGAATATTCGATCGAGTCCGCCCTGCGGGATACCGGATCCGCCGTCGCTCACCTCGATCACGACCGCCCTGCCCTCTCGCCGTGCGCGCAACTCGATCGGATCGGAGCACTTGGTGTGCTCGACCGCGTTCTCGATCAGGGCGTCGAGGGCCGCCCGCACCGCGTGGGGATCCGCGCTCAAGGTGCCCACCGCGACGTCGCCCAGCCGCCAGACGCGCGGGGCGAGCTCGGACCAGCGCAGGAAGACGTCCTCCAGGAACGGCTCGAGGACGATGTCGGTGCGCGAGACGAAGTCCGGCCGGTCGGCCTTCGCCAGCAAGAGGATGCGATCGACGATGTGCCCGATGCGAGACAGCTCGTCGACGGCGACATCGAGCTCGGGAACCGCATCGGCGCTTGCACTCCGGAGCATCTCGAGATGCCCGCGGGCGATCGTCACCGGCGTCCTCAGCTCGTGCGAGACGTCGTGAAAGAGGCTCTCCTGGCGCTCCAGCAGCTCCGCCCGCTCGCGCGCAAGGCGCTCCATGTCCTCCAGCGCCACCTGACGCCGGTGCGCGTACCAGGCCATGGAGATGAACAGACCGGAGATCAGGGGGATCTCGATCAGCTCCTCCCAGAAGTACGAGCGCGCGAGCAGATCCTGCAGCAGCAGCGCCCCACTGGTGGCGGCGACGATGGCGAGCACCACGCGCCGGGAACCCTGCGACCAGATGCCGAGCCCGTAGAGGATCGCCACGCCGCCGGCGAAGACGTGGAACGGGAAGGTCGCCAAGCTCGGCAGCAGCACAATCGCGGCGAGGTTCGCCGCCGCCACCATGAACACGAGCGGCCTTACGAGGCTATGCCGCACAGAGGTACCCGACGTTTCGCACTGTCTCGATCGGCGCTTCCGGACCAAGCTTCAGATGGAAACGGCCCCCAATCAGAGCCCTCAAATAGCAAAGCGGCCCCGTGAGGGACCCTGCAATAGAAACGGCCCCCGGAAGGGGGCCGTTCCCTTAGTAGACCTGTAAGCCGGATTCTGTCGTGAGCAACCATCTGTCTCTGCGGCCTACCTGGACCTCAGCGGGCAGCTTCAACGGTCCTGCTTGGCCTTGCACCGGGTGGGGTTTGCCTCGGCCGCCGTGTCACCACGGCGCCGGTGCGCTCTTACCGCACCATTTCACCCTTACCGGTCACGCCGTTCACGTGTGACGGCGCAACTTAGGCGGTGTCGTTTCTGTGGCACTTTCCCGCGGGTTTCCCCGGGTCGGCGCTACCGACCACCCTGCCCTGCGGTGTCCGGACTTTCCTCGAAGGCGTCACCTCCGCGATTGCTCGGTCTACAAGGTGGGATTCTAGCTTCGGCCCGGACCCGGCCGGACAACTCGGCGGCCGCCGGCAAGCCGATCACCACGCAAAGTGCGGCGCCTCCGGCAAGCGCCAGGCGCATGTGGTCCTCCGTGACTCCGCCCGAGAGTGCCGCGCCGCCCAGCACCGAGCCGAGACCGGCGCCAAGCAGCCGGGCGGTCGACAAGAGCGACGACACGCGGCCGTGCTTTGCCTGCGGCACGGCATTCAGGGCAGCGCGCGAGGCCGGCACGAAGAGCATGCCGAGCCCGAGGCCGAAGGGAACCAGCAGCGGCAGCGCCCCGATGCCGTCGAGTGGCACACCCGGTATCGCCAGCACGCCGAGGCCGAGCGCGGCGAGCCCGAACCCGAGCGCCACCGTCGGACCCTCCCCGCGGGCGTCCGACAAGCGCCCGGCAAACGGAGCGGCCACGGCCACGAGCAGCGCGATCACGGTGAGCGCCGCGCCCGCGCCGAGCGCCGAGTACCCGGACGCGGTCTGCAGATACTGCTGACCTATATAGAAGCCGCCGATCATCACCGCGAACGTGAGAGCCGCGACTAGTGCGGCGGCGGCCACGACGCGCTGGCGCAGGCCGGCTGCGTCCGGGCTCGCCGCGACGTGTACCTCACGCGGCACCAGGCGCCACAGTGCAAGGGCGGCGGCGGCACTCGCGGGGATCAGGAACCACCAGCATGCCCGCCAATCGATCGCGACCGTGAGCAGGCCGCCGACGACCGGGCCGATCAGGTTGGCGACACCGGAGCTGGCGCCCCAGATGCCGAGCGCCGAGCCGCGACGCTCGGCGGGGAACCCGGATACGGCGCCGGCCAGCGACGCCGGGCTCACCAGGCCTGCGCCGATGCCCTGGACGATCCGCGATGCCACGAGCAGCTCGATGCTGCCGGCAAGTGCGCCGATCAGCGCCCCGGCGGCGAAGATGGCCAGCCCCGTGAGGCCCACCTGGCGCGACCCGCTGCGATCGACCAGGGACCCGCCCGGGAACAGCGTCAGCCCATACGCCACGAAGTAGGCGGTGAGCACGAGCGACAGCTGGTGCGAGTCGGCATCCAGCTCCTTCCCGACGGAGGGCAGCGCCACCGTGACGATCGTGCCGTCCATCTGCAGGAGCGCCGCCGCCCCGGCGCAGGCGGCAAGCCTCAACCAGGCATCGCGTGGGATCCCATCGCCGGAGGAACCAGCAGGGGCTGCAGGGCGGCGGCCCGAGGACATGACGGCATTGTCCCGGACGACGCGGCACCGGCGATGTGCGGCCGGTGAAGGGACCTACTCGAGCGTGCTGCCGCAGTCGCGGCACTCGGCGGGAGTGCCGAGCTCACCGCCGGCCGTCATCGCGCCGCACACGAGGCACGGCACGGCCTGGCCGTGGTTGACCGCGTAGTCGATCTCGACCAGCAGGTCCGCCAGCGTACGCTCGGGCTTGACCTCGAAGAGGCGCGAGTCGGTCACGGGAGTTTCCGCCAGCGTCGTCATCAGACCTTCCTGAACACTCCGACGACTCTACCCAGCACCTCGACGTCGCGGCTGCGAATGGGCTCCATCGCCGGGTTCTCCGGCTGCAGGCGCACGTGGTCCCGTTCACGGAAGAACCGCTTGACCGTTGCCTCGTCGCCGAGCAGCGCGACGATGATGTCACCGTCCCCCGCGGTGCTCTGCGGCCGCACGACGACATAGTCCCCGGCCAGGATGCCCGCGTCGCGCATGCTCTCGCCGGACACCTGGAGCACGTACTCGCCGTCGTCACCACCGGCGACACTCGGCACCTGGACGTAGTCCTCGATGTTCTCCTCGGCGAGGATCGGCTGCCCGGCGGCCACGCGGCCGACGATGGGCAGCATGCCCTCGTCCGGTGATACGGCCCGCTTGGCCTTGTCGAAGAGCAGCTCAATCGCCCGGGGCTTGGTCGGGTCCCGTCGCAGCACCCCGTACTTCTCCAGGTTTGCGAGATGCGCGTGCACGGTCGACGAAGAGGCCAGTCCGACGGCCTTGCCGATCTCGCGCACGGTCGGCGGATAGCCGTACTTCGACCCGTACCGCTTGATGAACGTGAAGATCTCCTGCTGGCGCTTCGTCATCTTGAGGTCAACCATCAGGCGCATTCCTCCCGCCGGCTAGGTGGTCGTAGCGAACACACGTTCGTAGAGTAGCTCTCCCCGCGGACGGGTTCAAGCCCGGCTCATCGCTCAGCGGTGGATCAGCGACAGCAGGAGGCCGGCGACGAGCCCGTAGGTGCCGCGCCCGACGATTCCGCGCACATGGCTCGCAACCACCAAGACTGGGGAACCCTACGCGACATTGAAGCGGGCAAGCGTCGGGAGCGAGCCTATAATCCGCAACCCCGCACGCGCCTGTGGCGGAATTGGTAGACGCGCAAGGTTGAGGGCCTTGTGGCCTGTAAAGGCCGTGGAGGTTCGAGTCCTCTCGGGCGCACTGAAAGGCCTCGGAATCGCGTCGAGCTACTTGCGGTCCCGATCCCGGCTCGGCTGCACGCGCTTTGGCTCGCCCGGCATCTTCGGGTAATCGGGTGGATAGGGCATGTCGCCGCGGTCTTGAGCCTCGTACAGCTCGAGCAGCGGCTCGAGCGAATGGGCGACGTCGTCGATTGCCTCGTGTGGGTCGCCGACCTCGGCGAAGCGCGCCGGCATTGTCTCGACCGTGAAGTCCTCTGGCTCGACCTCGCCGAGCTCGTCCCAGGTCACGGGCGCCGACACGGGGGCGCCCGGCTTCGGCCGGATGCTGTAGGCGGAGGCGATCGTGCGATCGCGCGCATTCTGGTTGTAGTCGACGAAGATGTTCTCGCCGCGCTCTTCCTTCCACCATTTGGTCGTTACCTCCCCGGGACGCCGGCGTTCGAGCTCCCGTCCGAACGCGATTGCCGCGTGCCGGACGTCGGTGAACGTCCAGCGCGGCTCGATCCGCACGTAGATGTGCACGCCGCGCCCGCCCGAGGTCTTCGGGAAGCCGGCGTATCCGAACTCGTCCAGGAGCTCGCGGGCCGTCGCCGCCACGCGGACGGCGTCCGCGAAATCCGTGCCGGGTTGGGGATCGAGGTCGAGGCGCAGCTCGTCGGGGTGATCGACATCGGCGCGGCGCACGGGCCATGGGTGGAAGGTGATCGTCCCCATCTGCGCCGCCCAGCCCACGACGGCGACCTCCGTCGGGCAGATCTCGTCGGCGGAGCGCCCCGAAGGGAACTGGATGCTCGCGGTCTCGACGTAGGGCGGCGCGCCGCGTGGGATGCGCTTCTGGAAGAACGCGTCGCCGCCGCCCTTCTCACGCGTGGAAAGCACGATGCCGGGGTGCACGCCCTTCGGCCAGCGCTCGAGCGTCGTCGGCCGTTCACGCAGGGCTCGCATGATCCCCGGAGCCACGGCGAGGTAGTACTCGACCACCTGCAGCTTTGTGACGGGACCCGTGCCGCCCGCCGGCGGGAAGATCAAGCGCTCCGGATTGGAGACGCGGAGACTGCGTCCTGCGGCGTCGATCTCGATCGCTGGGGCGGCCACGACACGGACGCTACCGGGAAGAGGCGGGCGGGCCATACGATGGGCGCCCAGCTCGCACACAGAGAGGAGAAGCCCATGATCACCAAGCTCGACTTCGTCGGCATCCCATCCCAGGACGCGGAGCGCTCCCGCAGCTTCTACGTCGAAACCCTCGGCCTGCGACCCGACGACCGCTCCCAATTCGAGGTCTGGGCCGGGGACACGTGCTTCGGCATCTGGGAGCCGAAGCGATTCGGCATGGAGTTCGCCCCGCAGAAGAACGCCCACCCCGCCCTCCACGTGGACGACGTCGCCGCGGCGCGCGCGGAGCTCGAGGCCAAGGGAGTGGAGTTCACGGGCGACATCCTCGACACGGGCGTCTGTCACATGGCGTTCTTCACCGACCCGGACGGAAACGACCTGATGCTGCACGGCCGCTACGCGCCGCACGACTGAGCGTCAGCGCCTGAGGGTGACGGCCTCGAGGGCCTCGTCACGCGTCAGGAACCAGACCAACTCGACAACCTTGCCGTCGCGCACCGTCCAGGCGAGTGCGAAGGGCCGCTCGACCTCGGCCCCACTCGCGCGCCCACGCGCGTGTCTGGTCACAACCGAGATCACGTGCTCGCCTCCCGCGTCGATCAGCTCGTCGAAGTCGTACTCGATGACGCCCCATGCCTCGTGCCACTCGTGGAAGAAGCTCCGAAGGCCGGCATGCCCGCGGTAGATGCCCTCGACCCCTCCCGCGAAACCGGCGACCCCCAGCCGAGAGGGATCCAGCTCGACCTCAGGGTCGTAGAGGGCAAGGACGGTCTCGGCGTCACGACGGGCCGCGGCCTCGTACACGCGGCGCACGATCTCCACGTTCTCCTTGGACATCCCGCGCCGCAGTATCCCCTGACGCCTCCGCTCAGCGCATGTCGGCCACGGCGCCCTTGAGGTCTGGGAAAGTCGAGAACCCCTTGTCCAATCCGCTCTGCTCGAAAAGCGCCCACACGGACGCGTTCGGGCGGACGAGGACCAGCCGGCCGTTGCGCCCCATTCGAATCAGAGCGCGAAACAGCACCTGGAGCATCGAACGGCAGACCGTCGTCACACCCCGCAGGTCAAAGATGATTTCGGTCCTTCCGGCGTCGAGCGCGGAAACGATTCGCTGTTCGGCATTAAGCGCTGCTGACTGGTCGCACTCGCCGTTCAGCGTAAGAACTTCCATGCCGTTGCCGATTCTGTCGGACGTGAAAGAAGCGGTCTGGGTCATGGCGGACCCCCCCTTGCGGCGCTTTGAGTGGTGATCCGGGGGGGCTATGAAGCGCCTTGACGTAACCGGCTCGGTCCACCCAGGCTAGCAGCGTGAGATAGTCACCGGCCGTGCCTTCCACCCAGCACCACGACGCGATCGTCATCGGCGCCGGCTCCGCGGGCGAGACCTGCGCCGGTGAACTCGCCTCCAGTGGCATGGACGTCGCGATCATCGAGCACGAGCTGGTGGCCGGTGAGTGCAA
This sequence comes from Solirubrobacterales bacterium, assembly GCA_038203635.1. Taxonomy (GTDB): domain Bacteria; phylum Actinomycetota; class Thermoleophilia; order Solirubrobacterales; family JBBDJG01; genus DASRIA01. The sequence continues at coordinate 12,888 of JBBRDT010000040.1, forward strand.
GTACTGGGCCTGCATGCCCGCCAAGACGCTGCTCCGACCGGGCGAGGTGCTCGCCGCCGCACTGAGCACACCCGGCGTCCAGCAGGCGCCGAAAGCCGAGCTCGACGCGCAGCGCATCCTTGCCTGGCGCGACTACATGGTGTCCGGCTACGACGACACTGCGAAGGCGCGGGCGCTGGAGGACGAGGGGGTGACAGTTGTCCGAGGCTCTGCCCGCTTGACCGGTCGCGGCATTGTGCAGGTCGGCGACCAGCGGCTCGAGAGCGGCCGGATCGTGATTGCGACCGGATCTTCGCCGGTGATCCCGCCGATCGACGGTCTCGCGGAGCTCTCCGGAGTCTGGACCAACCGGGAGGCGATGGGCGTGCGCGAGCTGCCTGAACGCCTCCTGATACTCGGCGGAGGTCCCGTGGGTGTCGAGATCGGACAGGCCTTCTCGCGCATGGGCGTCTCCGTCGCGCTCGTCGAGCGTGCCGACCATCTGGTCCCGAACGAGATCGAGGCAGCCGGTCGTGCGCTCGCGAGCGCGCTTTCCAGTGAGGGCATCGAGCTTTGTCTCGGGGAATCGGCGGAGAAGGTCACGCCACGCGGAGAGGGCGGCGCGCTGACGCTCGGTGACGGCCGCAAGCTGGTCGGCGACAAACTCTTGGTGGCCACCGGGCGCAAGCCGCGCACGGACGGCCTCGGTCTCGAATCCGTGGGCATCGAGCCGCCCGACGAGGGCATCCAGGTCGACGAGCGGCTGCGCGCCGGCGAGGGGATCTGGGCGGTCGGCGACGTGACCGGGATCATGCCGTTCACGCACGTCGGCGCCTACCAGGCGCGAGTGGCCGCGGCAGACATGCTCGGGCAGCCGGCGCGCGCGGACTACCGCGCGATCCCGCGCGTGGTCTTCACGGATCCTCAGGTCGCCGCGGCGGGAGCGACTGAAGGCGAGCACGACGGGACGGCCGAGCTGGCGGGGCTTGCGCGCAGCGCCACGTATACGGCCGATCCTTCCAAGTGGCCGGGCTTCCTGACCCTGATCAGCGACGGGCACAAGCTGACCGGCGCATGCGCCGTCGGCCCGGAGGCGGGTGAGTGGCTCGGGCAGGCGACGCTCGCGATCCGCGCGGAGGTGCCGCTGGAGGTCATGCGCGACACAGTGCAGCCGTTCCCGACGTTCTCCGAGGCGTACCGCAAGGCACTCGCGGCACTCTGTGGGAAGCTTTCGCGATGAGGGCCGTCGTATGCACCGGAGCCGGATAAGACCGAGGGCCGGCCACCGCGGCCGACCCTCCGAGCGACTCCGAGCGAACTAGCCGACGATGAAGCCGGTGCCCTTGACCGCCTTCAGGACCTTCGACATCGAGGCGGCCTTGTCGAAGTCCGCCGGCGCCGGGAGCTGACCCACGATGTTGCGGATCCAGGCTGCGTGCCGTGCCTCGACGGGCAGGACGGAAGCCGCTGCCTTCAGCACCGCTGTCTGCTTGATCCGGTGGGCCTGCCCCTCGTAGGCGGAGACACCCGTGTCCTCGAGCACGATTGCGGTCGCCTGGAACTTGGCCTGGTTCGTGACGGTGTCCTTGAAGTCGAACCTGGGCTTCTTGACCGCCTTCTTCTTCAGGACGCCCTTGAGGAAGCTGACGTGCGCCAGCTCATGGTCGCGGACCGTGGTCGCGAACTGGAGCGTCGGCCCGCTGAGGCCGCCGTTGGCGACCGCCTGCGTGTAGAACTCGGCCTCCAGGTACTCGAGCGTCAACGCGAAGTTCAGGATCTTGACGTCCTGCTTCTTCGACTTCCGCGCCTCTGCCAATTCGGGCAGCCCGCCGAGCAGTACTCCGCCGGCGAGCAGCGAACCACCGCCGATGGCGGCCTTCCGGAACAGGTCGGCGCGCGTGTCGCCGGCAACCGCGTCGCCGGCCTCCTGAAGCGCACCGTCCGTGTCGACCATTTCTACCGTGATGAGATCTGTCATGCGTTTACTTCCTCTCTGTCATGCGCCCGTTGACGAGCGGCTGGTTGGACTTCAAACCGGAGTCGACGCGGGATGCGCCGCGGGCTTTCCTGCGATCGCGGCGATCACGATGCTGGCCTCGTAGAGCACCAGTAGCGGGACCATCGCGATCAGCATCGTGATCGGGTCCGTCCCGGGCAGCAGCATCGCCACCACCGCAATGCCCACCACCGCGTGCTTGCGGCCGCGGCGCAACTTGCGCGGCGTCGTCAGGCCGATGCGCGTCGCCAACAGCACACCGACCGGGATCTGGAACAGGATCCCCAGCGCGCCGAGCGTCATCGCCACGAAGCCGTAGTACTCGCGAGCGCGGATCTGCGTGTTGAACTGGCTGTCGTTGAAGTTGACGAGGAAATCCAGCGCCGCGGGGAGCACGAACATGTAGCTGAACACGACGCCCGCCACGAACAGCACCGGGACCATCGCCAGCATGGGCAACGCCACTCGTCGCTGCCCGCGCGTGAACGCCGGCAGCAGGAACGCGTACGCTTCGTAGAGCACGACCGGCAACGACAGCAGGATCGCCGCGTACGCCGAAACGGTGACGGTTGTCAAGAACGGCTCCGACACTCCCAGCGTGACCGGCGTGAAATCGCCCGGGAGCGGTGCGTTCAGGAGGTCGAGAATCAGGTGGTTCTGCCAGAAGCAGAGCCCAAGGGCCACGAGGAACGCCGCGACCGAGACGATCAGCCGGCTGCGGAACTCGTCGAGATGCTCGACCAGGGTCAAGCGTTCCTCGTGGGCGATTGGTGCGCGGAGCACTTCGGAGATACCTGGTGAGCGCGCTCTACGAGCGGTCGCGCACGACCTCACGCGGCGCCGGCACAGGGCTCTGTGCAGGTGCCGGGATCGCAACGACGGCCGCGATCGGCACGTGGTCGTCGTCGTCTTCCTTGTCGTTTGTCAGCGAGTCCTTGAACTCGCGAAGCCCGTTTCCAACCGAGCGTCCCATCTCGGGGAGGCGCTTGGGTCCGAACACCATTAGTGCAATCACCAGCACCACCACGATTTCGAGCGGTCCTATGCCTGGCATGCGATCACCTTCCGTTTCTGTTGTCTTGCGATTTATCTGACTTCAACGGTGCCTTCCATGAAGGCGTGAAAACTGCAGACGTATGCGAACGTCCCCCGCTTGGTGAACGTGACGCCCCGTGCGGCGCCCTTTCGCACCGTGCCGGTATCGAACTGCGACCCGGAGCCTTCCTTTGCGGTGGCCGTGTGCTTCGCTTTGTCGGCGTTCCTCCAGACCACCTTCCCGCCGGACGGAACCTCGATCCGGGCGGGACGGAACATGAAGTCCTCGACGTCCACGTAGGTCACCTTCGGGCTCGCATCGCTCCCGCCGCCACAGCCGGCGACGGCGAACGACGCCGCCATCGCGGCCACGGCGAACCCGACCCGCAGGTAGCGCAGCGGACTCAAGCCTTGATGAGCGGCTTGACCGCGCTCAACACCTGCTTCTGGCGAAGCGTCTTGTCGAACGCATCCGGTGCGGGGGCCTTGTCTGCCTGCTGCCTGACGGCCGCTGCGTGGCGGGCCTCGATCTGCACGATGCTGCCGGCTGCGCCGAGCACCTTTGCGGACTTGATCGAGGGCGCCGCGCCGTTGTAGGCAGATACTCCCGTGTCCTCGAGCGTGACAGCGAGCTTCAGGAAGCTTGCCTCGTCGCTGATCGGAAACGTGAAGCTCGGCGTCTTTACAGGCGTACCACCGAGATCCTTGATCGTGGCGGTGAGGGCGTCGACGTGCTCCTGCTCGGCGTCCCCGAACTGCCGGGCCATCGTCTTCAGCTCGCCGCGCAGACCCGCCTTCTTGACCGCCTTGTCGTAGAAGTCGGCCTCGAGGTACTCGAGCGTCAAGGCGAAGTTGAGGATGTCGACGTCGCCGCCGGTTTGCGCGAACGCCTGGCCGACAAATGGTGCGACCGTGCTCGCTCCATAGACCGCGCCCGCCGCGAGGGCTCCCTTCAGGATGAACGAGCTGCGGGTGATGCCGTCGATCTGTACGGTGCCGAGCACCGGGTCAGCGAGTTGCGATTCGTTGTTGTTGCGCATTGAGTTGCTCCTTCCGGACGATTGGTGGCCTGGCTAGCTGACGATGAAGGGCTTGACCGCCTTCAAGACCGCGTCAGCGGATGCCGGCTTGGCGAATGCGCCGTCAGGCGACACGTTCTTCTTGATCGCGCTGTTCAGCGCTGCCGCGTGGCGTGCTTCGACGGTGTGGATCGAGAGCGCGGCCGCCAGTACTTCCTTGCTCTTGATGTTGGCCGCCTGACCCAGATACGCGGACGCGCCGAGGTTCTCGACAGTCGCCGCCAGGTTGAGGATCGAAGCCTGGTCCTCCAGCGGAAACTTGGACTTGGGCTTCTTCGCCGCGGTGCCGCCGAGCTTCTTGACGGTCGCCTCGAGCGCGTCGACGTGCTCCTGCTCCTGCTCGCCGAACCGCTTGGCCAGGCTTAGCACGCTGCCCTTGAGCACACCGCTGGCCGCCGCGTCGCGGTAGAAGGCGGCCTCGAGGTACTCGAGCGTAAGCGCGTAGTTGAGGATTCCCAGATCCCCCATGCCAAATTGGCTCGTGCCGGAGGTCGTTGGTTGCGCTTGCGACTGCGTGGCAGTCTTGTCCTTCTTGTCGTCCCCGCAAGCGGCGAGGAAGATTGCGAAGGCGCTGGCCGCGCCGGTGCCACCGACCATGGCAAGAAAGCGCTTGCGCGAAGACGGGTCGCGAGCGAGTGCCTTCATCGCGACCGGTTGTTGGTCGGTGCGCTCTGTCGTTGGATCAGTCAATGCTGTCTCCCTTCTAGGCGGCCGCTCGTATCGGCGGCCGGATCTCGCTGCGAGGTGCTGTGGGCATATACGGATCGCAGCGACCGCGGATCACCGCGGTGTCAGGGAGCTAGAAGTTCAGGTTTAGAAAGTCAGTTCGCGATGTGGATGCGCGCGGTCGCGCGTCTGATCACGGGCGAGCCGTCGTTGCCGCTCTCGCAACGCATACGCGCCACGGCCAGCCAGCTTCCCGCCCCGACCCGTGCCCGCCGCGGGAGCCACCGGAACGAGAACCGGCCGTTCGGCCGTGTGCGCACGGTGCCGATCCGAAACGAGTTCTGCGAGCTCTTCAGCGACAGCGTCACCTGACGCCTGCAGAACTCGATCACCGGCCACCCCGTACCGCGCAGCACGAGGGTTTCGCCGAAAGACACCGTCGTCGGGCTCGCCGTCAACTTCTCCTTCGCGGCGGCGGTGCCGGGCAAAGCCAGCACTGCCGCAAGGGCGGCCAGGACAACGATGTTGCGCAGTCTGGTCACGGCGGACCAGTCTAGGTCGTCCAAAGCCTGACCTGCCGTGAGGTTTGTGGCGTGAGATCCGGGTAGCCGGGAGGAAGTCAACCGCCAGGAGGCGCCATTTGTTCGAGAAGCTCAACACCCCGGAAGAGATCTTCAGCTTCAACCGGGGCGCAGCACTTACGATGGAGCAGACCGTGCTGGAGATGCTCGGTGAGCTCGAAGAGCACGCCCAGCGCGATGAGCTCAAGCAGCTGTTCAGTCACCACGCAGACGAGACGCGCAGCCAGATTGCCAACATCGAGAAGTCCTTCGAGCTGCTCGGTGAGGACGTCGACAACTCTCCCTGCCCGGCGATCGAGGGACTCGACAAGGAGGGCAAAGCGGCCATCAAGAAGACCGACGACAGCGACGTGGATGCAGTGATCCTGGCGGGCGCCGCAGAGACCGAGCACCACGAGATCGCGGTGTACGAGACGCTAGTGACGAACGCCGAGGCCCGCGGCGCGACGGAAGTCGCTGGGGTGCTGCGCCAGAACCTGGAGCAGGAGAAACACACCCGACGCGATCGTGCGGATCACGTCTTCGGGGATCTGCGGATCGGACCTGCACCTGTACGAGGTCCTCGGCCCCTTCATCGACGCCGGAGACATCCTCGGGCACGAGCCGATGGGGATCGTCGAGGAGACAGGGTCGGAGGTCACGCACATCGCTCCCGGCGACCGCGTCGTGATCCCGTTCAACATCTCGTGCGGTCACTGCTACACGTGCGACAAGGGCCTGCAGTCGCAGTGTGAGACGACGCAGGTGCGCGAGCAGGGCACCGGCGCAGCGTTGTTCGGGTACACCAAGCCCTACGGGCAGGTCCCGGGCGGCCAGGCGGAGTACCTGCGCGTCCCGCAGGCGCAGTACGGGCCCATCAAGGTCTCGGAGGGCCCCCCGGATGACCGCTTCGTCTACCTGTCAGACGTCCTGCCCACCGCCTGGCAGGCGGTCGAGTACGCGGACGTCCCGGACGACGAGACCGTGTTGGTGCTCGGTCTCGGGCCGATCGGCGAGATGGCGACCCGCGTCGCCCAGCACCGCGGCGCCGGCCAGGTGATCGGCGTGGACCTCGTGCCGGAGCGCCTGGAACGTGCGCGACTACACGGCGTGGAGACGCTCGACATCGAGGAGCACGACGACCTCCCCGCGGTCGTGCGCGAGATGACCGGCGGGCGAGGGCCGATCTCCGTCATCGACGCCGTCGGCATGGAGGCCCATGGGTCGCCGATCGGCAAGTTCGCCCACCGGATCGCCGGGATGCTTCCGGATGCCGTGGCCCGCAAGATGATCGAGACCGCCGGCCTCGACCGCCTCGCGGCACTGCACATGGCGATCGAGCTCGTTCAGCGCGGCGGCACGATCTCCCTGTCGGGCGTCTACGGCGGTGCTGCGAGTCCCATGCCGCTGATCCAGATGTTCGACAAGCAGATCAACCTGCGCATGGGCCAGGCCAATGTCAAGCGCTGGATCCCCGAGATCCTGCCGCTGTTGAGTGGAGACGGCGACCCGCTCGGAGTCGACGGCTTCGCCACGCACCGGCTGCCGCTAGAGGAGGCTCCGCATGCCTACGAGATCTTCCAGAAGAAGCAGGACGGGCCGTTCAAGGTGCTGCTCCAGCCGTAGGCGGTTGGTTCCATAGCCACATCACCGGCGACTCGTGCTCGTGGCCGAGGATGCTGATTGTCGCAGTCGAGAGGCCGAAGCCTCCTCCAGCCTCGGGGGGCATGCCGAGCCACCTCGCAGCGAGCACCCGCAGAAGATGAGCGTGTGCGAAGAGCGCCGCGTCGCCTTCGAGCGCCCGCAGCTCGGCGATCACGTGGTCCGCTCGCCGGCCGACGTCGGCTGCCGACTCACCGTCCGGACAACCGTCACGCCACAGATTTCATCGCGGCACCTCGGCCTGGATGTCTGCCGTGGTGCGGCCCTCGTAGCGGCCGTAGTCCCACTCGGTCAGGTCTTGGCGTACCTCGGCCCCAGCACCGAGCCCGGCCAGTCGACACGTGTCGACCGCGCGCCTCAGCGGGCTGGTCAGGACAAGCGCGAAGCGGCGCTGGGCCAGCCGCCTCCCCACCAGCTCCGCCTGCCGCCGGCCCTCGTCGGTGAGAGGAACGTCCGTGCTCCCGGTGTGCCGCCCGTCACGAGCCCACTCGGTCTCGCCGTGCCGCACGAGCACGACCTCCGGCGCTTCCACGCCCGCTCAGCTGTCCGACGCGTCGTATGCCTGCGCACCGACGAGCTCGCGCACCTGCGCGTCGTCACGACCTTTGTCGGGATGGAGCTCGTCCATGTGCCGGCGAGCGGTCTCGACCAGCTCGTCGTCGTTGGCCCCCGAGAGGGTCTCACCGCAGATGTCGCACTCGATCACCCGCACTGGCTTTCCTTTCGCTCGATCGCGTTCACCTTGTCCAGGCGCCGCCAGTGTCGTTCCTCGCCGGTGAAGGACGCGCCCGCGAAGGCGCGCAGGATGTCTGCGGCCAAGGCCGGGCCGATCACGCGTGCGCCGAGGCACAGGACATTGACGTCGTCGTGCTCGACGGCCTGGTGTGCCGTGTAGGTGTCGGTCACCGTCGCGGCGCGGATGCCGACCATCTTGGTCGCGGCAACGGCGACGCCCGCGCCCGAGCCGCACACGAGGACACCGCGATCCGCCCTGCCGCTGCGCACGGCCTCGCCGACGTCGACGGCGACGTCGGGGTAGTCGACGGGCTCGGTCGAGTCGGTGCCGAGGTCGAGCACCTCGTGGCCGGCCTCTCGCAGCACCTCGAGCACGATCTCCTTCAGCGGAAAGCCGGCGTGGTCGAAGCCGCACGCAATCACCAATGCAGCGCCTCCGCGGGAAGCTGTGCTGCGGCCGCGGCGTCCATCAGCACCGTCAGCGACGTGGCCGGGGCGACGAGGCTCGCGGGCGCGGCGGGATCGGGGTCGCCTCCGAACGCCCGCGCGACCGCCTCCGCCTTGTCGGCGCCGGTCACCAGGAAGACGACGTTGCGCGCGGCGTTGATGGCCGCCAGCGTAAGCGTGACCCGTGGCACCAGCGGCTCCATGCCGGGCTCCTCCACGCCAAGTGCAAGGCGGTGCTGTTCTGCCAGTGCCGGGGCATTGGGGAACAGCGATGCGCAGTGCGCGTCGGGGCCGAGTCCCAGCACCACCAGGTCTAAGCGCTCCACCCCATCACGCAGCGCCTCCTCGTACGCATCGGCCGCAGGACGCGGGCCGAGCTCCCCGGGGATGCGATGCACAGCGGGCGCCGGCCCGGACAGCCGGTCAAGTAGCGCAGTTTTGACCATCCCGAAGTTCGACCGCTCGTCGTCGGGAGGCACGCAGCGCTCGTCTCCGAACCAAAGGGTGCAACCCGACCAGTCGGCACCCATGTCCGCCGCCTGCTCGTAGGCAGCACGCGGCGTCGACCCCCCGGCCAGCGCGATGTGACCGTCCGCGTTGGCGACCACAGTCATCCGGTTGGCAACCCCGTGGGCCGGATCGTCCACGACGATCCGTTTCATCTTCATGACGGGAGCATCGCGCGGGCGGCTGCGACGGCGGGGCGGTAGGTGGGATCGCGCAACAGGGCCTGCCGAACGCCTTCGCCGAGGATGCCGCCCTCGCCTCGCGAGGCGCCCAGTACCGTCCACCTGAAACTGTGTCCATCGGGTGTCTCCCGCGTCGCGGCAAGTCCGCCCGGGGCGCGATCGAGCGAGATCGACAACCCCGTCTGCGTCTGGAGCGTCAACCCGGCGAGGCCCGGCACGTCAAGCCCCGCGACCGGCTCGAGCGTCACTGCCACATCGCCGGCGTTCGCACGCAACCGGCCTCGACGCGGGCCGTCACCGTGCCCTTCGAGCAGCCCGGGCTCCCATCCCAGGCGGGAGGCCAGCCAACCCACGAGCAGCAGAGCGGCAACCGCCGAGTCCACACCGTGGCGGACCGTGACGACGCTGATGTGCCCGAGCTCGGGCCGCCATTCGGCGGGGTCGAACGTGAATGCAACCCGCTCGCGCCACGGCGTGCTGCGCAGCCACGCGAGGTCGACCACGTACGCGCGTGCCGCAAGCTCGCCCACGCGGGCAAGCGACTTTGCGATGTCGGGCTCCTCGGTCGAGTCGACGAGCACGACGGTGGCGAGGCGCAGCAGCGAGTCAACGGCCTCCGGGTGGCCGTGCGGCGCCCACACCACTGTCGAGAGCCCGCTCACGAGGATGGGGTCCACGATCATGTCGAGATGAGACAGGTACTCGGCACCCACGTCGATCGTGACGCGCTCGTGACTAAGGCCGACGGCACCCGACGAGCCCTCGATCGCGGCGTGCGCGTCCAGCGACGTGCGCTCCGGCCCAACCGCGCAGATGATCGTGCGCGACGGGTGGTAGCGGCCGACCTGCGCGAGCCTGGCCTCGATCTCCTCGCGCCGCTCGCGATCGACCACCGCGACCATGTTCAGGACACGCGCCGAGGCACTGGGACGCTCGCCCGCATGACCGTCCTGGAGCAAGTCGCGCAGCCCGTCCTCGATCTGGGCCGCCGAGGTGCGTTCGGCGCTCCCGACGTCTGCCATCAGAGCGCGCGCCAGGTGGTGGATCCATCCAACAGGTCGTCCGCCTCACGCGGACCTGCCGACCCGGCGGGGTAGGTGGGCAACGGCCCGGGCATCGCGGACCATGCCTGCAGGATGGGGTCGCAGATCTCCCAGGACGCGCGGACCTCGTCCTCGCGCGTGAACAGGCTCGCGTCGCCCCGCATCGCGTCGAGGATGAGTCGTTCGTAGGCCTCGGGGGACTCCGACAGGAAGCTCGTGCCGTAGCGGAACTCCATGTTGACCGGGCGGATGCGCATGCGTGGCCCCGGGATCTTGGCCCCGAGCGACAGCGACACGCCTTCGTCGGGCTGCACCGTGAGCACCAGCTGGTTGGGCTGCACACCGACGGAGCCGCCCTGCTGGAAGGCCAGGTGCGGCACGGGCTTCAGGATGACGGCGATCTCGGTGACCCGGCGCGCGAGGCGCTTGCCGGTGCGCAGGTAGAAGGGCACCCCGGCCCAGCGCCAGTTGGAGACCTCCAGCCGCAGGGCCGCGTAGGTCTCCGTGGTGGACGTGTCCGGCACCCCGTCCTCGTCGAGGTAGCCGGGGACGACCATCCCGCCCGAGACTCCCGGCCCGTACTGGGCGCGGAGCGCCATGCGCGGCACCTCGTCCGGGGTCGGCGCCCTGATCGCCTGGGAGACCTTCACCTTCTCGTCGCGCAGCTTGTCGGCCGAGAATGCCGCCGGCGGCTCCATGCAGAGCAATGTCATCAGTTGCAGCATGTGGTTCTGGACAAGGTCGCGCAGCGCTCCGGAGGAGTCGTAGTACTCGGCCCGCGTTCCGATGCCGATGTCCTCCGCTGCGGTGATCTGGACGTGATCGATGTAGTTGCGGTTCCAGACCGGTTCGAACATCGCATTCGCGAACCTGAACGCCAACAGGTTCTGCACCGTCTCCTTGCCCAGGTAGTGGTCGATGCGGTAGACCTGCCGCTCGTCGAAGACGCCGAGCACCGTGCGATTGAGCGCGCGCGCGGATTCGAGGTCGTAGCCGAACGGCTTCTCGATCACGACGCGCACCGCGGCCCCCTTCTTTAAGTGCAGGTGCGCGGCCCCGAGCGCCGTCACGATCACGGGAAAGAACTCCGGCGCGGTCGACAGGTAGAAGACGCGGTTGAACCGCACTCCCGCCTCCTCGTCGAAGGCCTGCGCCGCAGCGGTGAGCCTCTCATACCCACCCGGGTCGTCGAAGGAGCCTGAGACGTAACGCGCCTGTCTCAGCAGCGCGTCGAGCACCTGGGGGTCCGGGCGCCTGCGAGAGTAACGCTCGATCGACTCTCTCAACGTCTTCCGGAACACGTCGTCGCCGAGGTCGCGGCGCGAAAACCCGATCAGGTTGAAGCGCTCCGGCAGCGATCCCTCGTGTGCGAGGTTGTAGAGCGCGGGGAACAGCTTCCGCAGGGCGAGGTCGCCGGTGGCGCCGAATATGACAAGCGTCGTGGGATGCACGGGCAGGCGCTCGAGCCCCTCCACGAGCGGGTTTTCCTGCTGCACGGCGCGCGGCTTCTCCTCGACGGTCGCCACGACGCGAGCGCCTCTCCCCTACTCCGCCTTCTTCACGGCGTGACCGCCGAACTGGTTGCGCAGGGCCGCGAGGACCTTGGCGCCGTAGGACTCGTCCTGTCGCGACGCGAAGCGTGCCATCAGCGACAGCGTGATCACCGGGGCCGGGACGTCCTTGTCGATCGCGTCGAACACCGTCCACCGGCCCTCGCCCGAGTCCTCCACGTACCCGCGCAACCCTGCGAGGTCGTTCCCCTCTTCCGCAAACGCCCGCTCCGCCAGCTCGCACAGCCACGACCGCACGACCGAGCCCTGGTTCCAGAGGTGGGCGATGGCCTGCAGGTCGAGGTCGTACTCGGAGGCATGCATCAGCTCGAAGCCCTCGGCGTAGGCCTGCATCAGCCCGTATTCAACGCCGTTGTGCACCATCTTCACGTAGTGTCCGGCACCGCTGGGGCCCATGTGTGCCCACCCATCGGGCGGCGCCAGGACGTCGAGCACCGGCGACAGCCGCGCGACCGCCTCGTCACTGCCTCCGACCATCATGCAGTAGCCGACGTCGAGGCCCCAGACGCCGCCGCTGGTGCCGACGTCGACGAACTCCAGGCCGCGCTCACGTGCCCGCTCGGCTCGCGCCCGCGAGTCCGTCCATCTCGAGTTCCCGCCGTCGACGATCAGGTCGCCGCTTTCGAGCGCGTCGAGCAGAGCGTCGAATGTCTGCTCCGTCGGCCCGCCCGCGGGAACCATCATCCAGACGTGGCGCGGGGCATCGAGCTTTGCCACGAGGTCGGCCAGCGAGTCCGCGCCGGCGGCGCCGTGCGCGGTCGCCTGCTCGACGGACGACGCGGCCGGGTCCCACGCCACGACCTCGTGGCCGGAGTCGCGCAGGATCCGCTGGACCATGTTCCCGCCCATGCGCCCCAGGCCGATGAACCCGATCTGCATCAGCCCTTCACCCGCTCCAACATCACCCGCGCGCGCGCGACGACATTGTCCGGCGTGAAACCGAAGTGCTCGTACAGGGCCGGCTGCGGAGCGGAGGCGCCGAAGCCCTCCATCGCGAGGATGTCGCCGTCGTCTCCGACCCAGTGGTCCCACCCCATCGGCGACGCGGCCTCGACCGCGAGGCGGGCGCGGCAGGACGGCGGCAGGATCGAATCGCGATACGCGGCATCCTGCGCGGCGAAGCGGTCGAGGCACGGCGCGCTCACCAAGCGCGTGCCGATGCCCTCCGCCTCCAGCAGATCGACGGCCGCACTGCAGATGTGGACCTCGGAGCCGGTGGCGATCAGGATGACGTCCGGCGTCGAACCGCGACCGGACTCGCGCAGCGTGTACGCGCCGCGGTGGATGGCGTCGCCGGGCACACCCGCCGGGTCCCACGTGGGCAGCCCCTGCCGGCTCAGCGCCATCGCCGTCGGATTCTCCGTCTGCTCGATCGCAAAGCGCCAGGCAAGCACCGTCTCGTTCGCGCCGGCCGGCCTGACGACGTTCAGGTTCGGCATCGCGCGCAGCATCGGGAGATGCTCGATCGGCTGATGCGTCGGCCCGTCCTCCCCGAGGCCGATCGAGTCGTGCGTGAACACGAAGATCGACGGGATGCGCACCAGCGCCGCGAGGCGGATCGCTCCCTTCATGTAGTCCGAGAAGACGAGGAAGGTCGCGCCGAAGGCGCGGAGGTAATGCAACGTGAGACCGTTGACGATCGCGCCCATGGCGTGCTCGCGGATGCCGAAATGCAGATTGCGCCCCCCGTAGTCGCCGGCCTGGACGTCGCCCCCGTCCTCGATCAGGGTGAGGGTCGAGGGAGCGAGGTCGGCGGAGCCGCCGACCAGCTCGGGCACTCGCCCCGCCGCCCACTGGATCACCTTCTGCGAGGCCTTGCGGGTGGCGATCATCTGGCCGGCCTCGAAGCGCGGCACCTCCGCGTCCCAGCCCTCGGGCAGCCGGCGATGGACGATGCGCTCGAACTCGGCCAGCCGTTCCGGATGAGCCCTGCCGTAGGCGGCGACCCGCTCGGACCATTCGGCCACGAGCTGCTCGCCGCGCTCCACACATGCGCGGAAGTTCTCGAGGGCGGCCTCGGGCACCAAGAACTGCTCGTCCTCCGGCCAGCCATAGGCGCGCTTCGTGAGGCGCACCTCCTCCTCGCCGAGCGGCGACCCGTGAGCCTCCCCGGTGTCCTGCTTGTTGGGACTCCCGGTGGCGATGTGGGTTCGCAGGATGATCAGCGACGGTCTGTCCTCGACGTCGATCGCGGTGCGCGTCGCCGTCTCGATGTCGTCGAGCTCGAGCTGCTCCCCGAGGTTCTGCACGTGCCAGCCGTAGGCCTCGAAGCGGCGCCCGACGTCCTCGGAGAAGGCGGCGGCCGTGTCGCCCTCGATGGAGATGTGGTTGTCGTCGTAGAAGGCGATCAGGCGGCCGAGTCCGAGGTGGCCCGCAAGCGAGCATGCCTCCGAGGCCACGCCCTCCTGAAGATCGCCGTCGCTTGCGATCGTGAACGTGCGGTGGTCGACCAGTGCGTGATCGCCGTCGCTGTCGCTGAAGCGGGCGGCCAGCATCCGCTCGGCCAGCGCCATGCCCACGCACATGGAGATCCCCTGTCCCAGCGGTCCGGTCGTCGCCTCGATACCGGCGGCGTGCCCGTACTCGGGGTGGCCGGCGGCCGGGCTGCCGAGCTGGCGGAAGTTCTTGAGGTCGTCGAGCGTGAGCCCGTACCCGGTCAGGTAGAGCATGGAGTAGAGGAGCATCGACGCGTGCCCCGCCGACAGCACGAAGCGATCCCGATCGGGCCAATCGGGGTTGCTGGGGCTGTGGCGCATGATCCGTGTGTAGAGCACGTGCGCAAGGGGCGCGAGGGCCATCGGCGTGCCCGGATGGCCGGAGTTGGCACGCTGGACCGCGTCCATCGCGAGCGTCCGGATCGTGTTCACGCAGAGCGTGTCGAGCGCGCGGGAGTCGGTGACCGTGCTCACGCGCGGGATCCTACGACCTGGCGGTCGTCATCACGCATCGAGCCGCGGGCGCAGCTCGCTCTCCCACATCTGGAAGAAGCGCTCCGGCTCGCCGACCTGCACGACCGCCACGCGGTCGAACCCCGCATCCGTCCACTTGCGGATCGCGTCCGCATGACGCTCGACGTCGGGGCCGCACGTGATGTTCTCTGCCACGTCCTCCTCACGCACGTGCGTCGTCGCGGCCTCGAAGTTGATCGGGTTGGGCAGCTCGGCCATCACCTTCCATCCCGGCGCCGCGAAGCGGAAGCGCTCGTGCGCAAACCGCCGCGCCGTGGCCTCGTCGTCGTCGACCGAGACGGCGATCTGCCCGTATTTCGGTCTGCCGCTCCCCGCGGCCTCATCGAATGCCTGCGTCAGCTTGGCGCTCGGCTGGACCGCCACCATTCCTCCTCCGGCCCGTGCCGCCAGCGCGATCGACTTGGCGCCGCTCACGGCGACGTGCACGGGCGGCGGCACGTCGGGCAGCGTGTAGATGCGAGCGTCGTGCACCGTGTAGTGCTTGCCTTCGTGCGAGTGGTAGCCGCCCGACCACAGGGCGCCCATGACGTCGATCGCCTCCTCGAGCATCTCGTGGCGGACTGCGGCGGGCGGCCAGCCCCGGCCCACGACGTGCTCGTTCAGGTTCTCGCCGGCGCCGAGCCCGAGGTGAAAGCGGCCGCCGCTCATCGCCGCGACCGTGGCGGCCTTCTGCGCGACGATCGCCGGGTGGTAGCGGATCGTGGGGCAGGTGACGAGCGAGACCAGGTCGACTCGCCGCGTCTGCACGGCCAGCGCGCCGAGCACGCTCCAGGCATAGGGGCTGTGCTCGTGCGAGTACAGCCACGGATGGAAGTGGTCGGAGATCGTGAGGAAGTCGAAGCCCACCTCCTCCGCCCGCGCGGCCTGGGCCAGCAGGTCGTTCGGGTGATACAGCTCGCACATGAGGCTGTAGCCGTACTGCGTCACCCCGCCGAGATTAGACGGTCGCGCAAGCCGGTTCCGGCCACTCCGTATCCTGACCCGCTGCCCGCAATCGAGTTCAAAGGCGTGGTCAAGCGCTTTCGGCGAGATCACCGCGGTGGACGGGTTGGACCTCGAGGTGCCGAGAGGCATCTGCCTCGGCCTGCTCGGCCCCAACGGCGCCGGCAAGTCGACGACCATGCGTCTCCTCACCGGCCAGGCGATCGCCGACTCCGGTGAGCTGCGGGTGCTCGGCCACGAGCTGCCACGCGAGGCCAAGGCCGCCCGCGCCGAGATGGGCGTCGTGCCGCAGCTCGACAACCTCGACATCGACGTGACGGTCTAGGACAACCTTGCGGTGTTCGCTCGCCTGTACCGTGTCCCGGACGTCCGTACCGCGGTCGAGCGCGGGCTCGAGATGTCGCGCCTCCAGGCCCGGCGCAAGGATGCGGTCGACAAGCTCTCGGGCGGGATGCGGCGCCGCCTGCTGCTGGCGCGCGGGCTGCTGCACGAGCCGCGCCTGATGCTCCTTGACGAGCCGACCGTGGGCCTGACCCGCAGATCCGCACCGAGCTGTGGTCGCTGATCGACGGGCTGCGCACGCGCGGTACCACGATCCTGATGTCCACCCACTACATAGAGGAGGCCCAGCGGCTCGCCGACGAGGTGGCCGTGATGGCCCACGGCAAGATCATCACGCGGGGCCGGCCCGCCGACCTGATCGCGGAGTACGCGGGCCGCGAGACGGCCGAGGTCTACGCGCCGCCGGACAGGCTCGCCGAGGTGCGCGAGAAGGCCGAGGCGCACGGGCTGCGCGTCCGCCCGGCGGGTCCGGCGATCGCCATCATGGGCGCCGAGCGCGCGACGGACGGCGCCGTGCCGCCGGACGCGATCAGGCGCGCCGCCTCCCTCGAGGACGTGTTCGTCCTGCTCACCGGGGCGGAGGCCGAATGAGGCGGCTGGAGCCGGCTGCGATCGGCGGGGTGATGAGCCGCGAGGTTGCGAACTTCCGCACCTTCTGGAAGGCGACGACGTTCTCGAGCGTGCTCGAGCCGATCATCTACCTGCTCGCCTTCGGAGTCGGCCTCGGCTCGACGATCGTCGACAAGGTGGAGGGCCTCGAGTACATCGAGTTCGTCGGCACGGGGATGGTCGCAACGGCCGTGATCTTCTCGAGCGCGCTGCCGGCGATGTTCGGCACGTTCGTCAAGCACCGCTTCCAGAACACCTACGACGCGATCCTGGCCGCGCCCGTCGACGTCGAGGAGCTGGTCACCGCGGAGATGCTGTGGATCGGGATCCGATCCGGCTTCTACGGCTGCTTCCCGCTGTTCGTCGCGATGGCATTCGGGCTCGACCCGGCGCCGGGCATGCTGCTCGTGTCGCTGTTCTGCCTCGTCACGGCACTTGCCTTCGCCGCCTTCGGGATCGCGGTCGCGGGAACGGTGCACAAGATCGATCAGTTCAGCTACGTGACGACTCTCTTCGTCACGCCGCTGTTCCTCGTCGCGGGCACGTTCTTCCCGATCGACCAGCTACCCCAGGGCCTGCAGGTCGCGGCGCAGCTGAACCCGCTCCACCATCTCGTGGAGCTGGTCCGTCATGCGTGCTTCGGCTTCGAGGCGACGGACCCGATCCGGCTCCTTGTCCTGATCGCGTTCGCCGTCGGCCTGTGGCGTCTCGCCGTGCGGCAGATGACAGCGCGCCTGATCGACTGACGGACCTTCGCCACGGCCACCGTCCTGGCTAGAGATCGCGGGCAACCGAAGTTTCGCGATTTGCGTCCACCCCTCGGACGTAGATCGCGAAAGTTCGCTGGTCGCCGCCACCTCCGCCCAACTTTGGCGATTCGCTTCCACCCCTTGGAAGCAGGGAGCCAAAGTTCGGCGGCCTGGCCGCGCGGGCGGGAAGGCCTATTACTCCCATTTGCCCTGCTCGCCGGGAAGGCGGTAGATACCGCTTAGATTACGACCCTGTCTCCCACGTTATGACCTCCTAATGCCACGCCCCGGCTCCCGCCCGAGCTCCTTCGAACGCGTGCGGAGAATCCCGCTCATCGGCCGCGCCCTCGACTGGGGCATGGGCCCGAGCGCCGTGTCGCCCACGACTGCCGCGGCGGGCGCACGCATCGCCGGCCTGAAGGTCACCGAGTCCGTCTGCCCCTACTGCGCGGTGGGGTGCGGACAGCTCGTCTACACGCGCGACGGTGAGCTGGTCGACATCGAGGGCAACCCGCGCTCGCCGATCAATCAGGGCACGCTGTGCCCCAAGGGAAGCGCGTCGCGCCAGCTCGTCCAGCAGCCTGGGCGTCTGACCAAGGTCCGCTACCGGCGCCCGGGCGGCCTGGAGTGGGAAGAGCTGGAGCTCGAGCAGGCGATGGACATGATTGCCGCGCGTGTCATCGCCGCGCGGGAGGCCGGCTGGCAGGACACGGAGCGCCACGGCTGGCGCGTGGACCGCACCCTCGGCTTCGCCCACCTCGGCGGGGCGACGCTCGACAACGAGGAGAACTACCTGATCAAGAAGCTCTTCACCGCGATGGGCGCGGTGCAGATCGAGAACCAGGCGCGCATATGACACAGCTCCACGGTCCCCGGTCTGGGGACCTCGTTCGGGCGCGGCGGCGCCACC
>JBBRDT010000041.1:0-29368 GCA_038203635.1 Solirubrobacterales bacterium
GCAACCGTCGACTGTTCGGACAGGTCTTGGCGTTAGCGTGAAGCTTCATCTGGGTCCTCCTTGGGACTGGGTGGCTTTGGCAGCTCCCAGCCTCCAAGGGGGCCCGGATGACAAACGTGGTGAGGAACTACAGCTAGCCGGGCGTGACGTAGGCGCCTGAGAGCCCGCCGTCCACGAGGAACGTCGCGGCGGTCACGTAGGACGACTCGTCGCTTGCGAGGAACACCGCCGCCTGCGCGATCTCGCCGGCTTCGGCGAACCGGCCCATCGGGAGGTGCACCAGGCGCCGCGCCGCCTTCTCGGGATCCTTCGCGAACAGCTCGTGCAGCAGCGGCGTGTTCACCGGCCCGGGGCACAGGGCGTTGACGCGGACCCCGCGCCGTGCGAACTCGACGCCCATCTCCCGTGACATCGACAGGACCGCGCCCTTCGAGGCGGTGTAGGAGATCTGGGAGACGGCGGCGCCCATCACGGCGACGAACGAGGCGGTGTTGATGACGGACCCACCGCCAGTGTCGAGCAGGTGTGGGATCCCGTGCTTGCAGCACAGGAAGACGCTGCGCGCGTTCACGTCCTGCACGCGCTGCCACGCCTCGACGGAGGTGTCGAGCACCGACTCGTCGTCCGTCGGGTTGATCCCGGCGTTGTTGTAGAGGACATCGATGCGGCCGTACGCGTCCTTCGCCCGCCGGTACATCTCACGCACCTGCTCCTCGTCGGTGACGTCCGCCTCGAGCGCCAGGTCGCCCTCTGCCCCCGCCACGAGGTCGACGCCCACGACCTTCGCGCCCTCCGCGGCGAAGAGGCGCGCCGACTCCGCGCCGATCCCGCTGGCGGCCCCGGTGATCACGCACACTTTCCCCTCGAGCCGTCCGGCCACTGGTTCTAGTCCTCCTCGGTCGCGTAGTAGACGTTCTTCACGTCGGTGTAGTGCTCCAGGGCGTCGGGGCCGAGCTCACGGCCGACGCCGGACTGCTTGAAGCCGCCGAACGGCGTCGTGACGCGCACCGAGCTGTTGGAGTTGATCGACAGCACCCCGGTGTCGACGGCGCGCGCGACCCGCAGGGCCCGGGCCCCGTCGCGCGTCCAGATCGAGCCCGACAGCCCGTAGATCGTGTCGTTTGCGATTTCGACCGCCTCGCGTTCGTCCGCGAAGGGGATGACGCAGGCGACCGGACCGAAGATCTCCTCCACCGCGGCGCGATCCGAATTCGAGACCGGCGCGAGCACCGTCGGCGGGAACCAGTACCCGGGCCCGTCCGGCGTCGATCCTCTGATCGCGACCGGGGCGTCGGCGGGCACGAACGAGGCGACGGTCTCGCGCTGGCCGGCGGAGATCAGCGGACCCATCTGGGTTGCCTCGTCCAGGGGGTCCCCCACCCGCATCTGCTGCACCTCGCGCTCGAGCGCCGCCAGAAACGAATCGACGGCGGAGCGCTCCACCAGGACACGCGAGCGCGCGCAGCAGTCCTGTCCGGCGTTGCCGAACATCGCGACCGGGGCCGCAGCCGCTGCCTTCTGCATGTCGGCGTCGGCGAAGATCACGTTCGCGGACTTGCCGCCCAGCTCGAGCGTCACGCGCTTGATCGTGCCCGCCGCACCCTGGGCGATCCCGCGGCCCACGTCCGTCGAGCCGGTGAACGCGATCTTCGCCACGTCCGGGTGCTCGACCATGCGCTTCCCGACGACGCTGCCCGGCCCGGCGACGACGTTCAGCACTCCCTCCGGGATGCCCGCGTCGAGCGCGATGCGCTCCAGCTCGAGTGCCGTGAGCGGAGTGAGCTCCGCCGGCTTCAGCACGATCGTGTTGCCGGCCGCCAGCGCCGGTGCCACCTTCCAGGAGGCGATCACGAGCGGGAAGTTCCACGGCACGATCAGCCCGACGACGCCGAGCGGCTCGCGGAAGGTCATATCGATCCCGCCGGCGACCGGGATGGTCTGTCCCAGCAGCCGCTCCGGGGCGCCGGCGTAGTAGCGGTACGTCTGGACGACCATCTCCATCTCGCCGCGCGCGTCGCCGATCGGCTTCCCCGCGTTGCGCGCCTCCAGGGTCGCGAGGTCCCCGGCCCGCTCCTCGAGACCGTCTGCCAGCCGGTGGAGCAGCGCGGCCCGGTCACCCGGCGACACCGCCCGCCAGGCCGGGAACGCCGCCTTGGCCCGCGCGACGGCGGCGTCGGTCTCGTCGGCGCCCGCGCGCGGCACCTCCGCCATCACCTGCTCGGTGGCCGGCTCGACGACCTGGATCATTCGACCTACTAACCGCGCTCGAACATGCGGCGGCGCTCGTAGTCGGTCACGACCTCGTCGAACAGCCGCTGCTCGGTCTGCCCGTAGTTCAGGTAGTGGCGCCACACGCCGTCGCCGAAGGTCTTGCGGGCGAACTCGCTTCCCTCCCAGAGGTCCACCGCCTCGCGCAATGTCGAAGGAAACGGCTCGGCCTCTGCCTCGGCATAGGCGTTGCCCTTCAGCTCGGGTCCCGGATCCGTGCGCTTTTCGATCCCGTCGAGGCCGGCGGCCAGCAGCGCGGCGTAGCCGAGGTACGGGTTGACGTCGGCGCCGGGAATCCGGCACTCTGCCCGCCGCGACGCTCCGTGCCCGACGACGCGAAAACCGCAGGTGCGGTTGTCACGCCCCCACGAGATCGAGGTCGGCGCCCAGCTCTCGGTCGCGTAACGCTTGTACGAGTTGATGGAGGGAGCGACGAGCAGCGCCAGCTCACGGACATGTGCGCGCATCCCGCCGAGGTAATGGCGGAACGTGTCCGTCTCCTCATGTCCGTCGACGAAGACGCTGTCGCCACTCTTCGCATCGACCAGACTGGAGTGGATGTGGCAGGAGCTGCCGATGTCCTTCTCCGAGGGCTTCGCCATGAACGTCGCCGAGATGCCGTTCAGGAACGCGATCTCCTTCACGCCGTTCTTGTAGATCGTGTGCCGGTCCGCCGAGGTGACCGCATCCGCGTAGCGCGTGTTGACCTCGTGCTGTCCGTACCAGGCCTCGCCCTTCGAGAACTCGACCGGGATTCCCGCGCCGTGCATGCCACGGCGGATCGGCCCCAGGTAGGCCTCGTCCATCGTGGTCGCGAGGATGTGGTAGTCGAGGATGTAGGGAATCGTCGGGGTGAGATCGCGGTAATCCTTCTCGTGGGCGTCCGCGTAGCTCTCCTTGTAGAGGTAGAACTCGAGCTCGGACGCGAACATCGGCGTGAAGCCCATCTCGGCGGCGCGCTCGTACTGGGCGATCAGGACCTGGCGGGGGGACGCGACGACAGCGGAGCCGTCGTGGTTCGCAACGTCACACAGCACGAGCGCCGTGCGGTCGAGCCAGGGGATCCGGCGCAGGGTCCCCAGATCGGGGACGATCGCGAAGTCCCCGTAGCCACCCTCCCAGTTGGCCATCTCGTACCCGGGGATGGGGTCCATCTCCATGTCGAGCGCGAGCAGGTAGTTGCAACCCTCGACGCCGTGCTCGACGACGTCGTCGAGGAAGTACTCGGCCTGGATGCGCTTGCCAAACAGCCGCCCCTGCATGTCCGTGAAGGCGGTGACGACGGTGTCGATCGTGCCGTCGGCGACCTCCTTGCGCAGGTCGTCGAGGAACAGCATCCCGGTTGTCCCGCCGGGGCCGCCCGGCCGAGGTGCGGCCTTGCCGCTCTTGTTTGCCTCCGCCACCCCGGTGAGGCTACTCGGCGCCGCCGGCCGCGGGTGCTGGTGCCGGCTCGGGCGCCTCTCCGATCTCGTCGATCGTGCGCACCGGTCCGGTGTAGCGGTTCTTGGCCGACACCGCCCACCAGATCGCGACGAGGATCCCCACGAGCAGCACGCCCGGCGTGTAGTTGAGGGCACTCGCGTCGAAGTTGTCGTTCCACGGCACCCCCGCGTTGGTGAACGGCAGCTCGAGGGCGAGCACGACGACGACGACGAAGAAGATCGCGCCGCTGTTGATCCAGCGGTAATGCCGCCCCAGGGTCCAGGGACCCGGCTTGAAGCTGTCGCCCGCCCGCAGTCGCAGGTACACGGGAATGATGTAGGCCAGGTACAGGCCCACGGTGCAGATCCCCGTCAACGCGAAGAAGGCGAATGCGAAGCCCGCCTTGTTGCTCCAGAGGGCCGGGATGGTGACCAGGAGCGCGAAGAACGACACGCCGAGCACCGCGTAGCTGGGCACCCGCTGGTGGTTGAGGCGCCGGAACAGCGGCCAGCCGGGCATGCCGCGATCGCGGGAGAAGGCGTACCAGGTGCGCGAGGCGCTGGTCAGGCCCGCCATCGCGCAGAAGATCTGGCCGATGGTCGCGATCAGCAGCACGGCCTTCGCGGCCGCCGAGCTGAGCGCGCTCGTGATGATCGGGATCGAGCCGCCACCGCCCTCGTTGATCCCGGCCACGTCGTCGGCGGCGAAGACCAGCGCGAGCAGCACGAACCAGCCGATTACGGCCGACCAGAATACGGCCCGCCACACGCCCTGGGCCGCGGCGATCGCGGCGCCGCGGGTCTCCTCGGCCGTGTGCGCGGACGCGTCATAACCGGTCTGCGTGTACATCGTCAACAGGAAGCCGATCGGCAGCACCAGGAACCAGAAGGGCAACCCTCCCGTTGCGCCACCGTCGTAGCCGGTGTTGTTGATCCGCTCGCCGAACACGAAGCCGAAGTCCTGGTGGTTGTCCGGGACGAAGACCAGCAGGGCGATGACCACCGCGACGCCGAGCACGTGCCAGCCAACCGAGATGTTGTTGATCAAGCCCAGGATCGGGTCGGCGAACACGTTGAGGACGATGATGAGCGCCATGATGATCAGGAACAGGAGGAAGGTCTCGCTGATGATGTGCACGCCATCGGCGAAGTTCACCCCGAAGATGTCCACCCCGTAGATGCCGAGCAGGGCGAACAGAAAGCTGGCTGCGCCGTACGCGACCGAGGCAACGATCCCGACGAGGCCGACGATGTTGAACCAGCCCGTGAACCAGCTCCAGCCCGGCCCGCCGAGCCGGTGCGCCCACCAGTAGGGGCCCCCGGCGGTCGGGAAAGCCGAGGTCAGCTCCGACATCGAGACCGCGACCAGCAGCACGAACACGCAGATCACCGGCCAGCCGATCGAGATCGCGAGCGGACCGCCTGCGTTCCATGCCTGGCCGAACGTCGTGAACGTCCCGGCGAGGACCGAGATGATCGTGAACGAGATCGCGAAGTTCGTGAACCCGCTCCATGCCCGCGTCAGTTCCTGCTTGTAGCCGAGCTCCGCAAGCTGGCGCTCGTCGTCGCTGATTGCGGGGGTAGTTACCCCGTCTACACGCTCCGCCACTTGCTACCTCCTCCGCTCGGAAACCAGCAAATGGTTTGCTGGCCCAACCTATCTCCCGATGGAAAAACTACGCCTGCCGGCGATGCGTGTCAACTAGGTGACAGCCACCGTTCAGATCAGCCCGGCGATGATGTGCTCGGTGCCCCGGATGTGCTCGCGCATCAGGTGTCCCGCGCGGCGGCCGTCGCCGCGGCGAAACAACGCGACGAGGCGGCGGTGCTGTTCGTTCGAGTGGGTCAGGACCTGTTCGGGGTGCGCGATCAGGGCAATCAGGTCGCTCACCTGTCCCTGGACCTCGGTCATCGCGCGTACGAGGCGCGGCGAGCGGGCCGCCTCTGCCACTCCGATGTGGAACCTGATGTCGGCGCGGCGGTAGTCCTCGAAGTTCTCGGCCTCCGACATCCTTTCCACGAGGTCGTCGAGCCGGTCGAGCTGCTCCACCCCGCACCTTTCGGCGGCCAGGATCGCCGCGCCGACCTCGGTCGCGACGCGCAGGTCCAGCACCGCCCAGGCCGCCTCGCCCAGGAGCTCTTCGTCCTGCTCGGCCAGCGGCGGGCGCTCCGCGACGAAGGTGCCGCCCCTGCGCCCTCGCGAGGAGACCAGGTGGCCGCTCTGCACCAGGGTCGTGATGGCCAGGCGCAGCGTCGAGCGCGAGATGCCGAGCTGGTTGGCAAGGCTGCGCTCCGAAGGCAGGCGGCTACCGGGAAGCAGCAGTCCGAGGCGGATCGCGGTACCCAGCCGCTCCACCGTCTCCTCGAACATGGTGGGCAGGTGGACAGGCTCGAACACGCCCTTGAGAGCGGGGTCGCGCTCCATGGACCAAAGGTACAGCGCCCGCGCCTTTCAATGCAACGGTATGCCTTGCAGCTGAGGCGGTCCCAGCGCCGGATGCAAGAGGGCCCGCGCGTTGGCGCGGGCCCCTTGATCGCAAATCTCAGCCGCTCAGATGCTGCTGCGCACGCTAACCAGCGACCGCGCGCGGTGTCAAGCGGTGACGGTCGCCATCGTGTCCGGCAGCGAGAGCTTGCACCGGTCGCACGCGGCGCTCGGCGCCGGCCTCGTCCGTCGCCGCGCAGACACGGCACAGCGCCTCCACCACGGCTGGATCGAACTGGTTGCCGGCGCAGCGACGCAGCTCCTCGATGGCCTGCGAGGTGTCGAGCGTCCCGCCGTACACGCGCAGGGTGATCATCGAGTGGTAGGCGTCACACGCGGCGATGATGCGCGCTCCGAGCGGGATCTCCTCGCCGGCGATGCCGTCGGGGTAGCCGCCGCCCTCCCAGCGCTCGTGGCTCGAGCGGACCAGGCTGGCGATCGACGTCAACGCCGGCGCGGCGCTCAGGATCCGCTCGCCGGCGATCGCGTGGTTCTTCATCATCTCCCACTCGACCGGGTCGAGCTCGCTGGGCTTCTGGAGGATCGCGTCGGATACGGCGACCTTGCCGACGTCGTGAAGATGAGCGGCGCGCGCGAGGTCGTCCAATTCGTCGCCGGTGATCCCCATCTCGCGACCGACCTCCATGGAGAGGCCGGCCACCTGGTCGAGGTGGTCGCGCAGCTCCGGCTCGCGCTCCTCGAGCGCCTGGAGCAGGGCCGCGGTCGTCTGGTTGCCGACAGTCGAGCGCTGGCGGCGCTCCTTACGCATGTACAGGCGCTCGTCCGCGATGCGCATGGCGGAGATCGCGTCGTGCCCCTCCTCCGGGATGATCGCCTCGCCCGAAGAGCATCCGACCTCGAAGCCGGCTCCGCGCTCGGTGAGCGCCTCGCGTGCCTCCTCGGCAGCCTTCACCGTCATCTCCTCGTTGCAGCGGGTGAGCACGCAGAACTCGTCACCGCCGAGGCGGTATGCACGGTCGTGCGGGAAGGCCTCGGCCAGCCGCTGACCGAGCCGCGCCAGCAGCGCGTCTCCCATCGGGTGCCCGAACCGGTCGTTGTACTGCTTGAAGCCGTCGAGATCGAGCAGCACGAGCCCGCTCGGCCGCGACTCCGTGGCCACGCTGACCTCGACCTCGAGGTCCTCCATCAGCGCGCGGCGGTTGCCGAGCCCCGTGAGCGCGTCCGTGAGCGCGTCCCGGCGGCTCGAGGCGAGCAGGTGGATGTTCTCCCGGAAGGTGACCGCCATGCGCACGATGACCGCGGCCAGCGTGGCGATCGCAAGGGCGAGGGCGAGGGCGTTCTGGCGCTGCACCGTGTGCCAGCCGAGCAGCGCGAGGCCGGCGACGGCAAACGCGGCCGGCATCAGCAGCACCCGCACACCCTCGAAGCGGACCGGCTCGGCGACCGTCGGTCGCTGCCACGCGGCGAAGCCGAGCAGCAGCGCCGAGGTGGGCCACAGCGTCGCCATCAGAGTGGAGTCCACGTCGAGCCCGAGCGCGGACTCGTACAGGAAGAAGCCATCGACCACCGCGCTGGTCACCAGGCCGGCGCCAACCAGCAGCAGCGCGCGGCCGGGCCGCCATCCGGTCAGGCCGAAGACTCCCACCACGAAGCCGAGCAGCAGCAGGTCGCCGAGTGCGTACGAGAGGTCGACCGCGACGACCGCGTCGTCGCGGCCCGGTCCGACGATCGCACCGAAGACGAGCGCGGACGCGATCGCGGATGCGGCGAGCGCACCCACCAGGCCGTCGAGCCAGAGGCTGGTCCGGAACTGCCGGACGCGTTCCCTGACGAGCAGCACGATCGCGACGTAGCAGGCGGGGTAGAAGGTGAGCCACAGTCCGTCGCTGACGCCGGGCAGGGGCGGCTCAGCCAGGTCGGCGTAAACGACCGAGTAGTAGACCTCGCCACCCGCCCAGGCGAGCAATCCCACGCCCAGCACGAGCCACGGGAGGCGCTCACGGCCGATGGCGGCTGCGCGGGTGAGGCACAGGCCGGCTGCCACGAAGATCAGGGCGGTGTAGACGTACTGCTCGAAGAACCCGTCTGCGCCCGCACCACATACCTGAAGCGAGGTCTGCGCAGCGTAGGCGACGAGACCCAGCAGCGACATGGCCTGCACCGAGCGCAGCACGACGCGAGCGTTCCCTGTCAGGATCACCGGCGCCTCTGCTTCCTCTTCTTCGGAGCCTTGACCGTGATCTTCTTGGACATGGTCACACGCTTGTTGCCGGCGCCCGTGTGCACGCTGACCTTGCACTTGGCGCGCTTCTTCCTCAGCACCCGGCGGCGGCCGTTGCGCGAGATCTTCACCTTCGTGACCTGGGTCTGGCCGGCTTTCAGGGAGAAGCTCTGGGCCGCGTTGGCCTTGACGGCGGACAGGGTCGCCGCGCGTGCGAGCACCTCGATCGTGATGGTCCCGCTGCAGCCGTTGACCGCGGTGATCGGGCAGCTGACCTGGATGCGCAGGTACCCCTTGCGCGTGAGCCGCACAGACGCGGGGACGCGATCGAGCGTTGCGGCACCCGGCACCGCACCCGGGCCGCCGGGGCCGGTGGCCGGACGCTCGCAGTCGGCTGCGACCGTGTCGACGGCATCCACGTCGATGCTGTCCGCCCCGGCACCGCAGTTCACCGTGTCCGGCGTCGCGTCGCGGCTGCGAAGCGTGTCGTCGCCGTTACCTGCATCGAGGCTGTCGGTGCCGGACCCGCCCTCGAGCACGTCGTTGCCGTCACGGCCGTCGAGAGTGTCGTTACCCGCACCGCCGATGAAGGTGTTCGCCGCGCTGGTGCCGGTGATGCGGTCGTCGCCTGAGCCGCCGACGACCTCTTCGACAGTGGAGCTGACGTAGTCCCATTCGCCGGACTCGCCGTCGCCCCAGAAGCTCCCGAGACTGACGTTCAGCGGAGCCGTGCGGGCGGCGTAGGTCACGCGATCGCGGCCCTCGTCCCCGCTCAGGATGTCCGGGCCCAGCCCGCCGTCCAGCAGATCGTCGCCGGAGCCACCGTAGAGCTTGTCGCCAGAAGAGCCGCCGGTGAGCTTGTCGGCGCCGTCCCCGGCGCTGACCTCCACGCCGATCGAGGCGGAGTTCGTGACCGAGTCGTCTTGATCGCGGAGATCCAGGTAGACCGATTGGATCGGTCCGTTCGGGACGGACGAGCACCGGACGCGCTTGGCGGCCAGCTGGGTGCAGCCCGTGTCGGCGGTGATGTTCGAAACGGCGTCCTCGAGCGTGTAGGTGCCGGAGCTGCCGGTGACCGTGAGGAGGTTGCGCTCGCCGCCCGAAGCGGTGTACTCGAGGCGGTCCTGGCCGGCGTCGACGGTCGCGCTCGAGGCCATGGCCGAGGGCGCTGCAAGCAGGCAGGCGAGGATCATGAGCGCCGGCGCAAGCCGGCGAAGGGGGGCTCTAGACATGAGGGGGAGGCTTTGCTTTCCCGCGCCGCAGGTGGCGTAGGGCTTGATTCCATTGTCGGGAAAGCAGGCCCCGGGTCTATCGAACAACCGGCTAGCGCCGGCGTTGGAGCCAGTGCCGCTGGATCAGGGTACGAACAAGCCCTGGCGGGCGAACGTCGTGTTCGGGTTGGTCGACGCGTTGCCGTCGGACCCCCCGTCGAGGATCCTCATCACCCCGAGCCCCCAGACCGACCGCCTGCCCTCCAGGACGGTCCCGGGCGCCACTGCATCGGCCGTAGTCGTCAAAGAGCACGTGGACCCGACCGTGGCGGAGGCCGTGGCAACACATGGAAACGTGTAGCGCATCGCAATGGCAGACGAGGTGGCGGGATCCCCGAGCGTGGGCCCGTTGTTCGTGTCCGTGATGTCCGGACCGAAGGCGAGCTGAAGCTCGCCCGTGTAGTCGGCGAGGTCGCTCTTCTTCCGGACGTCCGTGATGTTGACGTTGATCTTGATGTCGGCCTCGTCCGCCGACGTGCCGGCGTTGCCGGCGATCGCGCTCAACTTCACCGATCCGACGGAGCTGGCGTTCTTCGAATTTGCGTCCGGCGTGCCGACCGTCAGGTAGTCCGAGCTCTGGACGGGCGCTCTGCACGAGCCGTTCACCAGCGGCGGGCCGTGGGTGCGGTTCGGCGTGTCGCAGTTACGGAAGGACGGGACCAGCGGGACCCTGACCGTGCTGGCGCTCTTCGGCCGCACGTGTCCGGGGGGAGGGTTCCCGTAGCGGATACGCAGGATGTTGGCGCCCGGATCGATCGGCGTAGCCGCGTTGACGTCCTTGTAGAGGTCGGTGAAGTAAAGGCCGTCCGGACCCGCGGCGATGCCGTTGGCGGTCGCCTTGCCGGTGCCCGTGTACTCGATCAGGGGCTGCGGAGTCGTGCCGGCGAAGTCACCCGTCGACATCGGGCTGAAGTCGACGATCCGCTTGCCGCGGGCCTGGGGCCCGGTCGCATAGGTCGGCCCTGACTCAGTGACGTAGGCGTGCGACATCGTCGCGATGGGGAAGCCGCTGCCGAAGAACGTCTCCGGCTGCACGAACGCGATGCCGACGGGGGCGTGCGCCGGCTCCCAGTTGTAGAGAGCGAAGTTGCGCATCGTGATGTCGCCGCCGTCCCATCCGAAGTTGCGGCCGGCCACGACCTTGGAGAAGCGGTCGATGTTCTGACCGTTCTCGGCGTTGTAGTGGGCACCGTCCGCGGCGCGCCACGCCCCGCCGAACGGATTGCGCATCCCATAGGCATAGACGTAGTCGCGTGCGTTGATCCCGTCCGCCGCGTTGTAGAAGGGGTTGTCCGAGGGCGCGGTGCCGTTGAGGTTCATGCGCAGCACCTTGCCGCGGAAAGAGTTCAGGTTCTGCGCGGTGGAGGCGTCGAAGCCGTCGCCGTTGTGGACGTAGAGCTTGCCGTCCGGCCCGATCGTGACGCTCGAGATCTGGTGGGAATGTTCGGTCGGCTCGCCGAACATGTCCTTCACCACCGTCTGCGTCGCGGCGGTGAGGCCGCCGTCGGTGCTGTGGAACCTGACCACCTTCGGGTAGTGCGGTTTGGGAACCGCCGTCGAGGCGGTGTCCTCGTACACCATCGCGGCGAACAGGTCTCCCGTTGCCGGATCGATGGCCAGCCCGGTCAGGCCCTGCTCGCCCGAGCCGGGGAAGTTCCCCGTCGGATTGAAGTTCAAAAGACCCGTCGCGTAGTCCCTCACCTGGCCGGAGCGGGTGACCACCTTGATCTTGCCGTACAGCTCCGTGACGTACAGGAACGGGTCTCCCGGCTGACTACCGGGATCCGGGACCATGGCGATGTTCATCGGCAGCTGGAGGTCCTTTGCGACGACCTCGACGACGTAGCCAGGCTGCCTGACCGCCCACGGGATCGGGGAAGGCACGCCGGGAGGCCCCGCGGGGGCGGTCGAGAACGGCCGCTCACGCCAGGCGCTGAACTCGCCCGCGCTGTCCTTGAAACGCACCCGCACCTTGTATGCGGTGTCGAACTTGAGCTCGTGTCTGCCGGCGTGGGCGTTCACGAAGCTGCCGTCGCCCAGGTGGATGTGTACTTTGGAAACGCCGACGACACACGGCGCTGTCCAGGCGACCTGCGCGGGAGACACCGTCACGATCTCCCAGTCTGTGCACGCGTGGGTGTTGCCGTCCGGGTCGGAGAACGTCGGCGCCTCCATGTGGACGTCGGCGGCGTTCAGCACCATGTTGTCGGTGCCCGGCTCGGTGATCGTGGGCGTGTTCGGAGGCGTGGCGCTCGCAGCGCCACACAAAGCCAAGAAAACTGCGATTGCAGCGGCCAAAAAGCGCCGCACGGGGCCTCCTCCCGTTATCCGCCTCGCCGAGAGGGCGGATTTCACTCAACGATCACACTATATGGATCATTTTGGGGGGGCAACTCCAGTTGTCAGGCCCGTCCCAGTGCCCGTCCTTGCAAAAGACCCGCAGCGATCACCCGTCCGCGGGGTCCTGCGTCCATGAGATTCGGGCCCATCGCCGCAAGCGATTCCGTGTCGGGGGCGACGATGGTGACGTGCGCGCCGCGCCGCCTGAGTGCCAGCGCCTCGACTGCCGCAGCCGAACGCGATGCCATCCCGATCGCGCCGAAGGGCATCGCCCGGCTGGGCCGCATCGACCCGGTGGGATTGAGGCACAGGACGCGCGTTCCACGACGGGCCGGGGCCCGGTCCATGTTGGTGGGGCTCCATGCGCCGCCGTCGACGTAGCTGCGATCGTCGAGCACGAGGGGGCGAAACACTCCCGGGATCGCGCAGGAAGCCTGGACCGCGAAACCAACTGACACGACAGGCGCGCCCGGGGTGCCGAACATGACCCGGCGCCCCGTCTCGACCTGGACGGCCGAGACCGACAGGCGCCCGTCCCAGCTTGCGCCGGACCGGTCGATCTCGTGGCCCAGGTCGGCGAGCGAGCGGCGCCCGGCCGGCACCCGGGCCAGCGCCGCGCGGCGCACCAGCGCGCCGCCCGGCTCGCTCCATCGCAGTCCGGCTACCGCCAGGGGTGCAGCTGCGGCACCTCCCGCCGCGAGGCCGGCCTGGATCATCCGGCCAAGCAGGCCGAGCCCGCCGGCAGGCTCGGAGCCGGCCACGGGTGGCTGCTCGGGCAGCGTGCCGAGCCGCGATCCTGGCTCCGTCCCTGCGACCAGCGCGGTCGCGACGATCGAGCCTGCGGAGGTGCCGACATATCCCTCGCAACCGCGCGCATCGAAGCCGGTGGCGTCGCCGAGCCCCGCGAGCACGGCTGACATCCAGGCTTCACCGAGGATTCCGCCGCCGCCGAGGACGAGCACGTCCGGGGCATCGAATCCGGGTCTGCTCGGCATCTGGCCGATAATGCCAGGCAACTGCGGATCGGGAGGAGAGCCCCATGCATCGAATGAGCCCGCTGGACGCATCGTTCCTACACCTCGAGGACCATGTGACCCAACTGCACATCGGCTCGGTAACGATCCTCGAAGGCCCGCCGCCGCCCTTCGACGACGTGTTGAAGATGGTCGGGGGCAAGCTCGCGCTGGTTCCCCGCTACCGCCAGGTGGTGCGGTTCGTCCCGTTTGCCATGGGGCGTCCCGTGTGGGTCGACGACCCTCACTTCAACCTCGGGTACCACGTGCGCCGCACGGCGCTGCCGTCCCCCGGCGGAGAAGTGGAGCTGCGCAACCTCGTCGGGAGAATCATGTCGCAGCAGCTCGACCGCGCGAAGCCGCTAGGGGAGATGTGGATGGCCGAGGGTCTGGGAGAGGGCCGCTGGGCGCTCGTCTCCAAAACCCATCACTGCATGGTCGACGGAGTCTCCGGCACGGATCTGCTGACCGTGATCCTGGACAAGGAACGTGAGCCTGCATCACCGCCCACCCAAGCATGGAAGGCCGAGGCCGGGCCCACCGGGATGCGATTGCTGGCGGATGCCCTGGTCGAGCGTTCGGTCAGCCCCTACGAAGCCTTCCGCGCGGTACGTGCGGGCCTGCGCGCGCCGCGCCAGCTGGCGGCCCGCGCCGAGGAAACGACACGTGCGCTGATCGGCATGCGAGGCCTGGTGCGGCGTACGCCGCCTTCTTCGCTCAACGGGCCGATCGGCCCCCACCGCCGTTGGAGCTGGGCGCGCTCGCAGCTCTCGGACGTGAAGGCGATTCGCTCCGCGCTCGGCGGCACCGTCAACGACGTGGTCTTGGCCTGCATCACGAACGGCTTTCGCCAACTGCTGCTCGCGCGCGGCGAATCCATCGACCGCGTGGTGCGCACGATGGTCCCCGTCTCGGTCCGCGCACCCGGCGAGCGCGGTACGTACAACAACCGGGTCTCCGCGATGTTCGCCGAACTGCCCGTCGGCATCGAGGACCCTGTGGAAAGGCTTGCCGCGATCCGTGCCCAGATGGAGGGCCTGAAGGAGTCCAAGCAAGCCGTCGCCGGCGAAACCTTGACGTCGCTCTCCGGTTTCGCCCCCCCGTTGCTGCTGGCGCTCGGCGAACGGGTCGCGACCCGCGTGCCTCAGCGCAACGTCAACACCGTCACGACGAACGTACCGGGCCCGCAGTTCCCTCTGTACGCGGCGGGACGACGGCTGCTCGAGGCGTTCCCGTACGTCCCGCTCGGTGGCCACATCCGGGTCGGCGTGGCGATCTTCTCCTATGACGGCGCCCTCAACTTCGGTGTCACAGGCGACTACGACACCGCGCACGACATCGTCGTCCTCTGTGAGGGCATCGAGCAGGGGATGAGGGAGCTCGTGAGCTGCGCGGCGCAGCCGCCGCCCGCTCCCCGCCGTCGACGTACGTCACCCGCCAAGGCCCCACGCGAGGTCGAGCACTGAGCGGCGCCGGGCCCGGCGCCGCGGCGGTGGACGTCGCGATCGTGGGCGGAGGGCTGAGCGGGCTGAGCGCGGCACGCCGGCTGCAGGCTCGCGGGCGCACCGTCACGGTTCTCGAAGCGCGCGACCGCGTGGGCGGCAAGATGTGGACCGCCGCCGTGGGGGGGCACCATGCCGACCTGGGAGCGCACTGGATCGGGCCGACCCAGGATCGCGTCGCTGCCCTTGCGCGCGAGCTCGGCGTGCGAACGGAGCCCCAGCGCCTGGACGGCCGCGCGGTGCTCGTGTCGCGCGGGCGGCGGCGCACGTTTAGCGGATCGATCCCCCCGCTGTCGCCGCTCTCGATCGCCGAGCTCGGCATCGCCCAGTTGCGGCTCGACTGGCTGCGGAAGAAGGTGTCCGTCGATCACCCATGGGTGCATGCCGCGGCCACCGACTGGGATGCGCAGACCGTCGACACGTTCGCGCGCCGTTACCTGCGCACCAGGGATGCGCGGATGTTCCTGAATCTCGCCACGGAGCTCGTGTTCGGCGCCGAGATCGAGGAGCTGTCGCTGCTGTACTTCCTCTTCTATCTGGAGTCGGGGGGCGGGCTGACCTCTTTGACCGAGTTCGAGGGCGGCGCGCAGCAGGACCACTTCGTCGGCGGCAGCCAGCAGCTGTGCGATCGCCTGGCCGGCCAACTCGGGGATGCCGTGCGCCTGCGCACTGCGGTAGCGGCGGTCGAGCAGGACGGGGACGGGGTGATGCTGCGAACCGAGGCCGGTGACACGATCCGCACCCATCACGCGATCGTGGCCGTCTCCCCCGCGCTGTACGGGCGCTGGCACTGGACGCGACCTTTACCCGCGGACAGGGATCAGCTGGCGCAGCGCATGCCGATGGGCGCGTACATGAAGGTCGTGCTCGCCTACGACCGGCCCTGGTGGCGCGAGGCCAACCTGTCGGGCATCGGCTACGCGGATTCCGGCCCGTTGCAGATGGTCGTCGACTCCGGCAGCGGAGGTCCTGCGGGCGGGGTGCTCGCATGCTTCATCACCGGGCGCGCGGTCGAGCGCTACGGCCGGATGGAGCTCGGCGAGCGCAAGGCCGCCGTGCGCGAGTCGCTCACGCGTATGTTCGGGCCGCCAGCGGCGGGCTGGAGCGCGTATGCCGAGTGCGACTGGACCACCGAGCCGTACAGCCGCGGTGGACCGGTCGGGCTGATGGGCCCCGGGACACTCGGAAGGTACGGGCACGTCCTGCGGCGACCCGAGGGCCGCGTGCACTGGGCGGGAACGGACACGGCGACCGTGTGGAACGGCTACATGGACGGCGCCATCCAGGCCGGGGAGCGCGCGGCGGACGAGGTGTACTCTTCGCAGCCGTCACGATGACGGTCGCCAGAGAACCGGGAGGAACGATGAGCGCAGCACCACCGACCCCAGACGCGATCATGCAGCTCGGCACGGGGTTCTGGGCATCGAAGACGCTCCTCAGCGCGGTCGAGCTCGGCCTGTTCTCAGAGCTCTCGCGGTCGGGGCCGCTCGACGGCGAGGCGCTGCGCGAACGCCTGGACCTCCACCCGCGAAGCGCACGCGACTTCTTCGACGCGCTCGTGGCGCTCGGAATGCTCGAACGCGAAAACGGCGTGTACCGCAACACGCCCGAGACGGACCTCTTCCTCGACCGGGCCAAGCCCAGCTACGCGGGCGGCCTGCTCGAGATGCTCAATGCTCGCCTGTTCGGGTTTTGGAACTCGCTCACCGAAGGTCTGCGCACCGGCGAGCCGCAGAACGAGGCAAAGACGGGCGGCGCAGGCGATGGCGGCGACGTTTCCCTGGGACCGGTACAAGACCATGATCGACATCGGCTGCGCGGAGGGCTGCGTCCCGGTCCAGGTTGCGCTCGCGCACGAGCACATGGGCGGCGGTGGCTTCGACCTGCCCGTCGTCGAGCCGATCTTCGACGACTACGTGGCCAAGGCCGGGTTGAGCGACCGGCTGGCGTTCCACCCGGGCGACTTCTTCGCCGACGAGCTGCCGAGCGCCGACGTCCTGGTGATGGGGCGGATCCTCCACGGCTGGGACTTGGACGAGAAGCGACTCCTGCTGAAGAAGGCATACAAGGCGCTTCCCGACGGCGGCGCGCTGATCGTGTACGAGGCGATCTTCGATGACGACCGCCGCGAGAACGTGTTCGGGCTCCTGATGAGCCTCAACATGCTGATCGAGACACCCGGCGGCTTCGACTTCACAGGCGCCGACTGCCAGGGCTGGATGGGCGAGGCCGGGTTCAGCGAAACCGAGATCAAGCACCTCGGGGGGCCCACCTCGATGGTGGTCGGGATCAAGTAGCTCACGACGCCTGCACGTCGAAGGTCATGAGGGCCAGTTAACCGTCGCCCTGCTTGCGGGCGGCGAGCAGCAGTGCCTCGTTGAAGATCCCGTCGTCCTCGTTGAACGTCTCGCGGCCGGTCCGCTGCGAATACGGCGCGCGCTTGTACACCGCCGCGTTGACCTTCTCGTCGAAGAAGAGCTGACTCGTGAGGACGGTCTTCTTGTCGAGGTGCACCTTGGCGTGGATGTGGACGGTACGGCCCACGTACCAGCCCGGATAGACCGTCTTGAACTCGACGATGCCGTCGGCGTTGGTCGCCTGAGCCCCGCGCAGATAGGTCTCGTCATCGGTCGGGCCACTGCCGCCTCCGCCGGGTCCTCGCGTCGACGCGGACTCGAACCCCGAGTAGACACCGACCGCATCGCAGTGCCAGATGTCGACGACGGCATTCTCGATCGGCTCACAGGACTCCGCATCCCGGACGCGGAGGGCCAAGCGAAGCAGCACTCCCTCACGGTCTTCGCGGATGTCGCTGCGGATGGAGTCGACGTCGAAGTAGTACGGCCCTTCGGTCTCCTCCGGGGTGACGGAGCATGACGCCGACTCGTCGAAGAGCCTCGAGAGTGAAGTGGGCGTCGACGTCTTCGTCTCGACGGTGCTCGTCGTGCCCTCGCTCGTCGTGACGGCGCTGCTGCCGTCACCGTCGTCCCCGCATGCTGCCAGGAGGCCGCTCAAGCTCACGGCACCGAACGTGGCCAGGGCTTGGCGGCGATCGACTTTGTAGGTCATCCCGATCTCCTTCTCCGGTGGACTCTGGCGACGAGCATGGCGGCCGAGTCTGTGAGCATCCTGGGCCCGGCCTGTGAGTTCGTCCCAGGGGACTCTCAGCGAGTTCACAGCTTTCAGGTCGACAATGGGGTAGTGGCCGACGCTGCAGTGAACCAGTCGCACCGCGTGCTCGTCGTCGACGACGAGCCCAACATCGCCGACGTGATCTCGATGGCGCTCCGCTATCAGGGGTTCACGGTCGAGACGGCCGGTGACGGCAGGAGCGCACTGAAGGCCGTGTCGCAATTCCGGCCCCATCTGATGGTCCTCGACATCATGCTGCCCGACATGGAGGGCTTCGAGGTGGCGCGGCGCCTCGGCGCCCAGCGAGCGCACGTGCCGATCATCTTCCTGACCGCGCGCGACGCCACCGAGGACAAGGTGCGAGGCCTCACGATGGGCGGCGACGACTACGTGACCAAGCCCTTCAGCCTCGAGGAGCTCGTGGCACGGATACGCACGATCCTGCGGCGTGCCGGCCTGAGTGAGCCCGACTCGGGGCGCCTCGCGTTCGAGGACCTCGAGCTGGACGAGGAGACGCGCGAGGTCTCCCGCGCCGGCAACCCGATCGAGCTGAGCGCGACGGAGTACCGCCTCCTGCACTACATGATGCTGAACCCGCGCCGGGTGCTCACCCGCAGCCAGATCCTCGACCATGTCTGGGACTACGACTTCGGAGGCGACGCCCGAGTGCTCGAAACCTACGTCAGCTATCTGCGCAGGAAGCTGAACCCGCACGGGTCTCAACTCATTCACACCGTGCGCGGGGTCGGATACGCGCTGCGCGCTCCCAGGGACTGACGGTGTCACTTCGCGCCCGGCTGGTGCTCGGGATGCTCGCGCTCACCGCGCTGGGCCTCCTCGTGGCGGGGGCGGTCACCTACGCGGAGCAGAAGTCGTCGCTGCAGGGCCGCGTCGACGAGCAGGCGCGCGCCGCGCTGCCAAGCGTTTCCCACCAGCTGGACGACAAGGGCGTGAACGTTCTCGGCTACGAGAGCCGGCACAGGTTCGGCGGTCCGCCGGGGCCGGGCGACCGGGACGGGGGCGGGCCCGGGGGCGGCGGTGGGCCCGATGCCACGGTCAACCTCCCCCCGGGTACCTACGGCCAGCGCCGGGATGCGAGCGGCGAGGTGCTCGGGAACGTGGTCTTTTCCTACGGAGAGCAGCCGCTCGCGGTCCCCAAGATCCCTGCGGACCTGAAGCCCGGGGAGGTGACCACGGTGAGATCCAGCGCGGACCTCGAGTACCGCGCCGTGGCGCAGCAGACCGACGGCCAGCCCGGTACGACGATCGTGGCGGTGCCGCTGGCCGAGGCGAATCGGACGCTCGACCGGCTGTTGCGCGTCGAGGCGCTCGTGATCGGCAGCGTCCTGATCGCGCTCGCGCTGCTCAGCGGGCTGATCGTGCGCCTGGGGCTACGTCCGCTCGACCGCATCGGGGACACCGCGGGCGCGATCGCCGGCGGCGACCTGTCGCGCCGGGTCAGCCCTGCCACTCCCGGCACCGAGGTGGGAAGGCTGGGCATCGCGCTCAACGCGATGCTCGATCGGCTCGAGCATGCTTTTCAGGAGCGGGAGGCGAGCGAGAACCGCCTGCGCCGCTTTCTCGCCGATGCCTCACACGAGCTACGCACCCCGCTCGCTTCGATCCGCGGATACGCGGAGCTGTTTCGCATCGGCGCGGCGCGCGAGTCCGGTGACGTCGAGAAGGCGATGCGCCGGATCGAGAGCGAGTCGGCACGGATGGGAGTGGTCGTGGAGGACCTGCTGACGCTCGCGCGGCTCGACGAGGTCCACGACGTCGTGCGCGAGCCGGTCGATCTTGTCCAGATCGCGCGCGACGCGGCCGACGACGCACGCGCCATGGACCCGAGCCGGTCGGTCGCGGTGCGTGCCGACGGTGGAGCTGTCGTCACGGGCGATCCGCATCTGCGCCAGGTGGTCGGCAACCTGATGCGCAATGCCGTCGTGCACACACCGACTGGCACGCCGATCGAGGTCGCGGTCGCGCCGCTGGGAGAGCAGGTCGTGCTCGAGGTCAGAGACCACGGCCCCGGAGTCCCGACCACCGACCCCGAGGCTCTGTTCGAGCGGTTCTGGCGTGCGGAGGAAGGCCGCTCCCGGGGCCGCGCGGGCGCCGGCCTCGGCCTGGCGATCGTCGCCGGCCTCGTCGCCGCCCACGACGGAACGGTCACTGCGCAAAACGCCGAGAGCGGCGGCGCCCTCTTCATCGTCGTGCTGCCCGCCTAGCGGCTAGGGCAGCCGGCCGGTCCAGCGCACCGACGCGGTCGCCGCGCCGAGCAACAGGATCGAGCCGAGGAGCGCGAAGCCGCTGGTGATCTCCCGCTTTTGCTTCTTCGTTCCGAGCTGGGAGCCGAGCGACTTGTAGATCGCCGACAGTTGCTCGTCGTCCTGCGCGGAGAATGCCCGGCCGTCCGAGATCTCCGCGATCCGCGCGAGGGTCTCCGGGTCGGGTGCCGCCGCGAGCGGGGGCCCGAAGCCCGGGCTCGGAACTGTCGCGGTGCGCGTTCCGAGGCTGACCGTGTAGATCGGGATCTTCAGCCGGCGGGCGGCCTCCGCGACGGAGACCGGATCACTGCCGACCGTCGTCTTGCCGTCCGACAGCAGCACGATCGCTGCCGGCGCACGCCGGCCGTTGCGGCGGTCCTGTGTGAGCGTGTCGACCGCGGTCTGCAGCGCATCGCCCGTGGCGGTTGCCCCGTCGGCCGTCTGCGCCGAGATCACCTCGCGCACGGCGTCGTGGTTCTCACTGGGAGCGTGCACGACGTCGGGCTCGTCCGAGAAGGTGACCACGCCGACGCGGATCCGAGCAGGCAACTCGTCGAGGAAGGTGCGGGCCGCACCCTGTGCGGCACGCAGGCGATCCGGTTCCACGTCGGTCGCGAGCATCGACCGCGAGTGGTCGGTCGCCAGCATGATCGACGCACGCTCGAGCGGGACGGCCACTGTCCGCTGCGGCTTCGCGAGTGCCATCGCGAGCGCGGTGACCGCGGCGACCACGAGCAGCGCGGGCACGTGGCGGCGCCAGGCGGGCGCAGCGCCGATCGCCACCTTCAGCGCCGGCATCGCCGTGAAGCGGACCGCGTGTCGCTTCCTGCGCCGCGCGGCAAGCAGATGTGCTGCGACGGCAAGCGGCGCCAGGATCAGGGCCAGCAGGTAGACAGGCTCGGCAAAGCTCATCGCAGCCTCCTTCCCAGTTCCTTGAGCCAGTCGTTTTGGGTGGACAGCACGACGTGCTCGACCTGGAGCCGGCGGAGCTCCTGCGCCACCGTCGCGCGCTCCTGCGCCTCCACGCGCGCGAACTCCTGCCGAAGTGCAGGGTTGGAGGTATCGACCTCGAGGCTCTCGCCGGTCTCCGGATCGACCAGCGTGAGGTGACCGACGGCGGGGAGCGCAACCTCGCGCGGATCGCGTGCTTCGACCGCCACGACCGAGTGACGCGCACGCAGCGCACCCAGCGCCCGCGGCCAGCCGTGCTGATCGCGCAGGTCCGAGACGAGCGCGACGAGCCCGGGCTGGGTCGCGATCTTGCGCAGGTGGACAAGCGCGTCCGCGAGAGCGTTCGGCTCGTGCGATCCATCGTTTGCGATCCCGCCGTTCAGCGCGGACCGGATCGCCGTCATCCCGCGCCGCGACCCGCGCGGCGGAAGCACGTGTCGCTTGCCGCCACCGAACGTCATCAGCGCCACGCGTCCGGTCCTGCGCACCGCCAGGCGGGCGACGACGAGCGCGACGCCCTCGGCGACATCGGACTTCAGCCGGTTGGCCGTGCCGAACGCCATCGACGGCGACACGTCGAGCACGATCCAGGTGGTGAGAGTGCGCTCGGGAACGTGCACGCGCACGTGGGGCTCACCCGTGCGCGCGCTCGCGGACGGATCGAGGTGCCGCACGTCGTCGCCGGGCTCGTAGGGACGAAGCTGCGCCAGCTCGGTTCCTGCGCCCAGGCCGGCCGCCCGGCGGTCGCCGGGCAGCACACCCGCGGTCCGCCGCCCGACCACGAGGTCGAGCGCGTCGACCACCTGGTCGGGCATCGAGCCCGGGCCCTGGCGCGCGGCGGGGATGGACAGCGAGGGCTGCGTCACGCAGCACTCCTGAGGCTCATGTGATCGGCTGAGGGCTCGGGGACGACCGCGAGGACGCGTTCGATCATGTCGTCCGCGGTCACGTCCTCGGCCAGCGCGTCATAGGACAGCACGATGCGGTGACGCAGCACGTCGGCGGCCAGGTCGCGCACGTCCGCCGCCGACACGTGGCCGCGACCGCGCAGGAGCGCGAGCACCCGGGCGGCCTGCACAAGCCCGATGGGTCCGCGCGGGCTGGCGCCGTACTCGATCAGCCGCCCAGCTTCGGGCAATCCGTATTCCGCCGGCCGGCGAGTGGCATCCGCCAGCGCGACGGCATAGCCGATCACCTCGCGGTCGACGAACACGGTGCGCGCGACGGCCGCGTAGCGGTCGATCTTGTCGAGGGGGAGGCATTCGCGGACGTCCGCCGCCTCGGCCAGGGAACGGCCCACGACGGCTGCCTCCTCCCCGCGACTCGGGTAGTCGACGAGGATCTTCATCAGGAAGCGATCGACCTGCGCCTCGGGCAAGGGGTAGGTGCCCTCGGCCTCGATCGGGTTCTGCGTCGCCATCACGAGGAACGGCGCCGGGACTGGGAACGTCTGACCTCCGATCGTCACCTGATGCTCCTGCATGACCTCGAGCAGCGCCGACTGCACCTTCGCGGGGGCGCGGTTGATCTCGTCGGCCAGCAGGAAGTTGCCGAACACCGGCCCCAGCTCGACGTCGAACGTGCCCGTGTTCGGCCGGTAGATCCGCGTTCCCACGAGATCTGCCGGAACCAGGTCGGGCGTGAACTGAATTCGGCGGAAGCTGCCGCCGAGGACCTCGGCGAGCGTCTTGACGGTGAGGGTCTTTGCGAGGCCGGGAACACCTTCGAGCAGGACGTGACCGCCGGCCAGCAGCGCGACCACGAGGCGTTCGAGCATTCCGTCCTGTCCGACTATCACGCGCTTGACCTCGTGCAAGGCGTCCTCGAGCGCGGCTCTCGCCTCTTCGCGCAGAGCGGTCGTTTCCTCGTAGGGCAGGTCCATGTCGTTCTCCTTTTCGATTTAGATCAGACGGCCGAACCAGCGCAGCGACATCGCGACGCCGACAAGCATCAGGAAGAGGCCGCCGCCCGTCACGGCGGACGTCACCTCACGCTTCTTCTTCTCGTGGCCAAGCTGTGAGCCGAGGGACTCGTAGATCTCCTTCAGGCCTTTAGCGGTCTGCGCCGTGTAGGCCTTGCCGCCAGACGCCCGGGCGATCTGCGCCAGCGATTCCTGGTCCGGGGGGACCTTGCGCGTGGCCGTGCCGCCCGCGGCCCGTGGGACGGTGATCGTGCCCTCGTCCGTACCGAGGACGACCGTGTAGACGGGGACCTTCAGCCTCGCGGCCGCGCGTGCGGCGGCCACGGGATCGCGGCCGCTCGTGGACTTGCCGTCCGACAGCAGCAGGATCGCGGCGGGGCTGCGGCGCCGGGAGGTCGTCGCCGGTCGCAGAGCGGACGTGGCCGTTGCGATCGCCTCTCCGGTGGCCGTGCCACCGCTTGGCTGCATCCCGGCGATCGCAGCCTTGGCGGCAGCGCGGTCGCGGGTGGGACTCTGCAGCACACGCGGGGTGCTGTTGAAGGCGAGCACGCCCACGTTCACCCGCGCGGGCACCTCGTCCACGAACCTTGCCGCCGCACGCTTGGCGGCAACGAGCCGGCTGGGCTCGATGTCCGTCGCGGTCATCGAGCCGGACACGTCGCTGGCGAGCATCACCGCCGCGCGCTCGACCGGGACGGCGACGGTGCGCTGCGGTTTCGCGGCCGCGACCACC
Organism: Solirubrobacterales bacterium; assembly: GCA_038203635.1. Taxonomy (GTDB): domain Bacteria; phylum Actinomycetota; class Thermoleophilia; order Solirubrobacterales; family JBBDJG01; genus DASRIA01. The sequence continues at coordinate 23,484 of JBBRDT010000041.1, forward strand.
AGCAGGGCCAGTGCAAGCGCCGCGACCGCCATCGGCGCGTGTCGCCGCCACCCGGGACGGCGCGGGACTACGGACGGTTGCAGCGCCGGTGTCGCGAACGCCGCGGCGGCCGCGCGCCGTCGCCGCTGCTCGAGCCCGTACAGCACGGCGAGCACGGGAAGCCCGAGCAACGCGAGCAGGACGAGGGGGGCGGCGAAGCTCATGGCCCGGTGGAACCCGGACGTGTACCGAGGGTCGCGTGCAGAGTCATGCTCGACCCGCCGCGCGTGATCTCGACCACCACCTCCTTGCCCGGCCCATCGTCCGCGATGGCCTGCGCGATGTCCGACGGCTCCGCGACCGCCTCGCCGTCAACGCGTGTGATGACGTCGCCCTGGCGCAGGCCCGCGCGATCGCCCGGGCCGCCCGGCACGGTGCCCTGCACCTGCGCACCGGACTGGTTGGAGCTGGTCGCAGGCGAGGTCTCCACGCCGAGGTACGCGCGCTTGATCTGCTCGCCGCGGATCAGGGAGGGAACGACCTGGCGCACGATGTTCGACGGGACCGCGAAGCCGATGCCGACGTTCCCGGATGCGCCGCCCGTCTCGATCTGCGAGTTAACGCCGATCACCCGACCGGCGTCGTCGAGCAACGGGCCGCCCGAGTTGCCGGGGTTGATGGGCGCGTCGGTCTGGATCACGGAATCGATGGAGAACCCGTTCGGTGCCTGGATCTCGCGGCCGACCGCCGAGACGATGCCCTCGGTCGCGGTGCGATCGAGGCCGAAGGGATTGCCGATGGCGATCGCCGTGTCACCGACCCGCACGTCGCGGGAGTCGGCGAGTCGCAGCGGCTTGACGCCCGCCGGTATCGCGCCGGAGTCGATCTGCACCAAAGCGAGGTCGCTCGAGGCGTCGGTGCCGCGCACCTCCGCGTCGATCGAGTTGCCGTCGGATCCGAACCGCACCTCGACGCGATCGTTGCCTTCCACCACGTGGAAGTTCGTCACGATCCGCCCGTCGCTGTCGAGCAGGAAGCCCGTGCCCGTCGCGTTGCCGGCCTTGATCGACACCACGGCCGGGCTCGCGCTCGCATACACGGCCCCTGCACGGGTCTGTCCGGCGCGCTGCTTCAGCGGCGCACTCACCGCCGGCAGGGCACTGCTCTTGTCCCCGCCCCCGTCGGTCAGCATCCCCGCCGCAAACGAGCCTGTTGCGATCAGCAGCACGACCAGGCCGGCCGCTACGACAAACCGGACGTTGCGTGCCCGCGCGCGCAGCGGCTTACTTGCGGGCGACGGCGGGGACTGATCCGCAGCCACCGTTGGCTGCGCGACATGCCCGTTGCCCTTTGCGGCGGCTCGGTGCGCCTCTTCGGACTGGTCACGCCAGTCACCCGTCCACAGCTTGTCGGGCCGGAGGATCATCGCTCACCTCGATCGCGGGATTGGCATGGCGACCATCGAAGCAGCGGGGCCTGAGCAAATCGTGAAGGTTTCCTAGGAAAACCCTGAGTCCCGTCTCTCGGGCAACTCTCAGGCTCCTCGCGGGTCCACCACAGCCGGCGGCGCCAGCATCGGACGAGAAATCCCCACGACCCACGAAGGAGGCAACAAGTGCTCAAGAGAGCTCAGAAGTTCACGATGGCAATCGCCGCCGTGTTCGCGATCGCGGTGGGCAGCGCGGTGATCGCCAATGCCGCCTCGAGCGGCTCGGCGACGGCCGGCAGCAGCAGCGCCGCGGCAGACAGCGGCACGACCGGCCAACAGGGCACCCGGCCCCCCGGCGGTCCGGCGCGGGGCGAGACCCCGCTGACTGGCGACACCGCCGATAAGGTCGCCGCCGCCGCGAAGGCAAAGGTCCCGGGCGGCACGGTCCTGCGAGTCGAGACCGACGCTGGCGACGCAGCCTACGAGGCGCACGTGCGCAAGTCCGACGGGACCGAGGTCATCGTCCTCGTCAACAAGGACTTCGAGGCGACGGACGTGCAGGAGGCCGGGCCCGGTGGTCCCGGTGGGCGAGGCCACGACGGCCGTCCCTGTGACCGAGACGGCGACGGCACCCCCGACTCCGGAAGCTCCGGCTCCGGTTCGAGCCAGAACCAGGGCACGGGCTTCGGCGACTCCAGCTCGTCGAGCCAGATCTAACCCTTCCGCACCCCCGATCCGAAGGGACGAAGCCCGGCGCGAGCGCCGGGCTTCGTCCCTTCTGCCGAAAAATCGGCACCAAGCCGGCCGAGAACCCGGTGGAAGGGCGCGCCGCATCGCGCGAGAGTCTCCACGTCCAGTCAAGCGACGATGGAGCCCGCGATGACACCGCAGGTAGACGCCGGATCATGAGCGACAAGTGGGACATCGATGATCTTGACGCCTCACCGCAGCGGGTCTTAAGGTCGGGTGAGGAGCCCTCCATGCCCGAAACGACCCCGGCTACAGCGACCGAGTCCTCGCGCGATTCCCTCTACGGCGCCGGGTGGGAGTGTGCCCCCGGTAGCTACCGGCAGCTGATGAAGCAGGAACCGCTGCGGCCGGGGAAGCAAAAGAGCTTCGGCTGGGTCAGTGTGGCTCCGCTATGGGAGTCGCGGAACGACCGGCTCGCGCGCATGCTCGGCGACCCCGTCGGGAAGATGCGACGGGAATGGCTCGAGCGCCGTCCCGAAGACCCGGACCGCATCGTCGAAGTGCCGGCACGAGCCGATGGGTCGATCTCGTTCCTGCTGACGGGCGACACCGGCGAAGGGGACGGATCCCAGTTCGCTGTCGTTCCACCGCTCCAGACGCAAGCAGACGAAACCGCGTTCCTTTTCATTTGCAGCGACGTCATCTATCCGGCCGGCGGGATCGACGAGTATCTCTACAAATTCTTCAAGCCCTACCAGGGATACGACGGCCCTATCTATGCAATCCCCGGCAACCACGATTGGTACGACAACTGCACGGGCTTCATGCACTGGTTCTGCGATGCGACGTCTGCACCGAAGCCGGGCGGCTTTCTGCGCGGGCTCCTGTGGCGCAAGCCACCCGGCGGTGACGATGATCTGATACGCAAATGCCGAGGTTTGCGCCCGCGCCCGAGTCAGCAGGCGCGCCAGCCCGGCCCATACTTCGCGATCGACGCAGGCCCGGTGAGGCTGGTGGGGATCGACACCGGGATAACGAACTGCCTCGACGAGGACCAGGGTCGCTGGCTCAAGCGGATCTCGCAGGGGCCAAAGCCCAAGATCCTCCTGACGGGGAAGCCTCTCTACGTAGACGGAGAGAGGCACGTCACCAGCATCGAAAACGGAGGGACGGTCAACGAGATCGTCACTGCCCCTGAGCACAACTACATCGCCGCAATCGGCGGGGACATTCACAACTATCAGCGCTACCCGGTCAGGCTCCCGGACGGGCGCACGATGCTCTACCTCGTGTCCGGCGGCGGAGGCGCGTTCATGCACGAGACGCACACGATCCCGAACATGGACAAGCAGCACCTCGATGTCAGCGAGGCCGACTTCCGTTGCTATCCGATTCGCGGAGATTCGCTCTCCCGGTACAGCCAGCTCTACGAGAAGAAGCTGCTGGGACGGCTTGCGGGAGCCAAATTCATTTCACCCCACCAGGCTTCGGCGTACATTCGCGACAAGTACGGGATACCCGCGACGCGCGCGGACGCACAAAACGTCCAGGTCACTCCGGCGACACGCAAGACAGCCAAGCGCCTCGAGCGCCTTCCAAACCGGGGGCGAGCGGGGTTGCACGTCCCGTTCTCGGAGTGGCTCGACACCGACGAGCCACCCTTCTTCAAGAACTTCCTGCGGATCGACGCACATGACGATTCGGTACGGATCCGCTGTTTCGGTGCCACTGGCTGCGAGAGCCAGGAGCAACGACCGCCGGTCGAGGACGACCTCCGCGGGCAGCTGGACAACGGCACGTGGCGCTGGACGCTGCCGGCGCCCTGATTATCGACCAGCGTGTTGTGGCAGCTCGGCGAGGACGGCCCTGATGTCGTCCACGGTCTGAAAATCGAGTCCCAGCCGGTGAACGTGACGATGGCGGATCACGCCTTCCTCGTCGATGACGATCACCGCCCGCCGGGTACCGACCAGCGGTGCGCTCACCCCGTATGCCTTCGCCACCGAGCGATCGGTGTCCGCGAGCAGCGGCACCGGGATCGAGTGCTTCGCCTGGAACTCCCGGTGGGACTCCATGTCCTGCGAGGAGATCCCGATCACCGTCGCCTGCAGGTCGTGCATGTCGTCGACCCGCTCCGCATAGGAGCAGAACTGTTTCGTGCAGACCGGCGTGTTGTCTCCTGGATAGAAGAGCAGGACAACGCGCTCTCCCAGATGCTCGGCGAGCCTGAACGGCCCGTCGGTGCCCTCAAGCTCGAAGTCCGGTGCGCGCCGGCCGACTCTCGCCGCGGATGGCATCGGCCGACTCTACCAACGTCGTAGAAGGAGGTTCATCGCACCTTTATGGAACCAGGCAGATGACCTTCGCGACAACCGAAGCGCCTGGATCTGTACTCGCCACATTCCAGCCGACGAATCTATTCGTCCCAATCTCAGGGAGCGGCTCTGACGAGCCGAGGGGGACGTAAACGCCGTTGAGGGCCCTGCCTCCGCCGCCGATCAGGGTTTCGCCGGTAATTGCATTGCGCGGAGGCCGATCCGGTGCCTGAGCTGGAGCGGACGATCAGGTTGCTCAGCTTCGACGCGACGGCAGTGTTCGCCAGCCTGCCAGAGACGCACCACCGATTCGGGTCTATACAGAGAAGCCCGGAGTCGGACTCGATCCGACGACCCATCCCCTGTCGTAGCGATGTCGTCCCGTGGCGGACCTGATGTACCTCCACCGTTCTATTCAATCTGCCGGCGGCATCTTGACAATCGCAATGTGGCAACAGCCACCGTCGTTGACCCGGCCGGCCGCGACGCGGAGCGGAGAGGCCAGGCCGTACGATCGAGCGGATGGTGCTCGACCTCGCGACGTCCCCCACACCGGCAGGGCTGAGCGGGTTCACCCCGGGCGCGGCGGCCTCGCTGTCGCCGCAGAAGCAGTCCGAGCCGCAGGCGGCGTCACCCGAGTGAGCGGATCGCCTCCTTGTCGGACGCGTCGACCGGGCGCACCAGAACCGCCGTGCCGTCCCGCAGCGGGACCTCCGCCGCGCCCTCACTCATAGAGCCGGTCGAAGGTTTCGCGATAGCGCTCGTACACGACCGGGCGCTTGACCTTCAGGGTCGGCGTGAGCTCGCCCGCAGCCAGGGTGAGATCGCGGTCGAGCACGGCGAAGCGCTTGATCTGCTCGATCCGGGCAAAGTGCCGGTTGGCCTCGTCGACCTCGGCCTGCAGCACGTTGCGCACGCCACCGTCGCGCGCCATCGCTGCCGGGTCAGGCGATATGCCGAGGCGCCCGGCGAGTGCCGGCACCTCGTCCGGGTCGAGGGTCAGCAGCGCGACGAGGTAGGGCCGGTTGTCGCCGTACACGACCGCCTGCGAGATCCAGGGCCGCTCGCGCAGCGCGGTCTCAATGTTCGACGGGGAGATGTTCTTGCCGCTCGAGGTGATGATCAGCTCCTTCTTGCGGCCCGTGATCCTGAGGTAGCCGTCGTCGTCCAGCGCGCCGAGGTCCCCCGAGCGCAGCCACCCCCCGGCAAGCGTTTCCCGCGTTGCCGCCTCGTCGTGGTGGTAGCCGGCGAACACGTTCGGGCCGCCGATCAGTATCTCCCCGTCATCCGCGATCTCGATCTCGACGTCGGAGAGCGCGCGCCCGACGGTCCCGAGGCGCACCGCGGACGGCGTGTTGAGCGTCGCTGCGGCGCAGGTCTCGGTCAGCCCGTAACCCTCCAGCACCGGCACGTCGCAGGCGTCGAAGAACTCGAGCACCTCGCGCGCGACGGGTGCGGCGCCGGTCAGGGCG
>JBBRDT010000042.1:0-29198 GCA_038203635.1 Solirubrobacterales bacterium
GTCCTCGAGCGGGATCGGCCTCACGTCCGCCCCGATCTCACGGAGCGCCAGCAGGGTGCGGTCGTACGTCGGTGCCTCGACGATCGCCCGCTCTCCCGGTGCGACGGTGTGCCGGAAGAGCATGATGCCGCCCTCCAGGGAGCCGTTGGTGATCATCACCTGGGCCGGATCCACGCCGCGCCGGACCGCGATCCATTCGCGCAGCGGCCCGTAACCCGCGCCGCCCCCGTACGAGAGCGCACCCGCCGGGTCGCGCTGGAGCACCCGGTCAGCGCAAGAACGCACCGCTTCGACCGGCATGATGTCGAGGCTGGGAGCACCGCGAGCAAAGGAAATCGCTTGGGGAGGCATGGGAGGTAAGGGTAGAGGTCGCAGGTGGCAGGTGGCAGGGATTAGGTGTCAGGTGTCAGGTGTGAGGCTTATCCCTTGCACCTGTGACCTGTGACCTGTGACCTGTGACCTGGCGTTAGCCGCGCACCTTTTCTGCGGCCAGCTTCGCAACCTCGGTTGGATTGCGACCTACCGGCACTCCCTTGGCCTCCAGCGCCTCGGCCTTGGCCTGGGCTGTGCCGGATGAGCCGGAGATGATTGCTCCGGCGTGGCCCATTCGCTTGCCCTCGGGGGCGGTGAAGCCGGCTATGTAGGCGATCACGGGCTTGGTGACGTGCTGGTCGATGTACTCGGCGGTGCGCTCCTCCTCGTCGCCGCCGATCTCGCCCACCATCACGATCAGGTCGGTCTGGTCGTCCTGCTCGAACAGCGCGATCACGTCTATGAAGGAGCTGCCGATCACGGGATCGCCGCCGATGCCGACGATCGATGAGTTGCCGACTCCCAGCTGGACCAGCTCGTTGCCGATCTGGTAGGTGAGCGTCCCCGAGCGCGAAAGGAGCCCGACGGAGCCCTCGGAGAAGAAGTGTGCCGGGATGATCCCCACGTTGGCCTTGCCCGGCGAGAGCACGCCGGGGCAGTTGGGGCCGATCAGGCGTGACTCGGTGCCCTGCAGGTAGTTGTAGACGCGCAGCATGTCCTGGGCGGGGATGCCCTCGGTGATGCAGATGATCGTCCCGACGCCCGCGTCGGCGGACTCGGTGATCGCGGCGGCCGCGAACCGGGGCGGGACGAACACCATCGCCGTGTTCGCACCGGTCTCCGCGACGGCCGCTTCGACGGTGTCGAAGATCGGGACGCCCTCGACGTCCTGTCCGGCCTTGCCAGGGGTCACGCCCGCGACGAGGTCGGTCCCGTACTCGCGGTTGCGCAACCCGTGAAACGAGCCCTCCCGGCCGGTCAATCCCTGGACCAGGAGCTTGGTGTCCTTGTCGACGAGGATCGCCATCTCAGCCCCCAGCCTGCCGACTACCGACTGCCGACTCGTCCTTAGCCAGCTCCACGACCAACTGCGCCGCCTCGATCATGGTCTTAGCCGGATGCAGCTGCGGCGCATCGGCCTGGGCGAGGATGCGCCGGCCCTCCTCGTCGTTGGTGCCGTCGAGGCGCACGACGATCGGCACCGAGACGTCGATCTGATCGAGCGCCTGGAGGATCCCGTTCGCGACCTCGTCGCAACGCGTGATGCCTCCGAAGATGTTGAACAGCACCGCGCGCACCTTCTTGTCCGACAGCAGCACCTCGAGGGCCTGCACGATCTCCTCGGCCTTCGCGCCGCCGCCCACGTCGAGGAAGTTCGCCGGCCGGCCACCCTCCTGGGCGACCACGTCGAGCGTTGACATCACGAGACCCGCGCCGTTGCCGAGGATCCCAACCTCACCGTCCAGCTTCACGTAGGTGATGCCGCGCTCCTTGGCCATCTGCTCCTGCGGGTCCTCCGCGGAGGGGTCACGCATCTCGGCGACATCGGGCTGGCGAAACAGCGCGTTGTCGTCGATCGACACCTTGGCGTCGAGCGCCAACACATTGCGGTCCCCGGTCACGATCAGCGGGTTGACCTCGACCAGCATCGCGTCGAGCGCGACGAACGCGTCGTAGAGCTTGCCCATCATCGCGACGACCTGGTCGGCGACGTCGTCGTCGATGCCGCTTCCGGAGGTGAGCCGCTGCCCGTCCTCGGGGGCGAACCCGACCAGGGGATTGACGTGGACGCGAGCGATCTGATCCTCGGCGACCTCCTCGATGTCCATCCCCCCGGCTGCAGACAGCATCAGGAGGATGTTCTTCGCGCTGCGGTCGAACACCACCGCGGCGTAGTACTCGGCGGCGATGTCCGAGGCCGGCTCGACCCAGACCTCGTGCACGGTGAGGCCGCGGATGTCCATCCCGAGGATCGCCTCGGCGTGCGCCTCTGCTTCGGCGGCATCCTTGGCGACCTTGATGCCACCGGCCTTGCCACGGCCCCCGATCTGGACCTGAGCCTTCACCACCACGGGAAAGCCGAGCGCTTCGGCCGCCTCCCGGGCCTCCTGCGGGGTCACGGCCACGCGTCCCTCGGGGACGGGCACGCCATGCGTGGCAAACAGCTGCTTGCCTTGGTACTCGAGCAGGTCCATGTATCGTTCCGGCCGCCCGCCGCTCGGCGCCGCCGCGCGGGGAAGCTATCAACAAAACCCTGAGCCGAACCCTTTGCCGCTACCCAAGACCATCGATTTCGTCAGCCTCGAGGTCTACGGGACCCTGATCGACTGGGAGGCGGGCATCTACAAGGCCTTCCAGAAGGAGGCCGAGCGAGACGGCTTCACGATCGACAAGAACACCCTGATCTCGCTCTTCATCGAGAAGCAGCGGGAGATCATGTCGGGGTCCTACGAGCTGTACGCCGAGGTCCTGCGGCGGACCGCGATTGCCGTGGCGGAGGATCTGGGATGGGAGCTGGAGCCGGTGCGCTCGAGCTTTCTCCCCAACAGCGTGCCGTCGTGGACGCCGTTCCGGGACAGCAACGCGCTGCTCGACCGGCTGCGGAAGAAGTACCACAAGCCCGATTCGAGCGGGGTGACCGGGATCGGGCTGATCTCGAATATCGACGACAAGCTCTTGGGCGCCACCCGGCGCCACCTGCGCACCGACTTCGACCTGGTGGTGACCGCGCAGCAGGTCCGTTCGTACAAGCCCGACCCGGCCCACTTCAGGGAAGCCAAGCGCCGCCTCGGGGCCCGCACGAAGTCGATCCACATCGCGACCGGCCTCGAGACCGACGTGATCCCGTGCGTGAAGCTGAAGATCCCGGTGATCTGGATCGACAAGAAGAAGGAAGGCTGGCCGCAGGGAGTGAAGGGCAAGCCGGCCGAGATCGTGAAGGACCTGCGCTCCGCCGTGAAGCTGCTGGGCGCAGCCTAGAACATCACCGGAATTTCCTTATCCGGAAATTCCGGGTAGGCGACGGGACGAACTAGGCGATCTTCGCGAGCGGGTCCCCGGCGCTCACCGAAGCGCCTTCCTTCACGTTCAGCTCCGTCACTTTCCCCGCCACCGTCGCCGTGATCTCGTTCTCCATCTTCATCGCCTCGATCACGCACACGACGGCGCCGGCCTCGACCTCATCGCCCTGCTTGACGTTCACGCGCAGGACCGTGCCCTGCAGTGGCGAGACGAGCGCTCCGCTGCCCGCGCCGTCCGCAGCGCCTCCCGAGCGCTCGCGCCGCGGTGTCGGGCGGGCGCCGGTCGAGTTCGCGCCGGCGGCAACCACGCCGCCCGCCGGAGGCGACCCGATCACCTTCACGTTGAACCGGCGGCTGTCGACCTCGACCGTGTAGTCGCGCTCGACCTGCTCGTCTTCGTCGTCCGCCGCCGGGGCGGCGGCCGGCTCGTCGGGGGCGAGCGACTTCAGCCACTTGGGATCCTCCACCAGATCGCGGCAGGTCTCCGCGTTGCGCCACTGCTTCGAGGACAGCAGCGCCTTGTGGAACGGGATCAGGGTCGTGAGGCCGCCGATCTCGAATTCGCCGAGGGCCCGCAGCATGCGCGCGGTCGCCGCCTCACGGTCGGTGTCCCACACGATCAGCTTTGCCACCATCGGGTCGTACATGGGTGAGACCTCCGACCCCGGCCTGACTCCCGAGTCCACCCGGACGCCCGGTCCCCCGGGCTCGTCGTAGGTGGTGATCCGCCCCGGGGCGGGAGCAAATTTCTTGTGGGCGGCCTCCGCGTTGATGCGGCACTCGATCGAGCACCCGCGCAGCTGCACGTCCTCCTGCGCGAATGACAGCGGCTCGCCGGCCGCGATGCGGATCTGCTCCCGCACGATGTCGATGCCGGTCGCCATCTCGGTGACCGTGTGCTCCACCTGGACGCGCGTGTTCATCTCGAGAAAGAAGTACTCGAGGTCGCCATCGGCGTCGCGGGCCAGCAGGCCCTCGATGGTGCCGGCGGACCGGTAGCCGATCGCGCTCGCGGCATCGGTCGCGATCTTGCCGATCCGCTCGCGAAACTCCTGGTCGACTCCGGGCGCGGGTGTCTCCTCGACCAGCTTCTGGTGGCGCCGCTGCACCGAGCAGTCGCGCTCGCCCAGGTGCACCACGGTGCCCTTGGAGTCGGCGAGCACCTGCACCTCCACGTGCCGGGGGTCCTCGAGGTAGCGCTCCAGATAGACCGTCGGATCGGAGAAGAACTTCTCGCCCTCGCGGGCGGCGCCCTCGAGCGCTTCTTCCAGCTCGTCCGCGGCCATGGCCACGCGGAAGCCCTTGCCGCCTCCACCCCCTGCGGCCTTGGCGGCCACCGGGTAGCCGATCTCCTTGGCGATCTTCTTCGCGTCGGCGAGCGCGGTGACAGGCTCCGTGGTGCCGGGGACGATCGGCACGCCGGCGGCCTTCATCAGCTCGCGGGCCTTGGTCTTGGAGCCCATCGCCTCGATCGCCTTCGGCGGCGGGCCGATGAACACGATCTTGGCCTTCTTGCAAGCGTGGGCGAAAGCGGCGTTTTCCGCCAGGAACCCGTATCCGGGGTGGATCGCCTCGGCGCCCGCCTGGGCGGCGACCTCGAGGATCTTGTCCACCTTCAGGTAGCTCTCGGTTGCGGGCCCCGGCCCGAGCAGGAAGGCCTCGCCCGCCATCTCGACATGCGGCGCCTCGCGATCGACCTCCGAGTAGACGGCGATCGAGGCGATGCCCATCTCCTCGAGCGCGCGGATCACGCGGACGGCGATCTCGCCCCTGTTTGCCACGAGCACCTTGGAGAACATCGGCGCCGGACTATACCGGCGGCATCTGCGCCCTCCGGGGCGCTCGCGAGCCGCTCAGAACGCGGCTGGGGCCCGCCGACAGGCGGGCCCCGGTGCCGAGGCGCACTCTCTGGGTAGAGGCGCCTCCCATCCGTCGCCGGGCCGCTGGAGCTGCATTCGTGCGTCCGCACGGCCTAGCGCTCGTCCCTCAGTCGATAGACATCACCGCCTCGGGTTTTCTTCCCTCGGATTGGTCATTTGTCATCGATCGCCCCTAGCAGTTCTTCCGAACGCACTTGACGAGGCCCTTGACCTTGGTCCGCTTCTTGGCCTTCCGGGACTTCTTGGTCTTCTTGGTCTTCTTGGCGCACTTGCACTTCGCGCTCTTCTTCGGTGCGCTGGTGCTGGACTTCGCGACCGGTGCCGGCGAGGTGATGTAGTGGTTGACCACGATCATGGTCACCACGGGCGGCTCGGAGCTGTGCCCGTTGCCGTTGCCCTCGTGGCCGTGCTCTTCCTCGGCCTGACCGGCCGACTGGTCCTGGTCGTTCGACTGCTCGGTCGTGTTCTTGTTGCTCGACTTCGCCGACGTCGACGCCTCGTTGCTCTGCGTGACGTCGCCGTTGAAGCACCGCCGGCAGATGATCGTTACGCCCGGCGGGATGTAGCTGTTGCTCTGCGTCGTGGTGGCAGTGGAGCTGCTCGTCTGGCTGTTGCTGTTGGTGTTCGAGCCTGACTGCGTCTGGGTCACGTCGTCCCCGGAGCCCGCGCCCTCGGTGTCGCCACCGCCGGCGGACTGGGACTGCTCGTTGCCCTGCTCCGTCTCGTTGCCGTTCTCCGACTCGGCCGAGGTGTCGGCCTCGTTGGACTGCTCGACGTCGCCGTTGAAGCAACGGTCGCAGTCGATCGTGCCCCCACCGGTGCCGCCGTTGTCGTTGCTCTGTGTGGTGGTGGCCGTCGACGTCGAGGTCTGGCTGTTGCTGTTGGTGTTGGTGCCCGACTGGCTCTGGTCGACGATGTCGCCTGCACCCGCGCCCTCGGTGTCGCCACCGCCCGCGGACTGCTCCTGCTCGTTCGACTGCTCGGTCTCGTTGCCGTTCTCGGCAGAGGCCTCGGTGTCGGCCTCGTTGCTCTGCTCGACATCGCCGTTGTTCGAACGGTCACCGGAGCCGCCGCCGCCCTCACCACCGTTGGTGTTGGTCTGGTCGGTCGTCCCCGTCGAGTCCGATGTCTGGCTGTTGCTGTTGGTGTTCGAGCCGGTCTGGTCCTGGATGACGTCGTCTCCGGCGCCATTGCCCTCGGTGTCGCCACCGCCGGCGGACTGCTCCTGCTCGTTCGACTGCTCGGTCTCGTTGCCGTTCTCGGCCTCGGCCGAGGTGTCGGCGTCGTTGCTCTGCTCGGCGTCGCCGTTGTTCGAACGGTCACCGTCGCTCCCCGACCCGGTGTTGGTGTTGTCCTGGGTCGTGGTGCCGGTCGAGGTCGAGGTCTGGCTCGACTCGTTGCTGTTCGAACCGGTCTGGGTCTGGGTGACGTCGTCCCCAGCACCCGCGCCCTCGGTGTCGCCACCGCCGGCGGACTGCTCCTGCTCGTTCGACTGCTCCGTCTCGTTGCCGTTCTCCGCCTCGGCGGAGGTGTCGGCCTCGTTGGTCTGCTCGACGTCACCGTTCTCGGAACGGTCGCCGGTGCTGCCCGAGCCCGACCCGTTGGTGTTGGTCTGGTCGGTCGTGCCCGTCGAGGTCGATGTCTGGGTCGACCCGTTGGTGTTGGAGCCGGTCTGGTCCTGGGTCACGTCGTCACCGGCGCCTGCGCCCTCGGTGTCGCCACCGCCCGCGGACTGCTCCTGCTCGTTCGACTGCTCGGTCTCGTTGCCGTTCTCGGCCTCGGCCGAGGTGTCGGCGTCGTTGCTCTGCTCGACGTCACCGTTGTTCGAACGGTCGCTGCCGCCCTCCGTGGTGCCCGAGCCGCTGGTGTTGTCGTTGGTCTGGGTCGTGTCAGCCGTTCCTGTCGAGGTCTGGCTGTTGGTGTTGGTGTTCGAGCCGGTCTGGTCCTGGGTCACGTCGTCACCGGAGCCTGCGCCCTCGGTGTCGCCGCTGCCTGCGGACTGCTCCTGCTCCTGTCCCTGCTCCGTCTCGTTGCCGTTCTCCGCTGCGGCCTCCGTCTCGGCCTCGTTGGCCTGCTCGGCCTCGCCGTTGTTGGAACGGTCTCCGCTGGTGGAGCCTTCTGCTCCGGTGGTGTTGCTCTGTGTTGTTGTCGCCGTGTCCGTCGCCGTTTGCGTGTTGCTGTTGGTGTCGGTGCCAGTCTGCGTCTGAGTGGCTGTGTCACCGGCGCCTGCATCCTGGCCGTACGAAACGGCCGGGCTGCCAGCTATGGCAAGGGCGAGGATGCTCACGGCGAGCGCTAGCTTGCGTCTCAACGTGTGTTCCTCCAATCGATTTTGATCGCCGGGTGACAAGCCCCCGGCGTGGCCCTTTTGGCGCGCCGGAGCGGCTAGCCGGGTCTCTCGATCGGGGGGACGTATGCCGACGGCCTCCAGACGGCCGTCGAGTTGCGGAAAGTCGTGTGCCAGTCCGGCGGCAGCATGCGGAACACGGTCAGGAGGCCGAGCGCGGTCAGTATCACCAGCGCGGCCCCTCCACCTCCCCCGCCGCCGAACAGGTTGAAGAGGAGCATCGCGTTGCCGGGGCTGTCGACCAACACGAGCTCTGTGCCGCTCCTGTTGCCCTGCGCGTCCCGCCGAGCCGCACGCTGGTGCGCCAGGCCGGGAGCTCGGGCCGCCGCCGTCGCGATCGAGCCGAAGCGGGACAGGCTCGCGAGGACCGCGGTCGCGTCGTCGCCGCCCGATCCGCCCGATCCGAACACGAAAGCGTCGCCCTTCTCCGTCCAAGCCCAGTCCTGGCCCGCCTCGGCGGGCGGCAGCTGCGCAGGCGCCGCATAGACGTCGTCAGTCGGGGTCGCGGCCGTCGTGGTGACCGGACCTGTCGCCGGCGCGGTCTCACGGGGGGTGTCAGAGCGAACGACCGGATCTTGCTCGCGCTCGACGGACGGGCGGTCGATGACCGGCTCGACGGGAATCGTCTCCGGCGCCGGTATGACCTCGTCGACCGGCGGGTCCGGGGGAGGCGGCGGTGGGAGCGGGTCCGGCGATGGCGTCACCGATGGCCCGGACTCCGGAAGAGGCGCCGGCTCGGCCGGCGGGTCCGGGGGAGGCTGCGCCGGCTGGCCGACGGCGACGTCACTCGTGGCGCCCGGCTCGACCACCTGGCCGAGCGCGCCCGGCGTCCACGCAGCGAACGCCGCGATGCACACGGCCGCGACGAGGAACCCGCGAATCAACTTAGGCGCAGTCGTCATTCCCTGCGCGGACTGCAAGCTCTGGATCGTGAGAAGAAACCGACACGTGAGGACCCTCCACCTCTTCGTGCATTGCTCTATGGCGAGGACGTCCGTGCTGAGGACCCAGAGCCTCGCTGCGGAACGTAGCCGCGCGTTTCTGCCGCGCGCAACCTGCTCGTGGAAACTGCAACCCGGATTGCACGAACGCAACCACCTGTGCACTCCCGCGCCGCACCCTTGAGGTTTGCGTTTCCCCTGGAATCGTTCATGACGATGAGAAGGGGAATCGCAGATTGGGCCGCGGCGTTCCTCGCCGTCGCAATTCTCGGCGTCGGTGGATTGGTCGTGATCAAGCCCGCTCTCGACCACTGGGACGACGTGTACCGCGCCGACCCGTTCGTGGTCGGTACAACGACGCAGAAGGCGCAGAAGCGGTTGCCCGCGATCCGCGGCAAGTCTGCTCGCCCGAGGGTCAGCCGCACGACGACCACGACGACGGAGAGCTCGTCGTCGTTCGCGGAGCGGTTGCTTGGCAAGAGCGGCACCGTGCTGCTGCGCCTGGGCCTCGTCGCGCTCGTCGCGTGGCTCGCGGCTGCGCTGCTGCAGCGCGCGATCCTCGGCACCTACGCGCTGCGCATCGGCGCGCCGCCGGCGCGCACGCGGAAAGCTCCCGATCCCACCCTCAACGGGGCCGCTCCGCACGCATCGGAAGATGCCGATACCGCCGTGGTCCCGGTGCAGAACGGCGACACGACCGCGCCGGAACCCGCCGGAGCGGCGAACTTCGCCCCCGCGATCGCGAAGCTGGTCGCGTCGCGGCGTGAGGCGATGGGTCTATCCCAGCGCGAGCTGGGCAAGCGGGCGGGGATCAGCCATACGGTCATCTCGCGGATCGAGGGCGGGGACCACTCTCCGAGCCCGAAGACCCTCGAGCGCCTCGCCGACGCCCTCAGCTGACCCGGCGACCCGCCGGCCGCAGCACGCAGGCGTTGCTTTGGCTTTGCGAAGCGGAGAACAACACCGCTGACGGGTGGTGCCGGACGGAAAGCAACGCGCCGGCGGTGTTGCTCAGGGCTCGACCGGTGCGGACCCGGGTGTTGTTCGCGACGCGCGTGAGCCCAGGGCGCGTGCACCGGCCAATGCCAGGATCGCGACCGGCAGGACGATCGCGAGGGTGAGCACCAGATCGACCCCGGCCTTGTCGAACAACGCAAGCGAGGCGGCGATCATCACGACCCCGAGCGCCGTTCTCAGAACACCGGTCGGCAACCGCATGATCAGGTGGCTGCCGACCCACACACCCGGCACGGAACCGATCAGGATCGCCCCGACCAGGCCGAAGTCGACGTTCCCGGCGACGATGTGGGCGATCGAGGCCGCCGCCAGCAGGACCGCAGCATGGAAGACGTCGGTTCCGACCACGGTCCTCGGCACGAGACGGAAATAGGCGATCAGGAAGACCGCGATCAGCGTGCCCGATCCGGCGGAGGTGAGGCCGATGACGAAGCCGGTCGACGCCCCGATCGCGATTGCGGCGATCTTGTGCCGGCGGGTCAGCGTGAACCGCTCCCGCTCGCGCAGGTGGTGCCCGTTGGCGAACAGGGCGCGGCCCAGGACGATCGCGCCCACCACGATCAGCGCGATCGCCAGCATCGTGAGGACGATGTCGTCCAGGTCGTTGCCGTAGCGGTCGTGAAGCCACTCGATCACCCAGACGCCCGCGATCGCGGAGGGCACGCTCCCCACGGCGAGCCAGGAGGACAGCCCCAGGTTCACCGTCCCCAGGCGCAGATGCCGCCAGCCGCCGACGCTCTTGGTGACAGCGGCGTATGTGATGTCCGACCCCACGGCGGTCACGGGGGCGGTTCCGAACACGAGGATCAGCAGGGGCGTCATCAGCGAGCCGCCGCCCATGCCCGTCAATCCCACCAGGAAGCCGACGCCGAAGCCGAATGGGATCAGGAGCGGATCCATCCGGTCCCCTCGACGCGCCGGCCGTCAGGCCTGGGCGCGCTGCCCTGAGGCCTGCTGCTCCGCCTCGATGAGGATGTCCGCGACCTCGGGCCGGGTGAACTCCTCCGGAGGACGCTCGCCGGCGCGCAACATCTCGCGCACCTTGGTGCCCGACAGGAACACCCTGTCGTCCGGGCCGGCAGGGCTCGTCTTGCTGGTCGCCATGCCCTTGGTCAGCTTGCAGTAGAAGGAGTGCTCGAACATCATCGGCTCGATGCCGAGCTCGTCCGGCTCGAACTCCCCGAAGATCTCCTGTGCGTCGTAGGTGCCGTAGTAGTCGCCCACGCCGGCGTGGTCGCGGCCCACGATGAAGTGGGTGCAGCCGTAGTTCTTGCGGACCAGGGCGTGGAAGATCGCCTCGCGGGGACCCGCGTAGCGCATCGCGGCGGGATTGACCGCGAGCATCACATGGTCGGCGACGTAGTAGTGCTGGAGGAGAGTCTCGTAGCAGCGCATCCGCACGTCGGCGGGGATGTCGTCGGACTTCGTCTCGCCGACCAGCGGGTGGATGAAGAGGCCGTCCACCGACTCGAGCGCCGCCTTGGTGATGTACTCGTGCGCCCTGTGGATCGGGTTGCGGGTCTGAAAGCCGACGACGGTCTTCCAGCCATGCTCGCCGAAGGCCGCCCGGGCGGCTGCCGGGGGCAGGAGGTATTGCTGGAACGCCTGCGGGTGCTCGGGAAGGTCGGTCGCGCGCACCGGGCCGGCGACGCAGCGGGTGCCCTCGGCGTAGATCGCCGCCACTCCTGGATGCTCCTGGTCGGTCGTGCGGTACACGTGGCGCGCCTCGCGCTCGAGGTCGCGCTCGAACACCTCCTCGACGTCGATCACTCCAAGCAGGCGGCCGCCCGCACCGTGCAGCGCGAGCCGATCGCCCTCCGCGGCGTCGGCGGCGGTCGCGAGCGTCACGGGGATGCTCCAGGGGAGCCCGTCGGCGAGCCGCATCTCGTCCACGACACGTCGCCAGTCGTCGGAGCCCTGAAACCCGCGCAGCGGGCTGAAGCCCCCGATGGCCAGCAACTCGAGGTCGGCCGCCTGCCGCGGGCTGAGGTCGATCGAGGCGAGCGCGCCCGCTTCGTCGATCAGCACGTCGCGCTTCTCGGCGCGCGCGAGCAGATCGACTAGCTCGCCGCCGTGCGGGGCGATCATGCGGGGAGATTCACGCGGCCGGGCCCGTTACTTGGACTCGGCGGGGTGCAGACCACACTCCACCTTGTCCTGGCCCGCCCAGCGGCCCGCGCGAGGGTCCTCACCGGGCATCACCTGACGGGTGCAGTGGGTGCAACCGATCGACGGGTAGTTCTGGTCGTGGAGCGGGTTGTACGGGACGTCGTGCTCGTGGATGTACGCCCACACGTCCTTCAGCGACCAGTCCGCCAGCGGGTTCGCCTTGATCAGGCCGAACTTGTCGTCCAGCTCGACCTTGCGTGAGTTGGCCCGGGTCGGGGCCTGGTCACGGCGGATACCCGTGACCCACGCGTCCACGGACCCGAGCGCGCGCTTCAGCGGCTCCACCTTGCGGATCGCGCAGCACTGGTTCGGGTCTCGCGCCCACAGCTCGTCGCCGTGCAGCTTCGCCTGCTCCTCGAGCGTGAGGTTGTGATACCGCTCGAAGTTGAAGCCGTACCGTTCCACGAAGCGGTCCATCGTTTCGTACGTTTCCTGGAAGAGGACGTCTGTGTCCAGGTAGAAGATGCGGATGTCGGGCTCGATCCGGTGCAGCATGTCGAGCAGCACCGACTCCTCCTGCTGGAACGAGCACGCGACATAGAGGCTGGGGTGGAACTGGTCGACCATCCATCGCAGCGTGGCCTCAGGTCCCTGGGGCTCGAGCTCGGCAGCGACCTGCTCCAGCTCCTCGGCTGTCCAGTTCTTGGTGGCTGTGGGCATCAACAGGTCCTTTCGAGGTTAAGCGGAGCATTCCCTACGAAGACGACAAAATAACACAATCCCGACTGGATTTAGGCTATTTGGCTTCGTGATGGTGTTTGTCGGCCGCCGGGGAGCACTCCTGAAGCCGGGAAGGGACCCGCTGGGCACGCGGATTCGGAATCACCCATCCACGCGTTCGACCAGGAAAGCGACGCGCACGTGGGCGCGCCACTCGTCGAGATTCTCACCCCGCAACCCCGTCGAGACGACGTCCACTGCCTTGATTTTGCGCAGCGAGGTGCGGGCCTCGGCGAGCGCCTGCTGGACCGCGTCGTCGGAGCCCTTGGTCGAGGTTCCGATCAACTCGATGATCTTGACTGCCGCCATGGCCCTCCTCACATAGAGTCCGCTGGAAGCTGTCGAGTGTAAGGGGGCGACATGCAGCAGACACAGGTGCTGGTCGAGGAGGGGGCGGTGCAGGCGCTGGCCGGCGGCTTCGGCGGGGTGATCGTGCGCGAGGCCGACGCGAGCTACGACTCGGCGCGCGCGATCTTCAACGGGATGTACGACCACCGCCCTGCGCTGATCGCCCGCTGCAACGGCGTGGCGGACGTCACTGCTGCCATCGCCTTCGCCCGCGACCACGACCTCGAGATCGCGGTGCGAGGCGGCGGCCACAGCGTGCCCGGCTATGCGTCGACGGATGGGGGCGTGGTGATCGACCTGCGCGACATGAACGGCGTCCGGGTCGATCCGCAGACGCGGACCGCCCGCGCCGAGGGCGGGACCACGTGGGGCAAGTTCGATCGCGAGACGCAGGCCTTCGGCCTCGCCACCACGGGCGGGCGCATCACCACCACCGGGCTCGGCGGCCTGACGCTGGGTAGCGGCAGCGGCTGGCTCGAGCGCAAGTTCGGCTGGACGCTCGACAACCTCGTCTCGGCGGACGTGGTGACGGCCTCCGGCGAGGTCGTCCATGCGAGCGAGACCGAGAACGACGAGCTCTTCTGGGGCCTGCGCGGCGGCGGCGGCAACTTCGGCGTCGTGACGAGCTTCGAATACCGCTTGCACGAGCTGGGCCCGATCGTCCTCGGCGGCATGCTCCTGCACCGGCGCGACAAGGCGCCGGCGCTGTTGCGCGACTGGCGTGACTTCATGCGGACCGCGCCGGACGAGGTCGGCAGCGGCTTCGCGTTCCTGACCGCGCCCCCGCTCGAGTTCGTGCCCGAGGGTCTGCGCGGCCAGCCGGCCTGCGGGATCGTCTTCCTCTACGCCGGCCCGGCGGAGGAGGGCGAGGACGCGGCGCGTGAGCTGCGCGCGCTGGCGGACCCGGACGTGGACCTCGTGATGCCCATGCCCTACACCGTGGTGCAGCAGTTGCTCGACGCGCCCAACCCGCCCGGCCGCCCCCAGTACTGGAAGTCCGACAACGTCAGGGAGCTGAGCGACGGGGCCATCGAGGCGCTTACCGAGCAGGCCAACCGCACGACGTCCCCGCTGAGCGTCGTGATCCTCGAGGCGAAGGGAGGAGCGATCGGGCGGGTGCCCGACGCGGCGACCCCGGTCTCAGGCCGCGACGCGGAGGCCGCCTACTACGGGATCGCACAGTGGGAGGACCCGGCGCAGGCTGACGTGCATCTGGAGTGGGCCCGCGAGTTCGGCGATGCCATGGAGCCGTTCGGCAGCAGGAACGCCGCGCTCAACTTCGTGATGGACGAGGGTCAGGAGCGCGTGCAGTCGACATACGGACCCGAGAAGTACGCCCGCCTCGTGGCACTCAAGGACAGGTACGACCCCGGCAACCTGTTCCGGCGAAACCAGAACATACGATCGAGCGGATCGCGCTAGCTAACGGCTGCCCCAGGGCTCTTCGTCGCCCCAGAGTGTGGGCGCCGCGAGTCCGACGCCCTCCGCAATTGCAGCCCGTGCCCAGGGGCTCGGCGCAGCCTGCGGAGCGGCGGTCAGGACCGGGGCCGTGTCGTGGAGGAACCGCTCCAGCGCGGCGGCGATCGCAGCCGCCTGCGCGGGTTCGGCGGCCGGTGCGACCAACTCGATCGCCGGTCGTGGGGGGCGTCGTTTGCCGTTCGTGGTCATGCTTGGGGGAAACCGATGCCCAAGATACCCGTACTCGACCACGACAGAGTGCTTGCGGCGGTTTCGCCGCAGGATGCTGTCGAGCGTGTGCGCGACGCGTTCGTGAGCTTCGCGCGGGGCGAGTGGCACATGCCACCCAAGGTCTACCTGCCGAGTCCTCCGAACGGCGACTTTCGCGCGATGCCGGCGCGCGGCGAAGGCCTCGCGATCCTCAAATGGGTGACGTCCTTTCCGGCCAACCCGCGTCGCGGGCTGCCGACGGTCACCGGCGTGGTGCTCGTCTCGAATGCCGACGACGGCGAGCCGCTGGCCATGCTGGACGCGCGTGCGGTGACGGCGTTGCGGACCGGCGCGGCGGCGGCGGTCGCCACCCAGGAGCTCGGCCGGGAGGATGCCCGGACTGTCGGCATCGTCGGGTGCGGGCTGCACGGATTGTGGGTCGGGCGCTGCATGGCGGACTCGGAGTACGGCCCCGGTGTGTGCTTCGACCCCGACCCGGATGCAGCCGCCGACGTCGCCGCCGACCTCGGGTGGGAGGTCGGCGACCTCTCCGAGGCGCTCGCGTGCGATGTGGTGTGCACGATCACCCCCGGCGCCGAGACCGTCGTGGCCGAGTCCGCGCTGCGCCCCGGGCAGCACCTGAACCTGCTCGGGGCGGATGGACCGGGCAAGGCCGAGGCATCGGTGCAGGCCGTCGCGCGCGCCCTCGCGGAGGGGCGGCTCTTCTGCGACGAGTGGGAGCAGGCCAGCCACGGCGGAGAGCTGACGGGCGCCGTCGCGGCAGGAGTGGTGCAGCGCGAGGACGTCACGGAGCTGGGGGCGGTCTGCGCGGGGCTGGCGGCGGGCCGCGGCTCGGAGCGCGACATCACCCTGTTCGATTCGACCGGCCTCGCGATCCAGGACCTTGCGATCGCCCTCGGCGCGCTCGAGGCGCTACGGGCGGGCGCGGTGAGGGCCCAAACTGTGACGGTGTAGTACGGGGGGCTTCGCCCCCCTCGGACGCTTCCGCGTCCTCCCCCCGGTCACCGCCGATCGCGCCCTCGAGCTTCAACAGCAGCACCTTGTTGTCGAGTCCACCGCCGTAGCCGCCGAGCCCGCCGCCCGAGTGGAGCACACGGTGGCACGGCACGACGATCGGGATCGGGTTGGACCCGAGGGCGTTACCGGCGGCGCGCGCGGCCCGCGGGCTGCCGGCGGCGTCCGCCATCTCCTTGTACGTCGAGACCTTGCCGTACGGGATCCGCGCGGTGTGCTTCAGGACGCGTCGGCCAAAGCCACCGGTCAGGCGCCAGTCGAGTGGCAGCCCGAAGCTGGTGCGGCGGCCATGGAAGTACTCGTCGAGCTCCCTGCGCACCGCGTCGAAGTACGACGGCGCCTCGATCACACGCGGGGAGATCCGCTCGCTCAGCTCGAGCAACACCTCGCCGGGGTCGTAGTGGCTGCAGAACGAGATCCGAACGAGCCCGCGCTGCGTCGCGGCCACCAGCACGGGCCCGACGGGGGAGTCGAGCGTCGTGTAGGCGACATCCAGCAGCCCGTCGCTCGCGGCCTGCTCGGCGAGCCGCCCGGCGGCCACCTCGGCTGCGGCCGAGACGTCCGTCCGCCCGGCTCGGGCGAGGGCCTTCTCCAACTTCGTCATCGATCCCATGTGAGCCTCAGTTTCTCCAGTCCCTCGTAGAGGTTGCGGCGGGCAGCGTCCTCGGAGCATCCGAGCACTCGCCCGATCTCGTCGTGCGGCAGGTCGCTCGCAAACCGCAGCACCACCGCGGCGCGCTGCTTGGCGGGCAGCTTCCTGACCTCCGACCACAGGGCCCGGTCGGGGCCGGCCGCGTCGTGGGTGGCGCGGTCGGGTGAGTCGGCCACCGGCACGGGGCGCCGCCCGTTCGCGCGGTGGGCGTCGAGCGCCTTGCGGTGTGCGATCGTGAGCACCCAGGCCCGCAGGTTCGAGTCGCGCCGCAGGCGCGGGTACGCACGCATCGCGGAGACGAACGTCTCCTGGAAGCAGTCGTCGGCGTCCTGCTGGCCCACCGACGCCACCAGGAACCTGTAGACGTCGTCACGGTACTGATCGAGGAACGCCTGGAATGGCGGCACTGACACAGTTATAGAACGCGCGGGCCGGCGGGCGCGTGAGATTGCTTGCGGGGGCCGCTGTAGGCGGTCCCTCAGGACTTTAGGTGCGGGCGCAGCCCGCTCGATGTTCCTATCGCAGTCGCTCGCCCGAGCGTGCGCGTTCGAGGCCCACCCAGAGCACCTGCATCGCGAGGTTCACCATCATCGCCCGCGGCAGTTCCGGATGGTCGTTCCACCAGGTGGCGAGCGAGACCGCGGCGCCCACCACCTGCACCGCGACGCCCTCCAGCTCCACCTCGGCGGGCATGTCCCCGCCGCCCTCGTAGTCCTGGGCGGCCAGTACGGCGACGGCCTGTACGGAGCGCCGCGTGACCTCCTCGCGAATGTCGGCGAGGTCGGGCTCGAGGACGTCCTTCATCAGCATCTGCCACAGCTGCCTGTGGTTCTCGACGAAGGTGAAGAAGGCGTCTAGGCCGCGCCGCACACGGTCCGCGGTGGGCAGGTTCGGAGCGGCCGCCTGCGTCAGGTGCGCCATCAACTCGCGGTTGGCGAGCTGCAGGATCTCGGTGTAGAGCTCCTGCTTTCCCTCGAAGTGGCGGTACAGAAGACCCGGCGAGACATCCGCCGCGTCGGCGATCTGCTCTACGCGTGCACCCTCGAAGCCGCGCTCGGCGAAGACCTGGGTGGCCGCCTCCACGAGCCGTTCACGCCGCACCTCGGGGCGCAGGCGTTGCCGCTTTGCCGGTTTAGCCATGCGCGCCCACCACTCCCATTATGTCCCGCCGCTCAGTCAGAGGGCGGCAATTGCCGCGTCAGATGCGCGGACGGAAGGCGGACTGGATGGTCGAGGGAGCCGGAGGTTGGTTGGAATCCACCTGGTCGGTCAGCGTCCACACCGCCCGGACGTTGCCACGCTCGTCCACTGCCACCTGCGGCTCGAACGCGTACAGAAGGGGGTCGGTCAGGGTCTGGATCGACCCGAACAGGCCGTCCTTGGGGCGGAAGGCGGACTGCACGCGCAGGAATCCGCTGGCCGTCTGGGCGGTCCACACGATCGCCGCGCTGTCGTCGGCCGCGATCCGGGGACTGAAGTTGTCGAGTCCCTGTCCGGTGTCGGAGATCGGATCCGGGTCCCCGAACGTCCCGCCCCTGGGCCGGAATGCCGTCTCGATCTCCCCGATGTCGCTCACCACGCGCGTCCACGCGGCGATCGCGTTCCCGCTCTCGTCGAACGCGACCTGCGGCTCGTAGACGTTGTCGGTCGCGACGTCCTGCGAAGCGCCGAACCCGGCGCCCCGCGGCCGGAACGCCGCCTGGATGAAGGCTCTGTCGCCGCCGGTCCACAGCGCGAGGGCGTTGCCCCGGTCGTCCACGGCGATCTGCGGCTCGGAGGCGGCCATGCCCGGCGTCGACAGCGTCGCCGCGGCTCCGAAGCCGGCCGGCGAAGTACGCCCGATCGCGGCTTTGACACCGTCTCCTTCGCCCACATACCAGGTCGTCGCGGCGGTCCCCTCCTTGCCGACGGCGACCTGGGGAGCGTATGCGTCCTCTCCCGCGTCAGAGACGGTTTCGACCGGGAGGAAGCTGTCGTTGTCGGGCTTCACCGAGGCTTCGACGCTGACGTTGGCCCCGGCCACGCGAGACCAGACCACCACCGTGCCGTGTCCGGCCGCCACCTGGGGGTCGAACGCATCGGAGCCCGCCGGCGAGAGGGTCGTGGGCGCCAGGAACCCAGGCGTCCCGGCGGGACGAAACGCGGCGTTCACGCGCTGATTGCCGGCGGCATCCTCGGCGGTCCAGGTGACCACGGCGTCGCCGTCGCTCTCGAAGGCGACGCGGGGCTGGAACGCGTTGGTGCTCGGGTTCGACAGCCGCACGGGGGGATCGAACTCGCCACCCGCACCGGCAAAGGCAGCCTCCACCCATGTGGGGTTCGCGTCATCGGTCA
Organism: Solirubrobacterales bacterium; assembly: GCA_038203635.1. Classification (GTDB taxonomy): domain Bacteria; phylum Actinomycetota; class Thermoleophilia; order Solirubrobacterales; family JBBDJG01; genus DASRIA01. The sequence continues at coordinate 18,444 of JBBRDT010000042.1, forward strand.
CGTCGGAGTCCACCGTCCACACCGCGATCGCGTTGCTCCAGCGGTCCGTGGCGATCTGGGGCTGGAAGGCGCCGGCCGGCGCGGGCGCGGACAGCGCACCCGGCTCGGTGAAGCTGCCGGTCCGCGGGCGGAAGGCAAACTCCACGACCGGGAAGTCCGGGAGCACGTTGTGGGTCCACATGGCGAGGGCATTGCCGCGCCTGTCCATGGCGATCGTGGGCTCGAACGAGTCCTCGCCTGGAGCGGACAACGTCTGGGCCGCGCCGAAGGTGCCGCCCTTCCGGCGGAAGGCGCCCTGCACCCGCACACTGCTCCCGGTCGACTGTGTCCACACGACCGCGGCGCTCTCGTCCACCGCGAGTCGCGGCTCGAAGGCGTCCTCACCGATCGGCGTGAGCATCTCGGGAACCTCGAAGCCGCCGTCCTTCGCGTGGAAGGAGGCTTCGATCACCGAGCTCGCGCCGTCGATGCGGGTCCAGGCGACGAGCGCGTTGTCACGCTGGTCGAAGGCGACCTGCGGCTCGTACGCCGTGCCGAAGTCGGCGGAGATCCGCTCTGCGGCACCGAAGCTGCCGCCTTCCGGTCGCAGCGCGGCCTGGATGAAGTTGGGGTCGTCGGGGTCCGCGCCGTCCGCGTCCGCGGTCCACACGGCGATCGCATTGCTGTGTCCGTCGAACGCGACACGCGGCGTGAAGGCGTCGTATCCCGCGGGCGAGACCTGGACCGGTGCGGCCCAATCGCCCGTGCGCGCCCGGAACGCGGACTCGACCGCGGGTGCGCCCGCGACATCCCCGGTCCAGACCGCGAGCGAGTTGCCCCGCTCGTCGACCGCCACCTGCGGCTCGGACGCGTTTCCCGGGCCCGACAGTGTCTGCGGTGCGCCGAAGCTGCCGTCCTTGGGCCGGAACGCGGCCTGCACGCTCAGCTCGCCCACCTCGCTTTCGCGTGTCCAGACCACCGTGGCGCTCTCGTCGATGTCGACCTGTGGGTCGAAGTTGCCGACGCCGGGCTCTGCCGCGGAGATCGTCTGCGGCGCACCGAACGTGCCGCCGGCGGGCCGGAATGCGGCCTGCACCTCGCCCAGCCCCGTCGCGGTCACGTACCGGGTCCAGACGACGAGCGCGTTGTCGTGCTCGTCGAACACCACGAGCGGCTGGTCGGCGTCTCCACCCTCTGCGGAGAGAGGGCCCAGTGCTTCGAAGTCCCCGTCTGCGGGCCGGAACGCGGCCTGCACGCGCCGCGCGCCGCCTTCGCCCTCTGTCCATACAGCGAGTGCGTTGTCGTGGCTGTCGGTGGCGATGCGCTGCTGCGAGGCCATCACGCCGTCCGCGGAAATCGTGGTGGAGCCGCTGAAGATCGCGTTCGCCGGAGCGCCGAGCAGCAGGACGACTCCCAAAGCGAGCAGCACGGGCGCAGCCAAGCGCCACGCGGTTCGCTTCGCGTTCAGATCACTGTGGCCGGTGCCGAGCATCAGTGCTCGTGCCCCCGGCGCATGTACCCCCCACAGACGTACACTCCCAAACCCAGGGTAAACCTATTTGGCTGCGCGCGCCCCTGTCAATTTGAATTGAGGCTCAGAGCGGGATGTTGCCGTGCTTGCGCTTCGGCCGCTCGACACGCTTGCTCTGGAGCGTTTCGAGCGCGTTGATCAGCCGCGGGCGCGTCTCGTGCGGGACGAGCACGTCGTCGATGTAGCCCCGTTCGGCGGCCGTGTAGGGATTGGCGAAGCGCGCCTTGTAGTCTGAGATCAGCTTCTCGCGCCGCTCGTCGGGCGTCGGCGACTTCTCGAGGTCCCGCCGGAAGATGATGTTGACGGCGCCCTCGGGCCCCATCACCGCCACCTCCGCGGTCGGCCATGCGAAATTGAAGTCGGCGCGCATGTGCTTGGAGCTCATGACGTCGTATGCCCCGCCGTAGGCCTTGCGCGTCACGACGGTGAGCTTCGGCACGGTCGCCTCGGTGAACGCATACAGCAGCTTCGCGCCGTGGCGGATGATGCCGCCCCACTCCTGGTTCGTGCCGGGCAGGAACCCGGGCACGTCGCAGAACGTCAGCAGCGGGATGTTGAACGCGTCGCAGAAGCGCACGAAGCGCGCGGCCTTCACCGACGAGTCGATGTCGAGCACGCCGGCCATCGCGCGCGGCTGGTTGCCGACGACGCCGACGGGACGGCCGTTCAGGCGCGAGAAACCGATCACGATGTTCTGCGCCCAGTGCTGATGGACCTCGACGAAGTCGCCGTCATCTACGATGTGGGCGAAGACGTCCCGCATGTCGTACGGCTTCTGGGGATCGGCCGGCACGATGGTGTCCAGCTCGAGGTCCATTCGCTCCGGGTCGTCGGCGGGCGCATAGCGCGGCGGCGCTTCGAGGTTGTTGAGCGGCAGGAAGCTCAGCAGGTAGCGCACGTCCTCGAGGCACTCCTCCTCGTTCTCGGCGGCGAAGTGCGCGACGCCCGACTTGGTGTTGTGACTCATCGCGCCGCCGAGCTCCTCGAAGGTCGGCTCCTCCCCGGTCACCGTCTTGATCACGTCGGGACCCGTGATGAACATGTGCGAGGTCTCCTTGACCATGAAGATGAAGTCCGTCATCGCCGGCGAGTAGACGGCGCCTCCCGCGCACGGTCCCATGATCACGCTGATCTGAGGGATCACGCCGGAGCAGTCGACGTTGCGCACGAACACGTCCCCGTACGCGCCGAGCGACACGACGCCCTCCTGGATCCGCGCCCCGCCGGAGTCGTTGATGCCGATCACGGGGCAGCCGTTCTTGGCCGCCAGGTCCATGATCTTGCACATCTTCTCGGCCATCACCTCGCCGAGCGAACCCCCGAACACGGTGAAGTCTTGGCTGAACACGCACACGGTGCGGCCGTCGATCGTGCCGTGCCCGGTCACGACGGCGTCGCCCCAGGGACGCTTCCTGTCCATCTCGAACTCGTACGTCCGGTGCCTGACGAAGGTGTCGAGCTCCTTGAACGAGCCGGGATCGAGCAGCTTCTCGACGCGCTCGCGCGCGGTCATCTTGCCCCTGGCGTGCTGCTTGGCCACCGCATCCTCGGAGGCGGAGTTGGCGGCCTGGAAGCGCAGCTCCTCGAGCTGCGCCAGCTTCTCCTCGTATGTCTCGGGGACTTTCGCTCTCATGGAGGGAGGCGAAATGGTACCGGTCGCAAGTGGTACGTTCGGCCGATGCGGATGCGCCTGGGCTGGCTGCTGGCCATCCCGCTCGTCGCGGGAGCGGGCGCAGCCGCGGTCGCCAGCCCGCAGTTTTCGTCGACCTTCGCGCTCACCTATTCGTCTCAGACCCCGAACTCGCCCATGGGGCTCGACGTGCATGCCTCGTGGAGCGATCCGGGCGCGCCCAACGTCGTCCCGAAGGGGATCACGAAGATCAAGTTCGCGGGCCACCCCGGCGTCAGGTTCGACACGTCGGCGCTTCCGGCTTGCAGGGCCTCAGACGAGGACATCGCCAACCTCGCCCTGCGCGCCTGTCCGCGCTCGACCAAGCTGGGCACGGTGAAGGGCGAGGGCCTGATCGTGACGGGCAGCCGCTTCGACACCGTCGCCACCCTGTTCAACGGAAGGCGCGAGATCATCGTGGTGGTGATGCTCGCGACGGAGAACAGGTTGATCACCTACTTCCGCGACGACGTGAAGCGGTCTTCCGTCACGGTCAACTTGAAGATTCCCGGAGGAGTTGCCCTCACGAAGTTCGATGCGCACCTTCCGCGGCATTACCGCAGGCGCGGCGGCAAGCGGCGTGCGTACGTGAGAGCACCGCCGACCTGCCCTCCGAGCGGTGTGTGGACGTCCACCGCCACGTTCACGTATCGGGACGGCTCGTCCCAGCAGCTGGCTTCGACCACACCCTGCAAGCAGGGTTAGCCCCTCAGGCGCGTCGCAGCGAGCTCGCGCCCAGGTGGTCGAGCAGATCCTGGAGGGAGCGCTGTAGCGAGCGGTGCGCCTCGACGCGATCCCACGGCATGCCCTTGGCGGTCGCATGCGCGCGGACGCGCGTGCCCCACCCGGAGGCCTCCAGCTCGATCACGCCCGCCGAGTCCGCCCGATCCCACTCGAGGCGCCCGGGCGCCTGGGCCGAGCACACGCGGACGTCTCCCAGCCAGCGGCGCAGGGCGTCCTCGGAGCCGATTTCCTCCCACAGCTCGGGCGGGGACTTGACCAGCGTGCGTTCAAGCTGGATCGGGGTCACTCCGGCGAGTTTGCCGCCGGTCCCCGGAATCCTGCCTTCGCGGGTCAGGCGCGGGCGGGCTGGCGCAGCGGTTCCAGCCACTCGGGCGGGAAGGAGGGCCGCACGTGCCCGGGATACCACGCAAACAGGCGCCGGACCAGGTCCGCGGCGGGGCGCAGCTCGATGCGCTCCCGGATGTCCTCGAAGCTCATCAGCAGGGCCATCGAGCCTCCGATCTGGAAGTCGGCGGCGTTCGGCTGCTCGCCGCCCAGCACGCCGTCGTCGATCAGGCGGTCGATGTGGTCGAGGGCGGGGCCGATGTCCGCGAGCGTCTGTCGCACGGTCTCGTCGGTCGAGTCGTTCAGGCGGATCGCGAGGCGCAGGATCGGGCCCGAGGTCGCGACGGCGATGCGCGACGGCATGCCGAGCCGCGCCATCGGCCCGGCTCCTTCGAGGAAGCTCGTCTGATCGGACTTGTGCCGCTTCAGCGCCCACCAGGTGATCGTGCGCGGCATCTGCTGGAACACCTCGTCGCCCCAGCGCTCGGCCTCCTCCACGGCTGCACGCGCGGCCGGGTCGGCCGGAAACAGCGGCGGATCCGGCTGCAACATGTCGATCTCGCGGGAGACGTTGCGCGAGCCCTGCACCTTGCGCCCGTCGATCTTGAGCGCGGGGACGCGATTGCCGGGAAAGCCGGCGGCCCGCATCATCACCCGGCTCACAACGGGCGGCAGGTCCACGCGCTCGTAGTCGATGCCCTTGTGCTCGAGCATCGCCCGCGCCGCAGCGGCGGGGTGCGATCCGGGTATCGAATAGAGCTTTACGTTCATACCGCCGCGCGGGCCTCTTCCCAGGTGAAGAAGAATCGCACGGTGCCGACCTTATCGCCGTCGAGCTCGAGCAGGGCGGCGAGTGGGCCATCGATGGGTATCCCTTCCCGCGTGCGCCCGTGATGCCGGAAGAAGGCGAGTACCCGGCGCTCGTCGGGCTGTTCATAGGTCGCGGGTCCCCACCCGTACTCCTGGAAGCTCTCGGTCCACTCCGCGGCCAGCTCACGTCCTCCGTCGTGACCCAGATAGAACGGTTTGCCGGCCCAGCCGGGCGCCGAATGGATTTCGACGTCGCTCGTCGAGTGCCGGAGGAGCTCCTCCACACCTCCCGATCGGAAGGCTTCGATGAAGGCACGGGCCAGCTCGAGCTGCTGCGTCTGCGTCCTCACACCGGTGGCTTGTACTCGCCGAACACTTCGCGCATCACGTTGCAGACCTCGCCGATCGTGGCGCGGTCGCGCAGGGCATCCTTGATCGGGTTGAGCAAGTTTCCGTCACCCTCGGCAACTGCACGCAGATCCCTCAGCCGACCCGCGACCACTTCGTGGTCGCGGTTTTCCTTGAAGCGGGCCAGCCGGTCCACCTGCTGCTGCTCGGTGCGCGGGTCGATCCGCAGGATCTCGACGTCGAGCTGTCCGTCCTCCTCGACGTAGTCGTTGACGCCGACCAGGACGTCCTGCTTCGTCTTGATGCGGGTGTGGAAGGCCCACGCGGCCTCCTCGATCTCGCGCTGCAGGAAGCCCGCTTCGATCGCGTGCACGGAGCCGCCGAGGTCCTCGACGCGCTGCATCAGCGCCTTGGCCTGGTCCTCGATGTCTGCGGTCAGGCGCTCCACGTAGTAGGAGCCGGCGAACGGGTCGACGGTGTCCGCCGCGCCCGACTCGTGTGCGATCACCTGCTGCGTGCGCAACGCGATCTTGGCCGAGCGCTCGGTGGGCAGGCCGAGCGCCTCGTCGAAGCCGTTCGTGTGCAGCGACTGCGTACCGCCGCAGACGGCGGCGAAGCCCTGCAGTGCAACGCGCACGATGTTGTTCTCGGGCTGTTGCGCGGTGAGGGTGGAGCCGCCGGTCTGGGTGTGGAAGCGCATCATCTGTGAGCGCGCGTTCTTGGCGCCGAAGCGGTCGCGCATGATCTCCGCCCACATTCGCCTCACGGCTCTGAACTTGGCGATCTCCTGGAAGACGTTGTTGTGCCCGTTGAAGAAGAACGCGAGCTGGGGTGCGAACTCGTCCACCTCGAGCCCGGCGTCGATCGCGGCCTGAACGTACGCGATCGCGTTGGAAAGCGTGAACGCCACCTCCTGCACCGCCGAGCAGCCCTTCTCGCGCATGTGGTAGCCCGAGATCGAGATCGTGTTCCACTTCGGCACGTGCTTGTGGCAGTACGCGAAGATGTCGGTCGTGAGGCGCATCGCGCCGTCCGGCGGGTAGATGAAGTTCCCCCGCGCCGCGTACTCCTTGAGGATGTCGTTCTGCACCGTGCCGCGCAGCTGCTCGGCCGGCACGCCCTGCTCCTCGCCCACCAGCTCATATAGAAGGAGCAGGATCGCCGCCGGCGCGTTGATCGTCATCGACGTGGAGACCTGGTCGAGCGGGATCTGGTCGAACGCGGTGCGCATGTCCTCGATCGAGTCGATCGCCACGCCCGTGCGGCCGACCTCGCCGAGGCAGAGCGGGTCGTCGGAGTCGCGCCCCAGCTGCGTGGGGAGGTCGAACGCCATCGAGAGGCCGGTCGAGCCCTTCTCGAGCAGGTACCGGTACCGGATGTTGGTCTCCTGTGCCGTCGCATACCCGGCGTACTGGCGCATCGTCCAGCGCCGCGAGCGGTACATCTCGGGATGGATGCCGCGCGTGAACGGGTACTCGCCGGGCTCGCCGAGGCGCTCCTCGAGGTCGAGGCCGGCGATGTCCTCCGGCTCGTAGACCGGCTGGATCTCGATCCCGGAGTCGGTGAAGCGGCGGGGGTCGTCGGGCCCCACGTCGGGCGCGATGCCCGGGTGCGAGGAGTCGATGCGGCCGTTTCCAGCAGGGTCGATCTCGCGTTTCGGGACCGCCTTGGCCATGGGGGGAAGGATAGTTCGTTCGCCGCGATTCGAAACGAGCTCGCGGGGGTAAGCTGTCACACAGCCATGTCGTGGGGAGCGATGAGGATCGGGCTGGCGGTATGCGTGGCGGCGATTGCACTCGGCGCCTCCACTGCGCAGGCGGCGTTCCCCGGGGCCAACGGGAAGATCGCCTACTCCCTGCTGGTGGATTCAGATCCCACGACGGCGTCCTGTCCGGTCAGACCGACGTCTTCACGATCACTCCCGGCCAGTTCGACCGCGCGAACATCACCAACAGCCCGGACTACGAGTCGAATCCCTCCTGGTCGGCGGACGGCAGCCAGATGGTGGTGAAGATCTCGTCAACCGGTGGTTCCGGCCTCTTCACGATTGACACGAACGGCGCGATCGTCACCTTCGTTGGGAGCGTCAGCGGAGGTCACTTCGCGGTGTTCTCGCCCGACGGCACCCGCATCGCCTACGGCGAGGCCCCCGGCTCGAACGACAACAACTACGAGGTGTCAGCGATCAATGTCGACGGCACGGGCTACACGAACCTGACCCAGAGCCCGGGCGTCGACCTGTCGCCGTCGTGGTCGCCGGACGGCACCCGGATCGCCTTCATGGACTACAGCGGCGACGGCGACATCCATGTGATCAACGCCGACGGCACGGGCGAGGTGAACCTCGGGACGCCCGGATACGCCCGCCTGCCCGCCTGGTCGCCGGACGGCACGACGATCGCCTTCCTCAGCCGCCAGCTGGGGTCTTGGGACGAGGTCTACGTGATGAACGCCGACGGCAGCGGCGTGACGCAGGTCATGTGGAGCGAGTCCGCTGCCGGCGCTCCGAGCTGGCAGCCGATCGACCCGAACCAGCCGCCTGAATGCGTGCACCTGTCGGTCGAGCCGCGGTCGCTGCAGCCGGCCGACAAGCGGTACGTCAAGGTGCGGCTGTCGGCTGTGGGCGATCCTCGGACGATCACAGTGACGGGCGTGACTCAGGACGAACCGGTCGGCCGGTTCCCCGACGCAAAGCTCCGTCCGCACCCCGACCGCGTGTTCCTGCGCGCCGAGCACAGCCAGAGCGGTGATGGTCGCGTCTACCACGTCGCGTACACGGCGACGGATGACCAGGGCGGCGAATGCACCGGCGTTGCAAGGGTCGAGGTGCGGCAGGGCGAGTTCCCACCGGCGGTGGACTCGGCGCCGCCGAGCTACGACTCGTTGACGCCTAGCACCACTCCGTAGCACTAGCATCTCCTGCATGATCGTCGACGTGCGTCTATTCGCGATGCTGCGCGAGCGCGCCGGCAGCGACTCCGTGACGGTCGAGGTGCCGGACGGCGCGACCGCGCGCGACGCGGTCGAGGCCGTCGCGCTGACGCACGGGCTGGGCGACCTGATCTCCCGCATGTCCGTGGTGATGGCGGTCAACCGCGAGTACGCGAACGACGACAGCGTGCTCGCCGAGGGCGACGAGCTGGCGTTGATTCCGCCGGTCAGCGGCGGCGCCGCTGTCGACGTGAGCGAGAGGTTCGCAAGCGGCGAGGGCTACGGGCAGTTCATGGAGCTCGTCGGTCGGCACGCCCCCGCCTGGCCGAACTACGTCGACTTGCTGGGGATGCGACCGTTGCACGCGGAGCCTGGCCACGTGCGGATCGAGTTTCGCGCGACGGAGCAGTTCCTGAACCCGGCCGGCATCGTGCAGGGTGGCTTTCTCACCGCGATGCTCGATGACACGATGGGCCCGGCGGCGATCGCCCAGCTCGGCCCGGGCTACTTCACACCGACGCTCGAGCTGAAGGTCAACTTCCTGCGCCCCGCGCGCCCGGGGCGCCTCGTTTGCGACGGCCGGGTGGTGCACATGGGCAAGTCCGTGGCGTTCCTCGAGGGCTCGCTGGCCGACGACGAGGGAAACGTCGTCGCCACGGCCACGGCGACCGCGCGCGTGGTGAGGCTCGGGGACAAGTAGTGACCACTTCGGTAGCGCACGCGCGTGTCACGGCCGAGCCCCTGTCCAGTGAGGCGCTGGCCCGCATGGTGGGGCGCCCCGGGGCGGGCGCGATCGTGACGTTCCAGGGCACGACCCGCGACGTCGACTCGCTCGAGTACGAGGCCTACCGCGAGATGGCCGAGGAACGGATTGTGGCGATCGTGACAGACGCGATCGCGCGGCACGAGCTCGAGGCCGCCGCCGCCGAGCACCGCGTGGGCACCGTTCCGCTGGGCCAGGCAAGCGTCGCCGTGGCAGTGTCCGCCGCTCATCGCGGCGAAGCGTTCGCGGGCGCGCGCGAGATCATTGACCGCATCAAGGCCGAGGCGCCGATCTGGAAGAAGGAGGTCGAGGAGGGCGAGGGGCGCTGGGTCGAAGGGACTCGCCCGGGAAGCGATGCAGGATGACCTACGGGCGCTGCCCTCTGTAGAACGGCTGCTCCAGACCGAGCCGCTTCGCTCGGCCGCGGAACAGGGGCCGCGCGGGCTTGCGGTCGAGGCCGCGAGGCGCGCGCTCGAGCAATGTCGTGAGGCGATCCTGGCGGGCAACGGCGGCCCTGCAGGACTGGAGGAGATCGCAGTCCGCGCCGCGCACGCCATGCAAGAGTCCGGGCGGATGTCGCTCGGCCCGGTGATCAACGCGACGGGTGTGGTGATCCACACCAACCTCGGTCGCGCGCCGCTCGCATTCGAGGCGCTCGAGGCGATCGACAGCGCGGCCAGCGGGTACTCGAACCTCGAGTACGACCTCGAGGCGGGCACGCGTGGCAGCCGCCAGGCCCACGTGGAGCCACTCGTCCGGGAGCTGACGGGCGCCGCCGCGGCGATGGCCGTGAACAACAACGCGGCCGCGGTGCTGCTCGCGCTCGCGGCCACCGCACACGGGCGGGAGGTGGTGATCTCGCGCGGGCAGCTGGTGGAGATCGGGGGCTCGTTCAGGACCCATAATTCCGCCAGCTGCACGGCTTTTACCAATAGCATCTATCTCATCTATAAAGATTATACTAGGAGCATCTTTTTTTGCCTGCTCAAACAAGTCACGAACCCTAGCAGCTCCAACACCAACAAACATCTCAATAAAACTAGAACCCGTAACCGAGAAAAATGGAACATTTGCTTCGCCTGCAACAGCTTTAGCTAAAAGTGTTTTACCAGTACCAGGTGAGCCCACCAAAAGAACACCTTTTGGGATTTTTGCACCAATCTCTACATAACGAGCAGGAAACTTAAGGAAGTCAACTATCTCTTGAACCTCTTCTTTTGCCTCTTCTACCCCAGCAACATCATCAAATTTTGTTTTTGGCTTTTCTGAGTTAATCATTTTTTTGGAATTTCCCATTCCTAAAATACCGCCACCCATGCTTTTTTGCATACGACCTGCAAAAAACATCCAGATACCAATAATTAGTAAAAATGGAAACAACCAACCAAACATCTCTGTAAACCAATTGCTCTCGCTAAAGCCGGTATAACTAATTCCTTGTTTATCTAGCTCTTCTACAAGCTTTGTATCACCTGGCACTATTCTTGTTGTATACATAGCTGCACCATCTGTTGAAAATGCTTTTATGTAGCTCTGACCAATCTCTACTTTCTTTAGGCTCTTAGAAGCTACAAGAGATTTAAATTCAGAATAATCTACTTTTTTAGCTCTTGCACTTACGCTACTAGCACCGTTTTCATCATTTGCTGTATCTCC
>JBBRDT010000043.1:0-28818 GCA_038203635.1 Solirubrobacterales bacterium
TCCCGCGCGAGGAGCTCGGGGCGCTGCCCGAGGGCGAGTACCTGATCGACGATCTCGTGGGTTGCGAGGTGGTCGACGGCCCGCGCGCGATCGGCACCGTGCGAGAGGTGCTGTTGCTGCCGGCGGCAGACGTGCTCGAAGTCGCGCGCGCCGAGGGCGACCCGCTGCTCGTGCCGCTGGTGGCCGACGCCGTGCGGTCCGTCGACGTCGCCGGCGGGCGGATCGACGTGGACACCGGCTTCGTGAGCGCCGATGCAGATTGACGTCTTCACGCTGTTTCCGGAGTGGTTCGGCTGGTTCCACTCCCAGCGCCACGTTCGCAACGCGCTGCGGCTGGGCCACGACCTGCGTTTGTTCAACTACCGTGATACGACGCCGCTCCAGAACGGACAGGTGGACGACAGCCCATACGGCGGCGGGGCCGGGATGCTGATCCGCGTGGACGTCGTCGACGCCGCCCTGCAGGCGGTGTACGGCCCCGATACGGGCGCGATGCTGGCGCAGAGACGTGTGACGGTCCTGACCCCGGCGGGCCGGCAACTCGATGACGGCGTGGCCGAGGAGCTGGCGTCGCTCGAGCGACTCACCCTGCTTTGCGGCCGCTACGAGGGCATGGACGAGCGCGTGCGCGAGCACCTCAGCAACGACGCGCTGTCGGTCGGCCCCTACGTGCTCTCCGGAGGGGAGCTGGCCGCGATGGCCGTGGCGGATGCCGTGCTGCGCAAGCTCCCCGGTGCCCTGGGCGACGATCAGAGCCCCGTGGAGGAGTCCTTCAGCAAAGCCCTGGAGGGAGGCGTGGAATACCCGCATTACACGCGCCCGGCCGCCTACCGCGGGTGGGAGGTGCCGGACGTGCTGTTGTCGGGCCACCACGAGCAGGTTCGCCGCTGGCGTTCCGCTAACATCAGCCGCCCGCGTTGATTCCCCCCTGGAGCCGCCGCCCGAGGCGGCTCTTTCATCGCCGTGACCGAGATGATCGAAACCCTCGAGCGCCAACAGGTGCGCGCAATCCCGGACTTCCGCATCGGCGACCGGGTGCGCGTCCACTTCCAGGTTGTGGAGGGGACCCGCCGGCGCACGCAGGTCTTCGAAGGCGTCGTGCTGAAGCAGAAGGGCGGTAGCTCGCGGCGGACGTTCACCGTGCGCAAGCTGTCGTTCGGCGTCGGCGTGGAGCGGACGTTCCCGGTGCACTCGCCGAAGATCGAGCGCATCGAGGTGATGGGCCGCGGGGAGGTCCGGCGCGCCAAGCTCTATTACCTGCGCGGCAGGGTCGGACGCGCCGCCCGCCTGCGCGAGATGCGCGACTTCCGCCCGGACGAGGTCGCCATGCTGGCGACCGCCGCCCAGGAGGGCGCGGACGCCTCCGACGGCGCAGCCGAGGCACCCGCCGACGACGCGGCGCCCGAGGCCGCCGCAGAGACTGCGCAGGATACGGAGCCGGCGGCCGCCGTCGAGACGGCGGAGGAGCCTGTCGCCGCGGACGAGCCGAGCGCCGAGGCAGCCGAGGAAACCGAACCTCAGCCGGACCAGGCCGAGGGAGACGACCCGGGGGATGAGACTCCCCGGGGCGAGCAGCAGCCCGCTTGAGCACGGGCCGGTCCGTGCTTCATCGCATCAGGGAAAACCCGCTGGTCGAGCTGATCGTGATCGTTGCGCTTGCGATCGGCCTGGCGCTCGGCATCCAGGCGGTGCTGGTCAAGCCCTACCGGATCCCGAGCGAGTCGATGGAGCCCACACTCGACGTGGGACAGCGCGTCCTGGTGAGTCGCGTGAACTACAAGGTGAGCGACCCCGACCGGGGTGACGTGGTGGTTTTCCACCCGCCGACGGGCGCCGCGGACAACACCTGCGGAGCGCCGCACGCTGACAATGAGCTCTGTTCACTGCCGGACGGGGGCAAGGACGAGGTGAACTTCATCAAGCGGATCGTCGCGATCCCCGGTGACACGCTCTCGGTGCGCAACGGCCGCGCCGTGGTCAACGGCAAGCTCCAGGACGAGCCGGATATCAGGCCGTGTGCACCCGGAACCTGCAATTTCCCGGATCCCATCAAGATTCCGCCGGGGCACTTTTTTATGATGGGCGACAATCGTGGAGCCAGTGACGACAGCCGCTTCTGGGGTCCCGTCCCAGAGAAATGGATCATCGGACAAGCCTTCGCAACCTACTGGCCCCCCAAACGAGTCGGAATCCTCTAATGAAATGCCGGCCGCCGGTAAGCCGGCGACCGGGTCTGAAGAAATGCCGCCCGCCGGTAAGCCGGCGACCGGGTCTGCAAAGGGATCGCGGAAGCGTCGGAAGACCGCGGCGCGCCTCTTTCGGTTTGATCGCGAGCTCGGGCACCGGTTCGTTGCGGGTGCGGACGAGGCCGGGCGCGGCAGCCTGGCAGGGCCGCTCGCTGCGGCCGCGGTGCTGCTCGACTACGGGCGGCTGACCACGCGCGAGATCCGCGCGCTCACGCACCTCGACGATTCGAAGGTGCACGACATCGAGCAACGCGAGGCTCTCTTCCCGCTGGTGATGCGCACCGCCGTGCGTGTCGCCGTGACGTCGCGCTGCGTGCGCGGGATCGACGAGCGGGGGCTGCATGTCACCAACCTCGCCGCGCTGCGCGACACGCTGAAGCGGGTCGCGGTGCCCGGCTGTATCTGCCTGGTGGATGGGTTTCGGGTGGGCGACGTGGGCCATCCGCAGCAGGCAGTGGTCGACGGCGACGCGCGCAGTGCCGCGATCGCCGCAGCGTCGGTCGTCGCGAAGGTCACCCGGGACCGCTACATGCACTGCATCGCCGAGGAGATGCCCGGCTGGCATTTCCATTCCAACGTCGGGTACTCGACGCCCGAGCACCGCGCCGCGATCGCGCAGAACGGGATCAGCGCCCTGCACCGGCGCTCGTTCCAGTCGATCGCATACCAGCAGCTCGCGATCACCTAGAACGCACCCTCGAGGTGCTCGAGGCGCACCAGCTCGCCGCCTGGCGACAGCACCACGCCGATCACGTCCAGGCGCAGATCCGACACGCCGAGGCCAGCGTCCTCCGCGCGCGCTGCCAGCCACCTGCGCGCCATGCGCCGCACGCGCGTCTGCTTCTGTCGCCCGACCGATTCGATCGGATTCGCCGGCCCGCGCGGGCGGTGCGCACGCTGCACGAGCGTCTTCACCTCACAGAACGCCAGCGTCGACCCGCGCGTGGCGATCAGGTCGATCTCGCCCTCGCGCACACGGTAGTTGCGCGCGACGATGCGCCAGCCCGCGCGCTCGAGGTGGCCCGCGGCGATGTCCTCTCCGCGGCGACCGAGTGTCTGACGCCTGTCCGGTGCCACGACTCCATGTAACCGCGGGGATTCATTCGCAGGAGTCCCAAGCCGCACGTATCTGGAACTTCTCCACGCGCCGTTTCGAATCGACACGAACTGCGCGAATCCGCTGACCGTTCGCCGCCTACGGTCACGGCGTGCTTGCTCGTGCCCTCACGTTCTCGCTGCTCGGAGTCGACGGCGTGCCCGTCACCGTCGAGGCCGACATCCACTCGGGCCTGCCCGCGTTCACGATCGTGGGGTTGCCCGACGCGGCCGTGCAGGAGTCGCGCGAGCGCGTGCGGGCGGCGCTGCTCAACTCGGGCTTCGAGTTCCCGCTGCGGCGCATCACCGTGAACCTCGCACCCGCCGACCTCAGGAAGGCGGGCCCGGGCTTCGACCTCGCGCTCGCGGCGGCGGTGCTGGCGGCGTCGGGTCAGGTGCGCAGCGAGCGGCTCGGCTCATGCGCGCTGTGCGGCGAGCTGGGGCTCGACGGCTCGGTGCGCGGGGTGCGCGGCTCGATCGTGATGGCCCAGGCCGCGCGGGCGACGGGATGCGCCGCATTGGTGGTGCCGCGGGCGAACGCGGGCGAGGCCGCGCTGATCGACGGCCTGGAGGTGGCGCCGATCGAGACCCTGCTCGAGCTCGTCGGCTTCCTGGCGGGCGAGCGATCGGCGAGCGCCCCGGCGGTTGATGCCGGCGCCCTGCTGGCGATGCCCCACGCCGGGGAGGAGGACTTCGGCCAGCTGCGCGGCCACCAGGCCGTGCGGCGCGCCCTCGAGGTCGCGGCGGCGGGTGGCCACAACGTCTTCATGGTGGGCCCGCCCGGAAGCGGCAAGTCGATGGCCGCACGGCGCCTGCCGTCGATCCTCCCACCGCTCACGCTGGACGAGGCGCTTGCCGTGACCCGTGTGCACAGCGTGGCGGGGGTGCTCGGCTCCGATCCGATCGTGCGCACGCGCCCGTTTCGCGCGCCGCACCACTCGATCTCGCGGGCCGGGCTGGTCGGCGGGGGCACGCCCCCCGCGCCGGGAGAGGCGAGCCTCGCCCAGCACGGCGTCCTGTTCCTCGACGAGCTCGCGGAGTTCTCGCGTTCCTCGCTCGAGGCGCTGCGCCAGCCGCTGGAGGAGGGTTCTGTCCACATCACGCGGGCGCAGCGCAGCGTCACGTTCCCCGCGCGCTTCATGTTCGTGGGCGCGAGCAATCCCTGCCCCTGCGGCCTGCACGGGGACCCACGCCGCGATTGCACCTGCCCGCCGGCCGTCCTCGCCCGCTACAGGGCAAAGCTGAGCGGTGCGCTGCTCGACCGCATCGACATCGTCCTGCGGGTGGAGCAGCCCTCCCGTGCCGCCCTGCGCGCCGAGGGTGAGCCGGAGCACTCTGCCCCGATCCGCGAGCGGGTGATCGCCGCCCGCGCGCGCCAGGCCGGCCGGCTGAGCGGCACGCCGGTCTCCTGCAACGCCCAGCTGCGGCCTGCCGAGCTGCGCCGGCTGTGCCGGCTCGACGGGGCCGCGCGGCGCGCGCTCGCCGACGCGCACGACCGGGCCGGCCTCACCATGCGCGGCCACGACCGCGCCATGCGGGTGGCGCGCACGCTTGCCGACCTCGACGGCAGCGAAACCGTGCAGCGCCGCCACGTCGCCCAGGCGGTCGCCTACCGGGCGCCAGGCGGTGTCAATGCGCCGGTGGAGGACGAGGCTGCATGAGCGCCTGCGAGCCATGCCTGCGCCGGGCCGCACTGCTGGGCCGGCTCGTGCCCTGGATCGAGCGCACCCTGGACCAGCGGCGCCGGATTCCCGAGGTCCTGGCTCTCCCGGACGAGCAGCTGATCGAGTCGGTGTGCGGCGAGCGCCGCGCCCGGGTCGACCGTTTCATGGCGTCGTTCGACGCCGGCAGTGCGATGCACGATGCGCGGCGCGCCGGTCTGGTGACCGTCTGCCCACACGAGGGGCGCTATCCATCTGCGCTGCGCACGCAACGCGACGGCCCCGCGGCTCTCTATCTAAAGGGAGACACCGCGTTGCTCGAGCTGCTGGAGTGCGAGCGGCCCGTGGCGGTCGTCGGATCGCGCCGGGCGTCCGGGTATGGGAAGGAGGTGGCCTACACCCTCGGGCGCGAGCTGGCCGCAACCGGCGTGCCCGTCGTCAGCGGTCTCGCGTTCGGCGTCGACGCGGCCGCACACGAGGGAGCGCTGGCGGGGCATGGGCCGGCCGTCGCTGTGATGCCGTCGGGCGCAGACGTCTCGTATCCTCGGTCGCACCACGGGCTCCACCGGCGATTGTGCGAGCAGGGCCTCGTGGTGTCCGAGATGCCGCCGGGCGCGACGCCGTTGAAGTGGTGCTTCCCGGCGCGCAACCGCATCATGGCCGGGCTCGCGCACATGACGGTCGTGGTCGAGGGCACGGCGACCTCGGGGTCGCTGATCACCGCGCAGTTCGCCCATGACTTCGGCCGCGAGGTCGGGGCGGTGCCGGGACAGGTGACGTCGGGGCTAGCCGCCGGCCCCAACTCGCTGCTCGCGGACGGTGCGTGCCTCGTGCGCTCGGCGTCCGACGTGCTCGACGCGCTCTACGGCGTCGGCGTGCGACGAGCCCGGCCGGCGGCTGCCCGCGCGCTGCTGGAGCCACGGTTGGAGCAGCTCCTCGAGGCGGTGGAGGCGGGACACGGCGTGGACTCGATCGTGCGGGAGGGGGGCGAGGTGGGCGATGTGTTGGCCGGACTCACCGAGCTCGAGCTGCTCGGCCTGGTCCAGCGAGGGCCCGGCGGTGCCTACGTCCGCAGCGCCGGGGGCGAATCCCGCGGACCCTATGCTTGACGGCGATGCAGGCCGCAGCGATCCGGACCCCGAGAGTGCTGTCGATCGCAGGCTCCGATTCGGGCGGTGGAGCCGGGATCCAGGCCGATCTGAAGGCTTTTGCCCGTTGCGGGGTCCACGGGATGACCGCGATCACGGCGCTCACCTGGCAGAACACGGTCGCCGTGGAGGGCGTCACGCCCGTCCCTCCGGATGCGATCGTCGGACAGGTGCGGGCCGTGGCATCCGACATCGGCGTCGACGCGGTGAAGATCGGCATGCTGGGCACGTCCGAGACGATCGCGGCCGTGGCCTTGGCACTCGACCTGATCCCCGACGCGCCCGTGGTGCTCGATCCTGTGATGGTGTCCGAGAGCGGCGCCCAGCTGCTCGAGACCAGCGCGCGACGCGCGCTGGTCGAGCTCCTGCCGCGCGCGACCGTCGTAACACCGAACCTGCTCGAGGCGCGCGCGCTGCTGGAGGAGGCGGGCGCCGACTCGGACGGCGATGGGCCCACGCTGGCGCGCGCCATCTTGGCGCTTGGTCCGCAGAACGTCGTGGTCACCGGCGGACACTTCACGGGCTCGGACTCGATCGACTACTTCAGCGACGGCGTGCACGACGTGTCCATCCCGGGTCCGCGCTTCCCCGACGGCGCTGCACATGGCTCCGGCTGCACGCACTCATCGGCGCTCGCCGCGCACCTCGCGCTCGGCCTGACGCCGCTCGAGGCGGCGGTCGCGGCGAAGGGCGTGGCGTCAGAAGCCGTGCGCGACGGGCTGCACGACATCGGCGCGGGGCCGGGGCCTGTGGACGCCCTGGGCGTGGCGGCGCGGAGCGCAGCCCGGAAGCGGATCCGGACCCCTCTGGCATAATCCTCCGCGTGAAGTTCCTGCGTCTGATGCCGGGCAGGGGGGAGGTCGTCCTTGCGGAGGGCGATCCACAGCTGTCCGAGGACGAGGAGCGTCTGATCGACGAGTTCCGCAGCCAGCTGGACTCCGGCATGTGGGCGGCCGTCCCGACCATGGACGGCTCCACGGGCCGCCGGGAGGCGTTGATGGTCAGGGACTACGCCGAGATCCCGGACGGCACCGAGCGCGTGATCTTCTTTCCCCGCGCCGCCGGCGGCTAGTGCGCCGGTGTCGACGCTGGCCTTCGTAGTAGTTGCCCTGGTCGCGGCTGCACTCGCGACGTCCGTGGCCGTCTCGCGGCTACGCGCCCACGCCGCCGAACGCAGGGTCGAACGGCAGGAGCGCCGCCACCGCCGCCGCGTCCCGCGCATCGATCCGGGCACGGAGCGCCGCGCCGAGCGCCGGGCGCGTGCGCTGCTGCGCTCGATCGTCAACCGCGACGAGTGGGAGATGTACCGCGATCTCGGCTTCATCCGTGTGATCGGCCGCAACTCGCTCGACGGGTCAGGCACGGGCGCGTACTGCTATCTGATCTATGCGCACAAGCCGATCGTGGCCTACCTGCCGGGCTCCAACAGCCTGATGAGCGAGTACTGCGTCGAGTTCCCCGACCACGAGGAGCGGGTGTACGGGCCGAAGCTGCCCGACTCCGACGACGTGCTCGCCAAGTGGATGATGATCAGGTCCGACGAGGAGGACCTCATCAAACGCGCCAACATGCACCTGCCGGGCAGGCAGGTGGACCCGCAGCAGGTGCGGCGCGACCTGTGGCGCCTGAAGACCTGGGAACGCGACCGCGACGCGCGCCGCGCGCAGGGCGCGAAGCACGCCGCCGTGGGCGCTTGAGCGACTCCCGGCAAACCGCGGTCGACACCAGGCGGCGCAGCCGCGTGGTCGTCGAGGGTCCCGACCGGGCGGCCGCGCGCTCCTACCTCTACTCGATCGGCCTCACCGACGACGATCTGGCCAAGCCGATGGTCGGCGTCGCGAACACCTGGATCGGGACGATGCCGTGCAACTTCCACCTGCGCCGGCTGTCGGCCAAGGTGATGGAGGGCATCCGCGCGGCCGGCGGCACGCCGCTCGAGTACAACACGATCGCGATCTCGGACGGGATCACGATGGGCACCCAGGGCATGAAGACCTCGCTGGTGAGCCGCGAGGTGGTCGCCGACTCGATCGAGCTCGTCGCGCGCGGGCACCTGTTCGACGCCGTGGTGACTCTGTCGGGTTGCGACAAGACGATTCCCGGCACGGTGATGGCGCTCGCACGTCTCGACGTGCCGTCGCTGATGCTCTACGGCGGGTCGATCGCGCCGGGCCGCTTCCGCGGATCCGACGTGACGATCCAGGATGTGTTCGAGGGCGTCGGCGCGCGCGCGGCCGGCGACATCAGCGACGCAGAGCTCTCCGAGCTCGAGCACGCCGCGTGCCCGGGAGCGGGCGCGTGCGGCGGCCAGTTCACGGCGAACACGATGGCGACCGCGTTCGAGGTGATGGGCATCTCGCCGATGGGCAGCGCGATGGTGCCTGCGATGGACCCGCGCAAGGACGACGTGTGCGTCGAGGCCGGGCGCCTCGTGATGAAGCTGCTCGAATGGGACCTGAAGCCGAGCGACGTGATCACGCGCGGCTCGATCGAGAACGCGATCGCCGCGGTCGCGGCCACCGGGGGCTCGACCAACGGGGTCCTGCACCTGCTCGCGGTGGCCTACGAGGCGGGGATCGACCTCGAGCTCGAGGACTTCGATCGCATCAGCGCGCGCACGCCGCTGCTCGCGGACCTCAAGCCGAGCGGGCGGTTCGTCGCCGCAGATCTGTACAAGGCCGGCGGCGTCGGGCTCGTGGCCAAGCGCCTGGCGGACGCCGGCGTCCTGAACGAGGACGAGCGCACCGTCACCGGGCGGACGATCGGCGAGGAGGCCGCCGACGCCGTGGAGGCACCCGGGCAGCAGGTGGTGCGCCCGCTCGACGACCCGCTGAAGGAGACCGGCGGGCTGGTGATCCTGCGCGGCAACCTCGCGCCGGAGGGCTGCGTCGTGAAAGTGGCGGGCTACGAGCGCACCACGCACCGTGGGCCCGCGCGCGTGTTCGAGTGCGAGGAGGACGCGATGGACGCGGTCACTTCTGGCGCCATCAAGCCCGGCGACGTGGTCGTGATCCGCAACGAGGGCCCGAGCGGTGGGCCGGGGATGCGCGAGATGCTGCTCGTCACCGCAGCGCTCGTGGGCGAGGGGCTGGGCGACTCCGTCGCACTGCTGACGGACGGCCGCTTCTCGGGAGCGACTCGCGGCCTGATGGCCGGCCACGTCGCGCCCGAGGCGCCGCACGGAGGCCCGATCGCGGCCGTGCGCGACGGCGACACGGTCGAGTTCGACATCGACAACCGCCGCCTCGAGCTGGATCTGCCGCAGGACGAGATCGACCGCCGCATCGCGGCGTGGGAATCACCGCCGCCGAAGTACGAAAAGGGCGTGATGGCGAAGTACGCGCGGTCCGTGTCGTCAGCGTCGCTCGGCGCGATTACGCGCTAGCCGCGCCACCTGGCCGGTGGTACAGCCGCGCTCAGTTAGCTTCGAGGGGGCGGTTTGAAGCGTAGGTCGATCGCATCAGCGGCGGTACTGATCGGTGTGCTGCTGCTCGCCGCCCCGGCGTTTGCATCCTTTCCCGGCAGCAACGGCAAGATCGCCTTCACGAGCGATCGGGACGGCACTGCCGAGATCTACGTCATGAATCCTGACGGCAGCGGGCAGGCGCCCTCGGTGGCTTCTTCGGCCACTTCGACTACATCCGCCAGCCGTCGTGGTCGCCGGACGGAACGCGAGTCGCCTTCGAAGAGACGGTGGAGTACTGCGACGACACGGGCGACTGCTACGGCTCGGAGGAGATCGCGGTCGTCGGGATCGACGGGACGGGCCACGGCTACCTGACGTCCGACAACGGCCGGCCGGACCATGATCCCGGCTGGTCTCCTGCCGGTGACAAGGTGGTCTTCACCTCCCTGCAGTTCGGGCTGCGCACCGTCAACCCGAACACGGGCATGATCACGACGCTCCCGATGTGCTGCTCGGACCCGAGCTGGTCCCCCGACGCCACCAAGATCGCGTACACGCGCTATGTAGGCACGACCTCAGAGGTCTTCGTGGCGAATGCGGACGGCAGCGGCGAGACGCGGCTCACGGGGCTACTCGATGTCCGGCTCGGCCTGCGCATCACCGACAAGCTCGCAGGCGTGTCCGCGACCGTCGAGGACACGACGCTGTCCGCCCCCGCACAATGCGTGGAGACTCCCGACCCGGCGATCGGCGGCCACTGCACCCTCGTGACAACCGCGGACGCGCTTGCTGCGGGCACGGTTTCAGAGGGCAAGCGCACGGTCTGGGAGCTCGACGCGGTGCGGGTGTACCACGGCAGCACGCCGTTTGCCGTCCAGGGGCTCTTAGTGCCCTGAGCGCTACGCGCTGAGGAACTCGTCCAGCAGCCGGTTGAAGCGGTGCGGCCGCTCGATCATCGGCACATGGCCGGTGTCGTCGAAGATCTCCTTGCGCGAGCCTGTGATCAGGCGCTCGTACTCGTGCGCGCCGCCGACGGGCACGATGCGGTCGTTGCGCCCCCACACGATCAGGGTCGGATCGGTCACGTCCGACAAGCGGTCGCGAAAGTCGTAGTCGAGGACCGCGCTGAAAGCATCGATGAAGCCGGGCTTGCCGGCGCCGCTCGCGATCTCGTAGCAGAGCTCCGGCTGCAGCCGGTCCGGGTGGCGCGCGACGCCGTAGAGGAACATGCGACGCAGCCCGCGGCGACGCACCCAGTGCTCGCGGCGCGCAACGGTGCGTGCGGCACCCAGGTGGAAAAGGGAAGCGAGGCGCCTTGACACTGCGAGCTGTCCACGCGGAACCGTCACCAGCCCCGCGGCGGACACCAGCACGAGCTTCTCGACGCGGCTGGGATGGTTGAGCGCGACCTCGGCGGTGATGAACCCGCCCATCGAGTTCCCCACCAGCACGGCGCGCTGCACGCCGATCTCACCCAGGAAGGCATCCACGAACTGGCCGTATCCCGGAATGCTGATGTCTTCCCGCGACAGCTCCGACTCGCCGAAGCCCGGCAGGTCCACCGCGATCACGCGGCGCCGGTGCGCGAAGTGGGGAATGTTCTCGAGCCAGTTCTGCCAGCAGCCGGCGAGGCCGTGCACGAACACCAGCGGCGGCCCCTCGCCCATCTCGACGTAGTTGACGCGGGTCCCGCGGATCGGCACCGACCGCAGATGCTTGCGCCAGTCGACGTCGAGCCATTCCGAGCGCCCATCGGGGCCGTACCCGTCGGGCAGCGGCGCGAGCTGAGGCGTTCCCGGGCTCGTCTGCTGAGTCACGCGTAGCCGATCCGCTCGAGGACGGGTATCTCGTGGATCTGAGGCGGCTGCAGGTGGTCCCAGAGGATGCCCTTGGGACGCGTGTACGCGCGCTCCACGTCGATCGCTGCCCGCGGCGTCGCGATCAGGTCGACCGGTATGTCGTGCGTGGTGACGGGCAGGTTCTCGCGCAGGATCTGAAGCGGGTGCACCGTGGTCACGACCATGGTCTTATCGGACACCATGCCGGCTTCCGCGAGCAGTGCGTATTCGAGGTCGTTGTAGCCGCCACCCTTGCCGATTCGCGCGCCCTTCAGGTTGACGCCGACCGACCCGCACAGGATCAGGTCGAGCTTCGGCACCTGGTCGACGTCGATCACCTCGCCATGCCTGAGCGCTCCCTTGATCGTTGCCGCCTCACGGATCTTGGCCTTGGTCAGGCGGCTCGGGTCGAGCAGCCGGAAGGGGTGCGCGTCGCGCAGGCGCGGCACGGCCATGATCAGGATCTTGCCCTCCTCCAGTGCGAGGCGCCGCGAATGCGTCTGTGGGGCGTCGGGGTTGGCCTTGATCGTCTTGGCCTTCTTCCACGCCGGGTGGCGGGCCAGCCGCTCGGCGGCCCCGCGGGCGTTCGCGAAGTTGGGGATCCGCTCCTGCGCGCCGGGGAAGCGGGCCACGCCCTCCTTCTCCATCGCGGTCCAGACGGACCGGCGGATGGCCTCCTTCGACCTGACTCCTCCGCGCTTCGTGTTGTCCTTCGGCGGCACGCGGGCATCCTACCCAGGCCCCTGAAACGCTTCGTGTCATCGCGCATGGAAAGATGGCGCGGATGCCTGAAAGTCGCCGCATACTTCTGACCGGGCTGTCCACCTACTGGGGCGGGAGGCTCGCCCAGGCGCTCGAGCGCCATCCTGCGGTCGATGTGATCGTCGGCGTCGACTCCGAGGACCCGGCCCACGAGCTCGAGCGCACCGAGTTCGTGCGGGTCTCGAACCAGCACGCGCTGATCCGGCGGATCGTGCGGGCAGCGGAGATCGACACGGTGGTCGACACGCGACTCGTCGTCGACTCGGCGCAAACGACGACACGCCTCGCACACGAGAACAACGTGATGGGGACGCTCAACATCCTGGCGGCCTGCTCGGAGGCGGATTCTCCGGTGCGCAAGCTCGTCTTCAAGAGCTCGGCGCACTACTACGGCACCGGGCGCGACGACCCCGCCTTCTTCACGGAGGACATGCGTCGCGATCACGCGCCGCAAACCCAGCTGAAACGCGACATCGTCGATGCCGAGATCGCCGTCGCGGACTTCCGCGACAAGCACCCCGGCGTGACGGTCACGCGCCTGCGATTCTGCAACGTGCTCGGACCGGACATGGTGACCTCGCATGCGCGGCTGTTCGGACTGCCTGCGGTGCCGACGATCGCCGGGTTCGACCCGCGCTACCAGTTCATCCACGTCGACGACGTGGTGCGCGCACTCGAGTTCGCCGTCGACGGCGAGCATCCGGGCATCTACAACGTGGCGCCGGACGGCGTCCTCGCGCTGACGGAGGTGATCGGCCTGCTGGGCAAGCAGGCGCTACCGATACTGCCTCCCTGGGGCACCGGGCTGGCCGCCTCGGCGCTGAGGCGGGTGGGCTTCAGGATCCCTCCGGAGATGCTGCTCCAGCTGCGCTACGGCCGCGGCCTCGACAACCGCAGGTTCAAGGCGGCCGGCTTCCGGTACGAGCATTCGACGCGCGAGACCGTCATCCGGTTTGCCGAGCATCTGCGGCTGGGAGCGGTTTTGCGCGGCGTGAAGGAGCCATATCGCTACGAGAAGGAGGTCGAGGACTTCCTGCGGTGGAGCCCCAGCGTGCGGGATCGGGAGACCGAGAGCCGCGAGCCCTTGCTGCCGGGCGCAAGGTAAGCCCCGCGGCGGGAGTGAACCGTTCCGCGGGTTCACCTCGTACTCTAAATTGAGTGCCACCCTTTGCGGGGGTTTCTCAGGCCAGGTCGAACAGGTAGACCATGCTTCGTAAGCGTGCCCCACTCGTAGCGGTTCTCTCCGTCGCGCTCCTCATCGCGCTGGCGGTCGCCGCCTATGGCTACGACACCTCCCGGGACGACCTCATCTCCGACGGCGTGACGGTTGCCGGGGTGGACGTGGGCGGCATGCGCGCCGACGGGGCGGCGGAGAAGCTGCGCGCCGCGCTGGGACCGGGGCTCGAGCGACCCGTTCGCGTCGCCGCGGCGGGGCGCCGGCTGAAGCTCACGGCCGCGCGCGCACATCTGGTCGCCGACGTCGACGGCATGGTCGACGCGGCGCTGGAAGTGAGCCGGGACGGAGGGCTGCCGGCGCGCGTGTGGCGCGGGCTCACCGGGCGTGAGGTCGACAAGGAGGTCGGGCCGCGGGTGACCTACTCGCAGGTCGCGGTGAAGCGGTTCGTGCGACGTGTGCGCCGCCAGGTCAACCGCGCGCCCCGCGACGCGGACATCAACTTCCAGACGGCGAGCCTTCCGGCGGTCCCCTCGCAGACCGGGCTGAAGCTCAACGCCCAGCGGCTGCGAGGTGACGTGGAGGCCGCGCTGCTCGGCACCGGCAAGGACCGCCGGGTCCGCGGCAGGGTGCGGGTGCTCCAGCCCGAGATCACAACCGCCGAGCTCGGCCAGAAGTACCCCAACGTCGTCACCGTCGACCGGGCGACCTTCCGGCTGCGCTACTTCCGCGACCTGAAGCTCGCGAAGACGTACAAGATCGCGGTGGGCCAGGTGGGCCTCGAGACGCCCGCCGGTCTCTACCACGTGCAGAGCAAGGCCGAGAACCCTGCCTGGCACGTGCCCGACAGCGACTGGGCCGGCGACCTGGCCGGCAAGGTGATCCCGGGCGGCCGCGCGGACAACCCGCTGAAGGCACGCTGGCTCGGCATCTACAACGGGGCCGGCATCCACGGCACCGACGCGATCAACTCGCTCGGCAGCGCAGCCTCGCACGGCTGCATCCGGATGGCCATTCCCGACGTCGAGGAGCTCTACGACAAGGTGCCGGTGCAGGCGCCGGTCTACATTCAGTAACGCCGTGCGCCGTTACGCCGTGCGCCGGGGCGTTGCGAACGGCGAACGGCGAACGGCGAACTGGAGCTAAGCGCCGGCTCGGATTTCCTCCACTGTCACTTCCTGCCACCCCTTTTCCTCCAGAGAGGCCTGGCGATCGCCGTAGCGAATACAGAGCAGCCCGATGCAGGCGCTGCGCTCGCGTCCCTCGACGCGCTTGCGCAGGATCGCGTAGACAGCCGTGGAAGCGTCCTTGTACGGACCCTGGAGCGGATGCCAGGGGAGACCCGGCGGCTCGCGGTCCGAGGCCTCACCGGTCTCGATCAGCATGGAGTGCGTGGCGACCCGGCCCGAATCGACGTTGATGAAGAAAGCCGACATCCCGTGTCCATGGTAGATACAGCCGCAGAGCCAAAGGAGCAGTTGCCACGCGCATGGAGCGCGGCCCTCACGGGCTTCGACGAGAGCCTCGCGACACGCGGCATGGCCGAGAAGACCCGCCGCGCCTACGGCGGCGACGTGGGGGAGCTCGCGCGCTGGGCCGCCGGCCGGGCCGCGCCCGGCGACGTCGACTACCGGCTCCTGCGCCGTTACGCCGCGCACCTCGGCGGGACCGCCCGCGAGGGGGGCCGCACCCTGTCGGCGCGGTCGGTCGCGCGCAAGTTCGCCTCGATCCGGGCGTTCTATCGACATATGGTCGAACGCGGCCAACTGTCCCAGAACCCCGCTGACCTCGTCTCCCATGCGCGCCGCCAGCCGCCGCTGCCCAAGCTGCTGCGCACGGACGAGGTGACGACACTGCTCGATCGCATCCCGGCCCGCACGCCGCTGGAGACGCGCGACCGGGCGATGCTCGAGCTGACCTACTCGTGTGGCCTGCGCTGCGAGGAGGTCGTGAACCTCGACGATGGCGACCTCGATTTCGACGCCGAGGAGCTGCGCGTGACCGGAAAGGGCTCGAAGACCAGGATCGTGCCGGTGGGGGAGCCCGCCCAGCAGGCCCTCGAGCGTTACCTGTCCACGGGTCGCCCGGCGCTGCTTGCCCCGGCGGAGCCTGCGGAGCCGGCGCTGTTCCTTTCGAAGCGGGGTCGTCGCCTTTCGCCCTCGGACGTGCGGCGGCGCCTGCGCTTGTGGCTGCGCAACGCCGGCCTCTCCTCCGGCGCGTCGCCCCATTCCCTGCGACATTCCTTCGCCACCCACCTGCTGGAGGGCGGAGCCGACCTGCGCGCGATCCAGGAGCTGCTGGGCCACAGCAGCGTCTCCACTACCCAGATCTACACTCGGGTAGAGTCAGCGCGGCTGCGCCGCCAGTACAGCCGGAGTCATCCGCGGGCGTAGGCGCCCCCTTGCATGGACACCCGAGTACGGCAACAAGACCTCAAGGAGACATGGTCCCGCTATAAAAAAGACGGGGACGAGAAGGCCCGCGAAACGCTCGTCCTCGCCTACTCGCCGCTCGTGAAGTTCGTAGCCGGCCGGATGTCGAGCGGCCTGCCCGCTCACATCGAGGAGGCCGACCTGATCTCGTACGGCCTGCTGGGCCTGATCGGCGCGATCGAGCGGTTCGACCTCAGCCGTGAGATCAAGTTCGAGACGTTCGCCGTGGCGCGGATCAAGGGCTCGATCATCGACGAGTTGCGCTCGCTCGACTGGGTCCCGCGGTCGGTCCGCGCGAAGGCGCGTGAGATCGAGACGACGCAGACAAAGCTCGAGCACGAGCTGGGACGGGCGCCGACCGACCAGGAGGTGGCGGCGAAGCTCGACGTGTCGGTCGAGGACTTCCAGGAGAGCCTGCTGCAGATCTCCAACTCGACGGTCGTTGCGCTCGACGAGCTGTGGACCGTGTCGGACTCGAGCGGCGACCAAGTGTCGCTGCTCGACACGATGAAGGACCCGAACGCGGTCGACCCGGCCAAGGAGCTGGGCGTGAGCGAGCTGAAGGACCGCCTCGCGCACGCGATCTCGCGCCTGCCCGAGCGCGAGAAGCTCGTGATCGCGCTCTACTACTACGAGAACCTGACCCTCCGAGAGATCGGGGAGGTCCTCGGCGTGACCGAGTCACGCGTGTCGCAGCTGCACACGAAGGCCGTGCTGCGGCTGAAGGCCCGCCTTCAGAGCGAAGTCGAGGCGTAGCGACCCGTCCTGCCACAAACCCGCGATTCTGCTTACAGAATCGCGGCTTTTTCCCCCTCCCTAGAATCCCCCCTCGGCGTGTCGTTCGAGGAGAGGAGTTAGCTCGTGCCCCACAAAGGCGCACAGCGCATCAGGAACATCGCGATCGTCGGACATCGCGGGTCCGGCAAGACGTCGCTGAACGAAGCCCTGTTGTTCGAGGCCGGGGTCATCAACCGGCTCGGCTCCGTCACTGACGGCACCACCGTCTCCGACTCGGAGGCCGACGAGCAGGAACGGGAGATGTCGATCTCCGCGTGTCTTTCGTCCTTCGAGTACGAGGATCGCAAGATCAACCTCGTCGACACTCCCGGGGATCCCAGCTTCGTGGCGGACGCGCTCGGTGCGCTCAGCGTCTGCGAGAGCGCGGTCTTCTGCGTCAACGGCGTGATGGGCGTCGAGGTGTCGACCGCGCGCCTGTGGGAGCGCGCCGCGGAGCGTGACCTCGCCCGGCTCGTGTTCGTGAACATGCTCGACCGCGAGCGCGCCGATTTCTTCCGCACGCTCGACTCGCTGAAAGAAGCCTTTGGGCCTCACGCGGTCGCGACCGAGATCCCGATCGGGTCCGAGCACGAGGTGCGCGGCATCGTCGATCTGATCGACATAAAGGCCTACGAGTACGCCGGCGCCGGGCGCGCGAGCGCGACGGAGGTCCCGATCCCCGACGAGATCTCCGCCCAGGCGCAGGAGTACCGCGAGAAGCTGATGGACGAGGTCGCCGAGAACTCGGACGACCTGATGGAGCGCTACCTCGAGGGCGCGGAGATCTCGCACGACGAGATCGTCTCCGCGCTGAAGGAGGGCGTCACCGCGGGCACGATCTTCCCGGTGACGTGTGGGGTCGCGACCAAGAACCTCGGGACGGACAGGCTTCTCGACGCGCTCGTGCAGGACCTGCCGTCGCCCGCCAAGAAGGGCGCCTTCAAGGTGCGGGACGCCGAGGGCAACGAGGTCGAGATCGTGCCGGACGACGCCGGCGAGGCGATCGCGTACGTCTTCAAGACGCTGGCGGACCCGTTCGCGGGGCGCATCAACCTGTTCCGCGTCCTCTCCGGCACGGTGAAGCACGACTCGCAGCTCACGAACTCGCGCGGGCACGCGAAGGAGCGCATCGGCCAGCTGCTGGTCCCCCGCGGCAAGGAGATGGGCCACGCCGACGAGTTCGGGGCCGGCGACATCGGTGCGGTCGCGAAGCTCAAGGAGACTCACTCCGGCGACGTGCTGGCGGGCAAGGAGTCGACGATCACGCTGCCGCCGCTCGGCCTGCCCGGCGCGGTGATGGCCTTCGCGGTCGAGGCGAAGTCAAAGGGAGACGAGGACAAGATCGGGACCGCGATCCGCCGCCTGCAGGAGGAGGACCCGACGATCGACTTCCATCGCGACCCGCAGACCGGAGAGCAGATCATCGCGGGCATCTCGCAGGTGCACGTCGAGGTGATCGTGGGCCGCATGAAGAACCGCTTCGGCGCCGAGGTGATCCTGAAGCCGCCGCGCGTGCCCTACCAGGAGACGATCAAGGGCTCCGCGAAGGCGCAGGGCCGTTACAAGAAGCAGACCGGCGGGCGAGGCCAGTTCGGCGATTGCCACCTCGAGCTCGAACCGCTCCCCCAGGGCACGGGCTTCGAGTTCGTGAACAAGATCAAGGGCGGGGTGATCCCGACGAGCTTCATCCCCGCCGTGGAGAAGGGCGTCGTCGACGCGATGCAGACCGGCGTGGTGGCGGGGTATCCGCTCAGAGATGTGCGGGTGACCCTGTACGACGGCTCCTACCACTCGGTCGACTCGTCCGAGAACGCGTTCAAGGTGGCAGGCTCCATGGCGTTCAAGAAGGCCGCGGAACAGGCGCAGCCCACGCTGCTCGAGCCGATCATGCAGGCTCAGGTGGTCGTGCCCGAGGACGCGGTCGGCGATGTGATCGGTGACCTCAACGGGCGCCGCGGGCGCCCGCTGGGCATGGAGCCGAAGGGATCGATGACCGAGATCAAGGCCGAGGTCCCGATGGCGGAGATGCTCAACTATGCACCCGACCTGCGCTCGATCACCGGCGGCCGCGGGGACTACGCGATGGAGTTCGTGCGCTACGACGAGGTCCCGTCGCACCTGGCGCAGAAGGTGATCTCGGCGGCGACCAAGGAGGAGGAAGCGCCGGCCAAGGCCTAGATCAGCCGTGAAGCAGAAGATCAACATCAACCCGATGTCCGAGGACCACGTCTCGTGCGAGGTGTGCCACCGCACGATGCTCAAGGGCGAGCAGGCGGAGCCGTACCTGACGCCCTCGCGCGAGCGCCGTCTGGTGTGCCAGTTGTGTGCGCCGCGGGCGCAGCACGAGGGCTGGATCCGGGAGGCCGCCGCTCCCGAGATGCCCGCCCGCCCGGCGCGCCAGCCGGAGCGGCGCGGCATCCTGCGGCGCCGGCGCCCGCGCGAGGAAGAACGAGGAATCGAGCCTGTGGCTGCGGCCGACCCCGCCGAACGGCACACGGCGAACGGCGACACGGCCGATCCGGACCAGGCCGCAGCCGCTCCACTGCGCAGCCTGATCAGGCGCTCGCGTCCCCGCAACCCGCGCCAGGTGAAGGCCGTGCCCACGAATGCCCAGCTCAAGATCGGCCGCGCCCTCGAGCTGTTCAACACGTCCGAGCATCCACGCACCGTGGCGGGGCTCGCCCGGTCCCTGGGCGCACCACAGGCGGGCGCGGCGACGTCGGGCGCGTCGGCGGCCGAGGTGGTGCTGACCGTGGCCTGGGAGCTCTCCTGGTACCAGTTCAACGTGGACCTCTCCGACGCCCGGGATCCGGTGCGGCTGCGCGGCCGGGGCCAGGAGCTGTCGGAGCTGTCCGCGGACACGCAGTCGTGGAACTGCGAGACGGCGCCGGACGGGACGATCACGCTCGCCTCCGGCACCGAGGACGGGGCTCCGCCGCCCCCCGTGCCCGAAAGCGCTGGCGAGGGGGAGGAGCGCCCCTTATAGTGGCGAAGGATTCCCGATGATCTATTGCGTCATACCCGAGCCGCTTTCCGGCCAGCTCTTCGACAAGATGAGCGACTACTACAAGGACGAGCCGGGCGTCCAGGTGATCGTCGACCGCCGTACGTCTGAGCGCCGCGATCGCGACTCGACCGGAGGCGGACAGCGAGTGCTTCGCGACCGCCGCCGCCGGCGGCCGGGAATGTTCCCGCGCACCAAGCTCGACTGATATCCAGCTTGAGGGAATCGCCCGAACGGGTCGTCGTCCATGTCGACGGCGGCGCGCGGGGTAACCCGGGACCCGCGGGGGTCGGTGCGGTTGTCGCCGACGAGCACGGCCACGAGCTGGCCCGCGCGAACGACTTCATCGGTGAGGCGACCAACAACGAGGCGGAGTACCGCGCGTTGCTGCTCGGGCTCGCGCTCGCGTCGCAGGTCGGCGCGCGCGAGGTGGAGGTGGTGAACGACTCCCAGCTCATCGCACGTCAGGTCACGGGTGAATACCGGGTCAAGAAGGCGGACCTGAAGCCCCTCCATGCCCAGGCAATGGCCCAGCTGAGGGGCTTCGAGCGCTGGCAGGTCAGGTCGGTATCGCGCGAGCAGAACGAGCTCGCGGACGGGCTCGTGAACGAGGCGATCGACGCCGGCGCCGCGACTGCCTGAGATGGATCGCGCACCGCTCGCCTAAACTTGGTCACTTGGGCCCGCCGCAGCAGGGGAACCGGGCCCGAACCGACTGAATGGCTCAGAACGACCCGACTGACACCGGCGGTCTCTTCATCGGCCGACGCCCCGGCACGGCTCCGCTCCGCTACCGCGAGCAGCCGGCCGCCGCGGGCCCGACCCGCCGGCGCTTCGACGCCGTGCTCGCCGCCGGCATCCTCGTGGTGGAGACGCTGCTGTGCGCCACGCTCTGGGGACCGCAGCCCGCCGGGTGGCTGTGGCTGGGGTCCCAGCTGTACCACGAGACCGATTCGATCGGCCTCGCGATCCTCCTCGCGTTCGTCGGAATGCTCACGACGATCCTCGGCACGCTCGCGGTCGCGATGCGTCTCGACCGGGTCTGGAAGATCGTCCGGCGCGCGAGTGGCCACGAGCAGGAGAAGGGCGCGCTCGAGACGATCTTCGTCATCAGCATGGCGGTCGCCGGCATCGCATTCGTGTTGTGGTTCCTCGTGATCCAGGGCCCCGGGTCGGACATCGCGCCGCGTTAGGCCAACGCATGGGCCTGCTCGACTACTACAAGCAGTTCGACGACATCGGCGAGTCCGAGTTCAACGCGGGGCTGCGCGAACGCCGCGCGCAGGAGAAGGCGCTCGCGCTGGAGCACGTGCCGGTGCTCGACCTGTCGCGCACCGAGTGGCCGGAGCTGCCCAACGCCGAGGTCGTCGGAGCCTCCGTCTACCAGGCGCGCGGGCGCCTGAACGGGTATCCCGATTCCGAGGCCGTGCAGGTGCGGCGGGTGCTGGCCGAGCGCCACAACATCCGCTCCAGCCAGATCGTGTTCGGCAACGGGGCGGCGGAGTTGATCCGCAGCGCCGTGTATCTGCTGGCCTCCGAGGGCGACGAGGTCGTGGTGCCATGCCCGTCGCGACCTCGCTACGCAACGATCGTGTCGCGCGCCGGCGCCCGCCTGGTGCAGCCGGGCCTTCCCGGTGGCATGCTCGATGCCGAGGCCGTGCTGGCGGCGGTCGGGCCACGCACACGCGTGGTGATCCTTAGCAACCCCGCCGATCCGACGAGCACGTACGCTCCCGCGGCGCGCATCGGCGACCTGGTCGCCCGCCTGCCGGATCACGTGCACACGGTCGTCGACGAGTCGTTCGTGCAGTTCCAAGACGTTGAGCCGGAGGACTCCGTGATGTCGCTGGTCGAGGCCTTTCCGAGACTGCTCGTACTGCGCTCCTTTTCGAAGATCTACGGTCTGTCCGGCGTCCGGGCGGGCTACGCGGTCGGCTCTGCGGCGGCCTCGGCCCTCCTGTCGGCGCTCGCGCCCGCGCTGGGGGTGAACGCGCTCACGCAGGCGACCGTGCTCCAGGCGCTGAAGGTCGGCGACCCCGACGTTCGCCGTCGCCGCGAAACGGTGATCGAGCAACGCGAGCGGCTGCTGGAGGAGCTCTCCACGATGGCGGTCACGGTGCCCGACAGCCAGGCGAACTTCCTGTGGATCCGGGCGCACGAGGTGCCCGGCAAGGATCTCGCGGCGCGACTCGAGAGCTCACGTGTGCGCGTGGCGGATGGCGAACGGCTGGGCGACGCCGACTGTGTGCGCGTCGCGATCCGCGACCGTCATGCGGCGGACCGGCTGCTGTGGGCCTTGCGCGAGGCCCTGCGGGGCTCTTCGGTGGAAGCACCCACCGAATGAGGGCGGCGTGCATAGCAGCCGCGGTCCTCGCCGTGGCGGTGGTGGGTGGCTGCGGGGGCGACAAGAAGCCCAGCGGGCCGCAGAAGCTCGACCTCGAGATCGGGAACCTGCTGCCCCTCACGGGTGCCTTCGACGCGTTCGGGAAGCCGGCACGGCGGGCCGCCGACGTGGCGGCCGAGGAGATCCGCAAGGCGGCCGCGAAAGCGGGCGCGCGTCACACCGTGAAGGTGCAGACCGTCGATTACAGGTCCGAGCCGCTGGTCGCCGTCGACAAGGGCAAGGAGCTCGTGAAGAACGGGGCCACGTGCCTGACGGGCGCGTTCGGATCCGGGCACGCCGCACGGGTCGGCGCCAAGGTGGCCACGCCGAACAGGGTCCTCGAGATCGCTCCCTCCGCAAGCGCCAAGCAGTTGAACGACGTCAAGGACAGGGGATACCTGAACCAGGTCGTGCCCCAGGACTCATTGCAGGTCGTCGCGCTCGCGGAGCACATGTCACGCGAGCTGAAGGGCGGCGCCAGGGGCAAGACGGTCAACATCGGCGCGCTGGACTCGATCTACGGCAAGGAGCTGACCAAGCGGTTCGAGGCAGCCTGGCGCAGCAAGGGCGGCTTGGTGGGCCAGAAGACCACGTACAAGCAAGACTCCACGATCTTCACCGCGCCGGCCGATCTGCTGGCCGAGGGCAAGCCCGACGCGTGGGTCTTCTTCGACTTCATCGATACCTATCTGAAGGTCGGGACGGAGCTCCAGCAGAACGAGAAGGCCAAGTGGTCACCCCGCAAGACGTTCGCGGGGGACTCGCTTGCCAATCCTCGCCTGTCCACCGCCGGCCCGACCATCAGCAACGGCTTGTCGGGGGTCGCCATCTCCGCTCCCCAGAACGGCAAGGCCGCAAAGGCATTCGACGCCGCGTTCAAGCGCACGTCGGGCGTCAACCGGCAGACCTTCGACGCCCAGGAGTTCGACGCGGTCGTGCTCTGTTATCTGGCGGCGGTCGCGGCCGGCTCGACCAAGGGGGAGGACATGAAGGACGAGCTGCGGGCGATCACCGCCGCCCCCGGGCGCAAGTACACCTGGCTCGAGCTCGACCAGGCGATCAGAGCGCTCGAGAACGGGACCGACATCAACTACGAGGGCGTCTCGGGACCGATCGAGCTGAACGCCGACGGCGCTGCGACCGCGGGCGTCTATGACGTGTACCGCTTCAAGGACGGCAAGTTCGACATCACCGACCAGATCGCCGTACCGCTGGGCAGCGGCGGCGTCTGACCGTCCTACTCGCCGACCGCGGCCTCGACCGAGCTCGACAGCGGCACGACGCGCTCCACCTCCGTCAGCAGCAGCACCCGCCTGACGTTCGAGTCGTCGGGGACGACCAGCTCCAGCTCCTGTCCCCGGTTGCGAAGGCGCTGAGCGAGCTCGAAGAGCATGCGCACCCCCGAGCTGTCGAGGTACTGCGTCCCGGAGAGGTCGAGCACGAGGGCGGTCGCGGAGTTCGGCGTCGCCTCGATCAGGCGATCCGTCACGGAGGCTGCATTGGAGAGGTCCACCTCACCGCTCACGCGCGCGATGACCACGCCTCCCCGCTGCTCCACCTCCAGGTGCTCGAGCGCCGTCATCTGACATTCAGCTTCCGGGTCATGCTCACCTTCGTCCCGGCGTTGGGGTCGGTGACGATGTTCACGGAATCCATCAGGGTCTCCATCAGGCCCAGGCCGCGCCCACGGTTGTTCCCGCGCGGCTCGCGCCAGCGACCGTAGTCGCGAACGGTGATCGCGACCTCGTCTCCCGCGCAGGCCGCATCGATGTGGACCGACGCATCGCCGGGACCATACGCATGTTCGATCGCGTTCGCGCACGCCTCGTTGCAGGCGAGCACTATGTCGTAGCTGTCGGCCTCGCTGGCCTCGCATTCCGCCAGCCAGCGCTGCAGCGCGCGCCGCAGCGAGCTCAGCTCCAGCGGCTCGGCCGGCAGCGTCAGCTCCATGCGCTCGGCGGCCACCGGGACCGACCTGAGCGCGAGCAGCGCGACGTCGTCCTCCACTCCGGAAACGGTCTCGAGCAGACGCTCACACAGCACCTCGAGGTCGTCGTCCACGTGCGCGCCGACGACTGCGGCGAGTTGCCTCATCCCATCGTCGATGGGCGTGCTGCGCTTCTCGATCAGGCCGTCGGTGTAGAGCAGGAGGGTGGAGCCGGGCGCGAGCAGGTACTCGGCCTCCCCGTACTTGGTCTGCCGCGAGACTCCCAATGGGAGCGAACGCCCCTCTTCGAGGAACAGGGTCGTCCCGTCGGGATTCGCCTGCAGCGGCGGCGGGTGACCGGCGCTCGACAGCAACACACGGCCCGAGCCAGGCTCGAACACCAGAAAGATGATCGTCGCCATGACGACGCCTTCGCGACGCCACGCGAGGCTGTTGAGGTGCTCGAGCGCCGCGGCCGGTGGGTGCTGCTCGAACGCGTACGCCCGCAGGGCGTTTCGTAGCTGGCTCATGAGCGAGGCGGCGTGCAGGCCACGCCCGGCCACGTCGCCGATCACCACGCCGCGCCTGCCGCCCTCGAGCTCGAGCACGTCGTACCAGTCCCCGCCGACGTCGACGCCCGTTCCTCCGGGCACGAAGCGGGCCGCCAGCCCGACGCCGGGAATCTCGGGGAGTCGCTCCGGTACGAAGCTGCGCTGCAGCACGTCGGCGCGCTTGCGTTCCGTGATGTCGCGGATGGAGCTCGACACCAGCGTGCCGGCTTCCGTCTGCAGCGGGCTGAGGCTGATCTCGACGGGAAACTCCGTACCGTCTCGCCGGAGCCCCCAGAGCTCGACGGACCCTCTCGTCCCGAGGTCGCGGAAGGGATGGGACTCGCGAAAGCGCTCCGGCACGAGCGTCTCGACCTGCTGGCCGACCAGCTCGTCGCGGGGGCTGCCGAAGAGATGCTCGGCCTGAGCGTTGACGAGCTGGATCTTCCCCTGGTCGTTCGCGATCACCATGGCGTCGGGTGCGGATTCGATCAACTCGCGGAACTGCTCTTGCGTGCGGCGCTGCTCGGTGACGTCCTGCACCGTGCCGAACACCCGCAGCGGCCTGCCGCCGTCGTCGGTCACAACCTGACCGCCTCCATGCAGGATGCGCACGACGCCGTCGGGCCGGACGATGCGATGCTCGAAGACGAACGGCGCGTGATCTTCGAGCGCTCTGTTGAGCGTGCGGTCGACCGCGTCCCGGTCCTCGGAGTGGACGTGGCTCAGCAGCTCCGCGTGGCTGGAGGGAAATCCACCCGCGGGCAGGCCGTGGATGCGGTACAGCTCATCCGACCAGGCGACCTCGTCCGACGGGATGTGCCACTCCCAGCTGCCGA
Source organism: Solirubrobacterales bacterium (assembly GCA_038203635.1). Taxonomy (GTDB): domain Bacteria; phylum Actinomycetota; class Thermoleophilia; order Solirubrobacterales; family JBBDJG01; genus DASRIA01. The sequence continues at coordinate 25,241 of JBBRDT010000043.1, forward strand.
TGTGCGCGACGTCCTGCGCCTCGCCGAGCAGCGCGACGAGCCGCTCGCTGCGCTGGCGCAGCAGCGCGATCAGGAGGCCGGCCACCGTCAGCGTCGTGGCAACCAACAGCCAGTTGATCGCGGGGTCCGCGGTATCGCCCTGCGCCGCCATGGCCGCGGCAAAGCCGGCGAAGCAGACGAGCAGCGTGATCGTCGCGTACCGCATCTCCAGGAAGTAGTAGGCGGAGAGCACCGCCCAGAAGTAGATCGTCGCGTAGCCGGCCGCCGCGTCGGCGCCGCCAGAGTAGACGAGCGAGGTGATCAGGACCGCTCCCAGCCCCGGGAGGAGCCGGAACAGCCAGAGCGGGATCCGCTCGAAGCCGATCACCATCAGCGCGGCCACTCCGTAGGCGATCAGCGCCGGGGCCACGATCCCCGGAACCCAGCGATCGGGGTCGTGGGGGAGCAGCAGCGAGAGCAACGAGAGGGTGGCCCCGATGCCGTAGAGGTAGGCAAACGCCTGCGCCATCACGACCGGGCTGGTGGGCGGCAGCAGTCCGCGCACGCTCCAGCGGAGCCTTCCGAGCATCTCGAGGAGGGAGGGGCGGCCGGTCATGAGCGCTCGTACCCGAACAGGTCCAGTGCGGCGCCGAACGTGCGCTCGCAGGCGGCAATCACATCCGCATCGAGGTCGCGCTGCCAGCGGCCCACCGAGCTCTGCGGCGAATCGGTGGTCCGGTGCTCGCCCAGTTCCGGAAGCTCGTCAGCGAGGCCCTCCACCATGCCGGCGATCGTCTGCTCGCCCGAGTCGATCCCGGCGTAGTCGAGTATGCGGGCGAGTGCCGGCCCGGGGTCGAGCACCAGATCCTCGTAGCGGACCAGGTGGGCGCGGTCGCGGCGACGCTCCCAGGCCCGTGCCAGCGACTCGGCCCAGCCGCCGAGCCGTTCGACGTAGTCGGCGTCGGAGTTCGCCTTGGCGCGCCCGAACCCGGACACGCCGCGCTTGCGATTGAACGCGAGCACCGAGCACACCATGTCGCGGAAGTCCCGCACGAGGAACAGCTCCCGCCCCCGGGGGTAGAGCTCCGCCGCGACCGAGGACACACGGAGGTTGGACTTCTCGGCAAACAATCGCTCGGGGCCGGCGCCGATGTCGGCGGCGATGCGCTCGTACGCAGCGTCGATTCGCTGCTGGCTGATCTCTGCCAGCGCCTCAACGGCCTCGCCTCCGAACCACTCCTGCAAAGTCGCGTCACGCAGCGGCGAGGGCATCGGGGCGTCCCGGCCGATCCACCACGTCTGCTCGGCGACGGCTCCCTGCGGTGCGACCCCGCGCAGGTAGCTGACGGGGTCGGCGAAGGTCAGCAGTGCGTCGATCCAGTAGCTCGCGATGCGCTGCTCGAAGCGGTATGGCTTGAAGGACATGATCTCCGGGTGCGAGGTGAGCAGGCGCATCAGCAACATCGACCCGGTGCGGCCGAAGGTGGTGATCAGGATCGGCTGGCGCTGTGGCTCGAAGGCGGTGGTGAGCGGGGCGCGCTCCCCTTCGATCGAGCCGAGCGGGGCGGCGGTGCCGTCATCGAGCACCGCGCGCACGTCGATCCGGTACCGCGGCGGCAGCCGCAGCATGCTCTGCAGCACGTAGAAGCCGATCCTGTCACCGCCGGCCTGCGGGAACCGCTGGGCGATCTTCGGCCGCTCGACCGTCAGGGGCACGCTCCACAGGACCTCGCCGTCGTGAACGCCCTCCACGGCTCTCACGCCCGCCTCGCGGCCCACGGCCCACCCGCGCACGTCGAGCATCCAGTCCCCGCGCTCGTCGCCCGCGGCCGGCCTGTCGATGCCTCCGCCGGCGAGCCCGTCCGGGGCGTTCGGCTGGGTGACATCGAGGACTCTCGTTCTCATGGGTGAGCGGCGTCCGCCGGGCGGAACCGCAGCGAACGCTACGTGATCGCGGGTCTCTGCAACGAAAAACGCGGCCCGGGGAAGGGTTGGACACCCCGGGGCCGCGCTACCTCGCTCTACGAGCGAAGCGGATGATGGGACTCGAACCCACGACCTTCTGCATGGCAAGCAGACGCTCTAGCCAACTGAGCTACATCCGCAAACGGCCATGAGTATAGCCCTGCTCCCAGGCCGGCCCGACGGGGCCTCGCCGCTAACCTTCGACCCGCCCGGCGACGTGGCGGAGTGGCTTACGCGGGGGCCTGCAAAGCCCTTTACACCGGTTCGATTCCGGTCGTCGCCTCTAGCGGAATTCTCAAGGGAGCCTGCCCCAGAGCAGGATGCGCTTGAACGCGAACGGGTAGGGCCGCTCCTCCGGCAGCTCGGAGACCAGGAGCGCTCGATAGCGGGCCAGGAATTCGTCGTACGCGCTCTCCGGTAGCCGCCCCCGGTAGTCCGTCAGCAGCGTCCCCTTGACCCAGTCGACGACGGCGTCAGGTTCCGGCAGGACGTGCAGGTAAACCTGCAACCGGACGTGCTGAGACCCGTAGCCGAGGCGGTGAAGCAGTTCGGCGTAGAGCTCTGGGCTCAGCACGGGTGTTCGGCGGACGTAGCCGCCGAGAGCCTCGCGAAAGGGCTCTTCCCCGGCAACCCGCTCCGCCACCAGGTGCGAGGGATGGTCGTGGTTCGCGGGCACCTGCACGGCGAGCTGACCGCGGGGGGCCAGGGTGGATGTCAGCCGCGCGAAGAGCGCGGCGTGGTCGTCGACCCAGTGCAGCGCGGCGTTCGAGAACACGAGGTCAAAGGGCTCGGAGGGCGCCCACTCGGCAATGTCGCCCGGCTCGAAGGTCAAGCCTTCGCCCGCGTGCGACGCGCTTCGCTCGAGCATCGCGGGCGAGGAGTCGAGCCCGAGCGTGGTGCTCGCTCCGGCCCGCTCGTGCAGCGAACGGGTGAGCTCGCCGGTGCCGCAGCCGAGATCGACGACGCGTCCTCCGGGGCACGGCTCGACCAGGTCGAGCAGGTCGAAGAACGGGGCCGATCGCTCGCGTTCGAACTGCTCGTACTGGGCCGGATCCCAGCTATCGGCCGTCAAGCGAGGTCCCAGCCGAAGTAGACCTCCACCTTGCAGATCTTGTCGCCACGGAACGTGTGGATCTCGGTGTTGCGAAACCGGCGGCCATCGGTCTTCGTGCTCTCGTAGGTGACCACGACCTCGTCTCCCTCCTCGAAGAGCCGTTTGAATTCGAAGGTATCGATCAGCTCGGAGTTCGGCCAGCAGCGGTCGAAGTACAGCGCGCGATCGATTCCGGGGCACATGCTCCTCCTTGGGTCGCTGGTCGTGGGGTGGACCTCCCGTTAATCTCGCGCCTGTGGAGGATCTCGGCCCACCCATCGCCTACACGGTCCTGGAGGAGGGCACCCCGGTCTACGACCGCGACGGCAATCAAATCGGGGTCGTCGAACGCGTTGTGGCCGACATGCAGCTCGACATCTTCGAGGGGGTGATCGTCCACACTCGGCCGCTCTCCGGCCGCCACCTGTTCGCCGACGTCGATCAGATCGCCGAGCTGCGGGAGCGCGGGGTCGTGCTCGGCGTGACGCGCGACGAGCTGCACGAGCCCCCGGACGAACAGAATCGTCGAAAGCGGGCGGAA
>JBBRDT010000044.1:0-28487 GCA_038203635.1 Solirubrobacterales bacterium
CGGAACGGCGATCTTGCCGACGTCGTGCAGCGTGGCCGCATGCCGGATGAGCGTGACGTCCTCCTCGCCCAGGTCGAGCTTGCGCGCGACCAGCGCCGACGTGCGCCCCACGCGCTGGGTGTGGTCGCCCGTGTCGTCGTCGCGGTACTCCGACGCGCGCGCAAGCCGGTGCAGCATCTCGAGCCTTGCGTCGTCGAGGTCCGCGTGCTGCTCGTAGACACGCTGCTCGAGCGCGAGCGCCTGCCGGCGCAGCTCAACGTGGAGGAACCTGGTTTCCAGCTGGTTCTTGATCCGCAGCAGGACCTCGATCGCATCGAGGGGCTTCACGAGAAAGTCCTTCGCGCCTCCGGCAAGAGCGCTCTGCCGCACGTCGCGCGTGGTGTCGGCGGTCAGGACGATCACCGCCAGCGCGCCCTCGCTGATCCACGGGTCCAGCTGCCGCATTACCTCGAACCCGTCCGGAGCGGGCATGTGCAGGTCGAGCAGCACGAGATCGGGGAGGCGCTGCGTGCACAGCGGCAGGACCTGCGCCGACTCCGTGGTTGTCACGAGGTTCTCGTATCCGCTGCGCGTAAGCAGCCGCTCGAGCAGCAGCACGTTGGCCGGCTCGTCGTCGACGATCAGGATGCGCGCCCGCTTCAGGGCTGAGTCCTCGATCGTCAAACCGCGGCCTGCTCTTCAAGCGTCGCGTCCACCAGGCCCATGAACCGGGTGACCTGCAGGGGCTTGGTCAGGAATGCCTCGGCCCCGCCGGCAAGCAGCCGCTCCACCCGCGCGTTGGTGGCATCCGCGCTGACGACCACGACGGGGATGCGCGCGGTGCGTTCGTCGGCCTTCAGATGTTTCAGCACCTCCTCCCCGTCCATGCCGGGAAGGTGGAGATCCAGCAGGATCAGCGCAGGTTCATGCTGGCGAGCGAGCGCTACCCCGAGCGGGCCGTCCATCGCCGAAAGCAGCTTGATGTGAGGGCGCTTCGCGAGAATGCGCTCGACGAGCTGCAGATTGGACTGGTTGTCCTCCACGTAGAGCACCGTCTCGGTCGCCGCCGACGCGCCGTTCGTCGTCGGAGCGGGAGCGACCTGCTCCGATTCCTCCCCATCCGCGGTCGGCTCCTCGGCGGAGGCGAGGCCGATGGTGAAGGTGCTGCCGATCCACGGCTCGCTTTCGACGGCGAGGGTTCCACCCATCGCCTCGGTCAGGAGCTTGGAAAGAGCGAGCCCGAGCCCGGTTCCCTCGATCGCGGTGTCGCCGGCTCCGAGCCGGTCGAACGGTGTGAAGAGCTTCGTCTGGTTCTCTTCGGAAATCCCGCGCCCGGTGTCGGTGACCAGGATCAGGGTCCGGTCCGGTGACGGTGTCGCGAGCGAAATCCGTACGGACCCGTTGTCCTTGTTGTACTTGATCGCGTTCGAGACGAGATTCAGCAGCACCTGCGTCAGCCGCTGCGTGTCGGCGTTGACGTGATGCTCGCCGTCGTGCGGGACGTCGTTCTGCATTGCCACGCCGTGCTGGGCGGCCAGCGGCTCGAGCAGGTTCACCACCTCGGCCACCGAGTTGCCCACACGGACGGGCTCGAGCGACACGGTCATGGTGCCGGCCTCGATGCGGGAGATCTCGAGCACCTCGTTGATCAGCTGCAGCAGGTGGTTCCCACCCTTCATGATCAGCCCGACGTGCTCGCGCTGCACCTCGTCGAGATCGTCCATCTCCATCAGCTGGGCGAAGCCGAGGATCGAGTTCAGCGGGGTGCGCAGCTCGTGGCTGATGCGCGAAAGGAAGTCGCTCCGGGCCCGGTGCTCCTTCTCCGCATCCTCCTGCAGCGCGAGCTTGCGCTCCACGACCCTGCGGTCGGTCACGTCCTGGACCGTGCCGGCCATCTTGTCCGGGTTGCCATCCGCGTCGAGCGTGACCTGACCGTGAGCATCGATGATCCGGACGGCCCCGTCCCCGCGGACGACCTGCATCTCCTCGTGGAACGGCTCGCGCCTCGCGAGCGAGCGGTCGACGATCGCCTCGACCTTGCGCCGCTCGTCCGGGTGCACCCGCTCGAAGAACTTCGAGTAGCTCGGCAACTCTTTCTCCGGGTCCAGTCCGAAGACCCGGTAGAGCTCCTCGGACCAGCTGACCTCCCCGGTTTCAAGGCTCCACTGCCAGCTCCCGAGCTGGGCGAGCTGCTGTGCCTCGGCGAGCTGCCTGCGGCTCTCCCGGATCGATTCCTCGGCCCGCTTGCGCTCGGTGATGTCCTGCAGCTGCCCGATCGCATATGCGGGCTGCCCGTTGCTGTCGTGTATGAGCGACACGTGGACCTGCGCCCACACGACCGCTCCGTCCGCATGGATGTACCGCTTCGCGAACTCGTAGCTCGGTAGGTCTCCCGCCAGCAGTCGCTGCTCGAAAGAGACGACGCTCTCCTCCAGGTCATCAGGATGTGTGATGTCGGCGAAGTGCTTGCCGACGAGCTGCTCCTCCGCGTACCCGGTGAGCTCGCACATCGCGCGGTTCACCTGGAGAAAGCGGCCTGCGTCAGCCGACTCGATGCTCGCGAGCGCCATGCCGATCGGGGCGTCGCTGAACGCGCTCTTGAAACGCTCCTCGCTCTCCCGGGCCTGGCGGTACGCGCTCTGCGTCTCGGCGCGAACATTCTCGTTCAGGCGCCAGGTGACCACGCCCGCGGCACCCGCGGCCGTGACGAAGCCGCCGTGAATCGCCGCCCACTTCCACGGATGGTGGACGGCATCCGGATGGTTGTAGACGCCGCCCGGGTCGAGCACGCCCACCACGCCGTGATGCACCACGACGTACGCCGCCGCGAGCAGGAACGGGAACCAGTCCTCGTACAGCGTCAGCAGCGCGATCATCACGAAGAAGTGGAAGTGCCCTTCGATCACACCGCCCCACGTGTGGACGAGCAGCGCCGACGACGTGATCAAGCCGAGCGACACGAATGCCGCGGCCTGGCGGCGGTTGCCCTTCGCGACCATGGCCATGCAGGCGAGGACCACCAGCGGGACGCCGTGCCCGAGCGAGTGGATCAGGTCGTAGCCGCGCAGCCAGGCGAAGAGCGTGAGACCGACGACGTGCAGCCACAGGAGGGCCAGGAGCGCCGTGTGACGACGCCGCCACACATCATCGGGGAGCGTGCGACCGGTGGGGAGCGCAGCGGTCAGTCTCCCGAGTATCGCTGGATGGGATTGCATGAGCCGCGTCCTGCTGACAGGACGTCATGAATTGATCGGCAGAAGCGCCGATCCGCATGGCCTGCAGGCGCTGGCGCTGGCGCTGGCCGCGCTAGCCGAGTGCCCGGCCTGCGAACAGCGTGCGCCCGGGTGGCTTGGGCTCGAAGGTGAACCCGCAGGCCGCGTACAGGCCCCGGGCCGCTTCGTTGTCCTCGTTGACGTCCAGCTCGATGCGGCGGCAGCCCCGCGCCTGCGCGCGCGCCACGGCCGCGTCCACCAGCGCGCAACCCAGCCCGCCGCGGCGGGCGGCCTCGCGCACGTAGAGATCCTCGAGCCAGCAGTCCTCCGCGGTTTTCCAGACGCTCCAGCGGAAGCGGACCTGGCACACGCCTTCCGGCTCGCGACCCGGAGCCGCAGCGCCCAGCAGATACTCCCCGTCGCCGGCCTCCATGATCCGGCCGACGCTCGCGAGCATCTGCTCGTCGGAGGGCTCGGCGTTCCCCCACCAGTCCCGAAACTCGCCCAGCAGGCGCGCGACGGCGGGAGCATCGGCCGGGCCGGCGGTCCAGATCACGGGTGGTTCGCGCAATTTGGGCTTTCTGTGCCTTTCATGCATCAAGCCAGCGGGGTTGACGGATTATCCTGCGCCCAAGCCGAGCCCCGGGGGGAGAGTCCACGCATGGCCAAAGACACCGAGAAGCTCATACGTCAGCTGTCCTTGATCTCGTTCCTGATGGCGGAGCGCAGACCGGTGTCCGCGCTCGAGATCAAGCAGGACGTCGAGGGCTACAGCGAGATGAACGACGACGCGTTCGCGCGGCGCTTCTATGCCGACCGCGCCGAGCTCGAGGCGCTCGGCATCGACCTCAAGGTCGAGAAGCCGCCGGAGGGCTACTTCGAGGCCGAGCTGTACACGCTGCCGCCCGAGAACTTCTACCTGCCGCCGATCGAGTTCTCGGACGGCGAGCTGGCCGCGCTGCAGACCTCCCTGGCGCTGCTCGACGGCCGCTTCGCGTACGCCGAGCCGCTGCGGCTCGCGCTGCAGCAGCTGTCATGGGGACGGCCGAGCCCGCTCGGGTCGGGCGACCAGCCCCATGTGGCGATTGCCGTCACGGCTTCTGCCGGCGGGCGTGAGCTCTCCCAGCGGCTGGCCAAGGTCGAGACCGCGATCTCGCGCCGCAAGACGATCGAGTTCGAGTACTACTCGATCGAGCGGGACGCGCAGAGCAAGCGCAAGGTCGATCCCTACCACCTGCTCTACCAGGGTGGCCAGTTCTACCTCGTCGGGCACGCGCACGAGCGTGACGCGATGCGGGTCTTCCGCCTGTCTCGTATCACGGACAAGGTGTCCTACGCGAGCAAGGCCGAGCACGACTTCACGATGCCCGAGGACTTCAACCCGTGGGCGTACGCGCGGCGCGCGGACTGGCAGCTCGGCGAGCCGGACGGGACCGCGGACGTGTGGATATCGGAGCGCATCGCGTGGCTCGTCGAACGTGACTTCGGCCACCACGGCGACTTTGCGCCGGTGACGGAGTCGGGCACCCAGTGGCGGGCCGGGTCACGACGGGTCCCGGGCCCGGGCGTCGTCTTCACGACCGAGTTCGCCCAGCCGCGCCAGCTCGTCTCATGGGTGCTGGGCCTCGGCGAGCACGCCCGGCTGCTGGACCCATCCGAGCTCGTGGACGAGACCGCCGAGCGGCTTTCCACGATCCTCGAACGCCACGCGGAGCCACACGCGGACTTCGTCGCGGAGCCGGCTCGCCGTCGCCGCGCCGATGTTGCGGCCAACGGCCATCAGGCCGAGGAGGACCGCGACGGCCAGGGCGAGACCGTGATCCGCCCGGAGCGCTTCGCCCGGCTCGTCGCCCTCGCCGGCATCCTGATCCAGTCCGCGCGCGGCGACGCCAAGCCGAGGGTCGCGGACGTGCGCGAGCGCCTCCAGATCACCGACGAGGAGCTGCGCGAGGACCTCGACGTGCTGAACGTCGTCAACTTCGGCGGCGGCAGCTACGTGCTGTACGCGGAGATCCAGGGTGAGGAGATCGACGTCGATCCCGAGCCCTACAGCGACAACTTCGCGCGACCCGCCCGGCTCCTGCCGCTCGAGGCGAAGGCGCTGATCGCGGCGATCGACCTGCTCGGCGACCACCTGCCCGAGGGCAGCCTCGCATCGGCGCGCCAGAAGATCGTCGCTGCACTGGGTGACGACCCCTCGCACGAGGGCCTGCAGATCGCCCCGCCCGTGGGCGACGACGAGGAGATGTCGCGCACGATCAACCGGGCGATCGTGGATTCGCGGCTGCTCGGGATCGAGTACTACAAGGAGAACGAGGACGAGTTCACCGAGCGCACGGTCGAGCCCTACGCGCTGATCAACGGCAAGGAGGGCTGGTACGTGTTCAGCTTCGACCTCGACCGCCAGGACACGCGCCACTTCCGCCTCGACCGCATCAAGCGCGCGAAGATCTCGCGCAAGAACTTCGAGCCGCGGCCCGAGGTCGACCCGACGGCCGACCTCGAGGGATGGCCGCGCACCGGCGCGGTGCCCGCTTCGCGGGTCGCGCGGGTCTGGGTATCACCCGAGCGGGCGCGGTGGGAGCGGGAGCGCCGCGCCGTGTCGGAGGAGCTGACCGACGGCGCCCTGATCGTGGAGCTTCCGTTCGCCGGCGTGCACTGGCTCGTGCGCGAGGTGCTGAAGGAGGCGGGCGACGCCGCCGTGCTCGAGCCGGAGGACGCGCGCCTCGCCGTGCACGACGCGGCGAAGGCCCTGGCCGGCAAGCGCAAGCGGTCGAAGGCCGCCGCGTAGCGCCCATCTGGCGCATCGCCACCGAAAACGCGAGAAGCTACGGGAGTACGAGTTCGTCCACGTCCCAGAGGAGGACACGATGACGTTCACTCTCCCGCGGAAGTCGATCATCGGCCTCGTCGCGATGGTCGCCGCCGTGGCTGTGTTGACAGCTCTGATCGGCCCGGGCTCAGCCGGCGCGGTGCCGACTGTCACGGGGCAAGTCGGGCCGGGCTTCACGATCTCGCTGAAGCGAAACGGCAAGAAGGTCAAGAGGCTCAGTGCCACCACCTACAAGTTCCGGATCAAGGACAGGGCCGACATCCACAACTTCCACCTCCGTGGCCCGGGCGTGAACCGAGTCATCACTAGTGTCGACTTCACCGGCACGAAGTCGGTCAGCATCAAGCTCCGGAAGGGCACTTACCGCTACCAGTGCGATCCGCACTCGAGCGAGATGCACGGCAGCTTCAAGGTCGGCTGAAAAGCGTGAACTCGTTCTCGGCGCCGCCCGCGATGAGCACACCGTCGTGATGCTCCGCCACGGATGCGAGCCGGTCCATAGCGACCGCGCCCGTGAGCTCCCCCACGACGTAGGGGCACAGCGTCACGGCGGGGCGGCCGTCGAAGGACGACTCCCATGCGCGTTCGAACGGGATCACCGCGGCGTAGACACTGTCGTCTGGGCCCACCGCGAAGCGTGAGTACCAGAGCCCCGTGAGCCCACGGTCGAGCGCGCGCGCCATCTCGCCCTCCCAGCGATCGGTCGAGTGCTCCGGCGGCTCGGTCGTGTCGAACTCGACTACCGCGAGACGATCCTCCTCCTCGAGCGCCGCGACGTCCAGGCCATGGGATGCGAGGCGCTTGCGGTCGCGGTCGCCCTCTCCCATCAGCGCCCGGTGTGCGAGCCATCCGTTGCGCTTCGCGCCGAGCGCATAGAAGGACGCGAGCACCGAATACAGCTCGGCGTCGGTCTTCAAGAGCACGGCGAGGTGGCAGGAGCCACTCTCGACAGCGGGTTCCAGGGCCTGCTCGAACATCTCGGGTCTACCCTAACCCGGCGCCAGCCGGACGCGAAGCCGTACCCGCGTACCCCCGCCCGGTGTTGACTCGATGTCGAGCGTGGCCTGCATCGCATGTGCGCGTTCGCGCATCAGCGTGAGACCGAAGTGCCCCTCCCCCGGTCCGCCGACCGCACCGGTCGCAAAGCCGTGGCCGTCGTCCTCGACGACCACGGTGAGGTGCTCGTCCTCGACGGCGAGCGGCTTGCGCAACCGTGAGATCGCGGACCGCCTCGTGATCAGCGAGACGACCGTCAAGACGCACGTGCGCCACGTGCTCGAGAAGCTGCAGTTCCGCAATCGTGCCGAGGCGGCCGCGTTCGCCGCCCGGCACGCTCACGACGCGAGCGCCTGAGACTCCAGCCCGATCGCCTCCAGTCCGGCGCGCAGGCGCCGCTTCACCTCGGCGGGAGCGATCTCGAGCGTCAGCGCGATCTCGTCCACCGAGTAGCCGGCGAGACGTGCGAGCGCCACCGCCTCTCGGTCCTGCGGCGCGATCCCGCCGAAGGGATTCCTCGGCGCCGTGCGCATGGCCAGGCAGATCGCCTGCTCCACCAGGCAGCGGGGGTCTTGACAGTGGTGACCGGCTCCCGACACGGGGCCCTCGAACACACGCTGCGTGACCGCGCAGGCTGCCTCCTCGTCGCGCGCCGCCGCCAGGGCGGCGCCATATACGCGTGGGAGGTAGTCGAGCAACGGACTCGCCCCTCCATTGGCAGCCCGACCGACGCGTGACATGCAGCCAAGGTAGAGCGGCGGCCGACCCGGAACATCGTCCAAAGGGATGATCCGCACAGTCGCGGCCCGTTCCCACCTGAGAGAATCGCCCGATGATCGGCAGCCCGCTCACGCGCACCTTCGCCGGCACGGGGGCCCTCGCGGCGCTGGCGGGTGCCGCGGGCTGGTTCCAGCTCTTGCGCCGGCCGCTGCCGAAGACCGCGGGGCGCCTGATGCTGCGCGGCGTGGACGCGCCGCTGGAGATCCTGCGAGACCGGTTCGGCGTCCCCCACGTCTCCGCGCGTACGCCGCACGACCTCTGCTTCGCCCTTGGGTTCTGCCACGGACAGGACCGGCTGTGGCAGCTCGAGTTCTTCCGCCGGGCGACGGCCGGCCGCCTCTCGGAGTTCGCCGGCCCCGAGACCCTCCCCGCCGACCGCCTGATGCGCACTCTCGGCATGCGGCGCGTGGCGGAGCGCGAGGCGCGCGAGATCGAGGCAGGCGTGGCCCCGCTCGTGGGCGCCTACGTCGCCGGTATCAACGCCGCGATCGACGAGGCCGGTGCCCTGCCGATCGAGTTCCAGCTGACACGGCTCGAGCCCGAGCCGTGGACCGCGGTGGACCTGCTGGCCTCGGCCAAGCTGATGGGGTTCGGCCTGTCCAGCAACTGGGAGATGGAGCTGTTGCGTGCCGACCTGGTGCGCGCGGCCGGCCCCGAGCGAGCGGCGCGGCTGGAGCCGCAGTACCCGCCCGCAAATCCGGTGATCACCTCTCCCGGCGACGTGTACGCGGGCGAGGGAGTCGACATCGCGGCGCAGATCGCAGCCGTGAAGGAGTCGCTCGGCCTGGGGATGCACGCGACCGGCTCCAACAACTGGGTGGTCTCCGGCGAACGCTCCGTGACGGGACGGCCGCTGCTCGCGTGCGACCCGCACCTGACGCACACGATGCCGGACCTCTGGTACGAGGCGGACCTCGCCTGCGACGACTACCGCGTGCGCGGTGCCACATTGCCGACCAACCCGTTCCCGGTGTTCGGGCAGACGCGCTTTGCGGCCTGGGGCTTCACCAACGTGATGGCCGATACGCAGGACCTCTTCGTCGAGCGTCTCAACCCCGACGACGCCCGCATGTACGAGTTCGAGGGCGAATGGCGGCAGGCCGAGGTCGTGCGCGAGGAGATCCAGGTCAAGGGTCGCGGCACCCCCGAGGCGCTGGATGTCACCGTCACGCACCACGGGCCGATCGTCAGCGATGCCCTGGGCGCCTCGGAGCCCGTGGCGCTGGCGTGGACGGGCCTCCAGTACCCGCTCCTGACCGACTCGGGCTACCGGATCGGCACGGCGCGCAGCGGCCGGGACGTGATCGATGCCGTGGAGAGCCACCACGTCCCCCCGCTGAATCTGCTGTGGGCGGATCGCGACGGCAACATCGGATACCAACTGGCGGGCAAGATCCCGCTCCGCAAGGGGAACGTGCCGGACCTGCCCAAGCCCGGCTGGACGGGCGAGTTCGAGTGGGAGGGAACGATTCCCTACGACGACCTGCCACGGACGGTGAATCCGCCGCAGGGGTTCATCGTCACCGCGAACAACCGCATCGTCGCCGACGACTACCCCCACCACATCACGTCGGAGTGGATGACCGGCTACCGCGCACGGCGCATCGAGGAGCTGCTCGGCGAGCGGGAGCGCCATTCGCTCGCCGACTTCGAGCGGATGCAGCACGACTTCTTCTCGTTCCCGGGCGTGGAGACGGTGCACCGGCTCTCCCGCCTGCACCCGGCCAACCAGCGCGAGGTCCGTGCGATCGAGCGCCTCAAGAGCTGGGATGGGAACCTCGACCCCGAGACGGTCGCGGGCACGATCTTCCACGCATTCACGGTCGTGTTCGCGGAGGCGGTGGTGCGGGCGGCGGTGCCGGACGACGTCCTTGTCGAGCGCTGGCTGAACAAGTCCGGCGTGGCCCTGTTCGAGATCGTCTCTTCTCCATGGCGGTTCCAGGAGCGCCTGCTCACGCTCTGGGACGAGGGTGACCCGGCATGGTTCGGCGGCCGCACCTGGGACACGGTGGCGCTCGAGGCGCTCGAGAAAGCGCTCGACGGCCTCGAGAAGAGGTTTGGTCGTGCCCCCGGCAAATGGCGCTGGGGCCGCGTGCACAAGGTGGAGTTCTCGCACCCGTTCGGCCAGGCGAACCCGCTCTTCCGGCGGATCTTCAACCGCATGGTGGAGGCCGGTGGCGCGAGCGAGACGGTGACCCAGAACGGCTATCTCCCCACGGAGCCGTTCAAGGGCGTCTGGGGACCCGTATACCGGATGCTCGCCGACGTCGGCGACCCCGCCCGTTCGCGCTGGCAGCTGACGACCGGGCAGTCGGGACATCCCGGCTCCCCTCACTACGACGACATGATCGAGAGCTGGCGCACGGGCAAGACGAACCCCGTGTACATCGAGGAGCACGAGGTGCGCGCGGCCGGCGGCGCCAAGCGCCTGCGCATCGACCCCGGCTGAGAAGGAACGAAGGAATGCCGAGCCGCAGGGACCAGATCAAGCTCTCTCCCGACGAGGTGGCCAAGTTCCTCGCGCGGGAGCGCGTGTTGAACGTCGCCTCCGCCGGGCCCGACGGGTGGCCGCACCTGACGGCGCTCTGGTACGTGATGCGCGGCACCGATCCCTGGATCTGGACCTACGCGAAGTCGCAGAAGGTGAAGAACCTCGAGCGCGACGACCGCGCCACCGCGCTGGTCGAGTCCGGCAACGAGTACGCCGAGCTGAGGGGCGTGATGCTCAAGACCCGCGCCCACATCGAGCGCGACACGGAGAAGGTGATCGACTTCGCGTCCGAGCTGTTCGCCAAGTACCAGGGCGCCGACGCCGCGAACGCCGACATGCGCGAAGCGCTGCGCGGCCAGGCAGCCAAGCGGGTCGCGATCCGCTTCGAGGTCGTCGAGACCGTCAGCTGGGACCACGCCAAGCTCGGGGGCGTCTACTAGAACGTCATTTCCTTAGCCGGAAATGACGGGAGCTCCGATCTTCCACCACGGCCCGCGCCGCCAGGTAGCCCGGCGCCCCGGTGACCGCCCCGCCGGGATGGGCGCCGGAGCCCGCCAGGTACAGGCCCTCCACCCCGCCGAAGCGCCGCGCGGGGAAGCGGTGCTCGAGCAGCTGGTCGCCGAGCATCTCGCCGTGGAAGATGTGGCCCCCGGTGAGGCCGAACCGGTCCTCGAGCTCGCGCGGCCCCAGCGCCAGCCGGCCGACGATGCGATCGGGGAGCTGCGGGCAGGCTTCCGCGAAGCGGGCGATCGCGACGTCGGCGGCCGCCCCGGGGTCGGCGTCTGGAGGAAAGCACTGGCAGAACAGCGACAGCACATGACGGTCCGGCGGCGCCAGCGTGTCGTCGGCCGCGGTCTGACAGGCGGCCTCGATCCAGGGACGGGCCGCGGGCCGGCCCGCGCGTGCGTCGGCGGCAGCGCTCTCCGGATCGGCGAGGCTGTAGCCGATGTCGATCGTCCCCGCCCACGGCTCGGCCCCCGGCCAGCTGGGGAAGTCGGGGAGGCCGTCGAGCAGCAACATGACCTTGACCACTGGACCTGCTTGGCGCCGGTGGCCCGGCGCCGGAAGACCGGCCAGCTCGGCCGTGCGCAGGGGGTCCGCGTTCGACAGCACGGCGCGCGCCCGCACCTCGCGGCCGTCGTCGAGCACGACCCCGCACGCGCGCCCCTCGTCGGCCAACACGCGCGCGACCGGCGACTCGAGGCGGACCCGAGCCCCCGCCGCCTCGGCGGCCGCACGTAGCGCCGCCGTCACAGCGCCCATGCCGCCGCGGGCGTAGCCCCACGCCCCGGGCACGCCCGCTGCCTCGCCCAGGTCGTGGTACAGGGCGATGAATGCGGTTCCCGGATCGCTCGGTCCTGCAAGCGTCCCGATCAAGCCCTGGATCGCGAAGGGCACGCGCACCTGCTCCGACGGGAAGGCGGTGAGGTCGTCGGCAATCGCGCCGTCGAGCAGCTCCGGACCGACCGCCTCGAGCCACCGCCGGCGGTCGGGCGGCTCCAGCATCAGCGGCCGGGCGCGCGCGGCGGCCCGATCACGGCGCTCACTCCAGGCGGTGTAAGCCTCCGCGTCCGCACGTGACCAGTCCCGCTCGAGCTGCGCCCGCGTGCGCTCCCACCGTGACCAGGTCACGGCCTTGCGCCCGTCGGGAAAGGGCGCGAACAGCGACGGCTCGTGGACTTCGACGCTCAACCCGTGCGCCGCGAGATCGAGATCGCGAATGATCTCGGCCCGCAGCAGCGAGAGCGTGTAGGCGCCCGGCGAGGCACGCACTCCGGGCCACAACTCCTCGGTCACGCACGCGCCGACGACGACGTCGCGCCGCTCGAGCACCTCGACGTCGAGTCCGCGCCGGGCGAGGTACGCGGCCGCGACGAGGCCGTTGTGGTTCGCACCGATCACGACCGCGTCCAGCACGATTCAGGACACTATCCAGATACGCTGCCCCCCATGGACGACCTGAAGGGCCTCGTGCTCTCCGGGGGCAAGGGCACGCGCCTGCGCCCCATCACCCACACGAGCGCCAAGCAGCTGGTGCCGGTGGCCAACAAGCCCGTGCTCTTCTACGGGCTCGAGGCGATGGCCGCGGCGGGCATCCGCCAGATCGGCATCATCATCGCTCCGGAGACCGGCGACGAGATCCGCGCGGCCGCGGGCGACGGCTCGCAGTTCGGCGTCGAAATCACCTATATAGAGCAGGACGAGCCGAAGGGCCTCGCGCATGCCGTGCTGACCGCCGAGGAGTACCTCGGCGACTCGCCCTTCGTCATGTACCTGGGAGACAACCTGTTGAAGTCCGGCCTGGTCGAACTCGTGGAGACGTTCAGGACCAACGATCCCGATGCCCTGATCCTGCTGACTCCCGTGCCCGACCCCGAGAACTACGGCGTCGCCGAGCTCGAGGGCGACCGCATCAAGCGCCTCGTGGAGAAGCCCAAGGACCCGCCGTCGGACCTGGCGCTGGTCGGCATCTACATGTTCAAGTCGTCGATCTTCGACGCGGCCCGCTCGATCAAGCCCTCGTGGCGGGACGAGCTCGAGATCACCGACGCGATCCAGACACTTGTCGATCGTGGCCTGCGCGTGGAGCCGCACATCGTGCGCGGATGGTGGAAGGACATGGGCCAGCTCGAGGACCTGCTCGAGGCCAACCGGCTGATCCTCGAGGACTTGACTCCCCGCACCGAGGGCCAGGTCGTGGACTCGCGCGTCGAGGGCAAGGTCGTGATCGAGCCCGGCGCGTATCTCGAACGCGCGACGGTGCGCGGTCCCACGATCATCGGGGCCAACAGCAGGATCGTGGACTCCTACGTGGGGCCGTATTCGGCGATCGACGCGGACGTGACGATCGAGCGCTCCGAGGTCGAGCACTCCATCGTGCTCGCGGGTGCGCGCATCAGCGACCTCTCCTACCGCATGGAGGCCAGCCTGATCGGGCGCAACGTTGCGATCACCCGCTCCAACTCCCTCCCCAAGGCATACCGGTTCATGGTCGGCGACAACTCGGAGATCCAGCTCCATTGAGAATCGTGATCACCGGTGGGGCCGGGATGCTGGGCCGCGACGTCGAGCGCGCGGCGCGTGAGGTCGGGCACGAGCCGGTCGCGCTCGCCCGCTCCGACCTCGACATCACCGATCGCGCATCCGTCGAGCAAGCGTTCATCGAGCACAACCCCGGCGCGGTCGTCAACTGCGCGGCGTGGACCAACGTGGACGGGGCGGAGGAGCACGAGGACGAAGCCACCGAGGTCAATGGGGCCGGGGCGGGCAACGTCGCCGCGGCCGCCGCGGCCGTCGGCGCTGCGGTGATCCATCCCTCCACGGACTACGTGTTCGACGGCGCAAGCGAGGAGGGCTACGTCGAGTCCCATGACGTGAACCCCATCTCGGGCTACGGCCGCTCCAAGCTTGCCGGCGAGCGCGAGGTCGCGGCCGCCAACCCCCGTCATTGGATCGTGCGCTCCTCATGGCTCTTCGGCATCAACGGGCGCAACTTCGTCGAGACGATGCTGGGACTGGCGCGCGACCGCGACGAGGTCGTCGTGGTCCGTGACCAGGTCGGATGCCCCACGTACACCGGCCACCTCGCGGCCGGGCTCGTGCGCCTGCTCGACGCCGAGGAGTACGGCGTGCACCACATGGCCGGCGGGGGCCGCTGCTCCTGGTACGACTTCGCCGTGGAGATCTTCAAGCAGGCCGGCGTCGATTGCCGCGTGCTGTCGATGACCAGCGACATGCTCGAGCGACCGGCGCCCCGCCCTGCGTTTTCGGTGCTCGTGAGCGAGCGCGAGCATCCCGTGCTGCTGCCGGACTGGCACGGCGGTCTCGCCGAGTATCTCGCCGAGCGCGCGGAGCGCGAGGTGCGCGCATGAGGCTGCTGGTCACCGGCGGCGCCGGCTTCATCGGCTCGAACTTCGCGCGCCACGTGCTCGAGACCCATCCGGAGGACGAGGTCGTGGTGCTCGACAAGCTCACCTACGCGGGCCGCATGGAGACGATCCAGGAGCTGCTCGGCGGCGGCCGTTGCCGCTTCGTGCAGGGCGACATCGCAGACGAGGAGGCCGTCCGCGAGGCACTCGAGAGTTGCGATGCGATCGTGAACTTCGCCGCCGAGTCGCACGTCGATCGCTCGATCGAGGAGCCGGGGCACTTCATCCAAACCGACGTGTACGGGACGTACGTGCTGCTGGAGGCGGCGCGCAGCGGGGGCATCGAGCGCTACGTGCAGATCTCCACCGACGAGGTGTACGGCTCGATCGAGGAGGGATCGTTCACCGAGCGCAGCCCGCTCGACCCGTCGTCCCCGTACTCGGCTTCGAAGGCGGGCGGCGACCTGCTGGTGAGCGCGTACCGCCACACCTACGGGATGGACGCGATCGTGTGCCGCGCATCCAACAACTACGGCCCCTTCCAGTATCCCGAGAAGCTGATCCCCCTGTGCGTGCTGAATGCGCTGCACGGCGATCCGCTGCCCGTGTACGGGGACGGCATGCAGGTTCGCAACTGGCTCTACGTGACCGATCACTGCGCCGCGATCGACACGGTGCTGCGCTCCGGCGTGGCCGGTGAGACCTACAACATCGGCGGGCCGGACGAGCTGCCGAACATCGACGTGGTGCGGACGATCATCGAGCTGACGGGCGCCGACGAGTCCTTGATCCAGTACGTCAAGGACCGCCCCGGCCACGACCGCCGCTATTCCCTCAGCTCCGACAAGACGGCCGCCGAGCTGGGGTGGAAGGCCAGGGTGTCGTTCTCGGAAGGCATCGCGGCGACGGTGGACTGGTACCGCAAGAACGGCTGGTGGTGGGAGCCGATCCGCTCGGGCGACTACCGCGACTACTACCAGCGCCAGTACGGGCAGGAACTGCGGTCCTGACCGCGATGCGTTTCCAGCGACTCGAGACTCGCATCGACGGCCTCGTGCTGGTGCAGCCCAAGGTCATCACCGACGACCGGGGCTTCTTCTTCGAGACGTATCGCCACAACGAGTACGCCGACCTCGGGATCGACACCGAGTTCGTGCAGGACAACCACTCGCGCTCGGTGCGCGGGACGATCCGCGCGCTGCACTTCCAGCTCACGCCGGGACAGGCCAAGCTGATCCGCGTCGCCCGGGGCGCGATCTACGACGTCGCCGTGGACCTGCGGCCGAAGTCGCCCACCTACGGGCAGTACGAGGCCTTCGAGCTGGACGACGAGAACGCGCGGCAGATCTTCATCCCGGTTGGTTTCGCCCACGGGTTCTGCGTGACGAGCGAGCACGCCGACGTCGCCTACAAGGTGTCGAGCTACTACGACCAGGCGACCGAGCGGGGCATCGCCTGGGACGACCCGGACATCGGCATCCCGTGGCCGGCGAAGGAGGCCCTGGTGTCCGACCGCGACCGCACGAACCCACGCTTGGCCGAGATCGCGAAAGAGCTGCCCTGGTAGACGACCTCGAGAGGATGCGCCGCGCTTGGGAGGCGCTCAATCGCAAGGACTTCGATGCGGTGCTCGAGCGCATCCACCCGGACATCGAATGGCGGCCCGCGCTCGGGCCCGGCGGAGCGGAGGGCCGTGTCTACCGCGGACGCGAAGCATACGAGCGCTGGCTGCGCACGGAGCTGCTGGACGTGTGGGACGAGTTCCGTGGAGAGAACCTCGAGTTCCGCGAGCTGCCCGGCGACCGCATCCTGCTGCTCGGGGAGCTGGTTGTGAAGGGCAAGTCCAGCGGGCTCGAGATGCGCACGCCGTTCGGGCAGATCGCATCCGTGCGAGACCACCTGTTGATACGGCTCGACGCGTTCGCGGATCACGAGAGCGCGATCGCGGCCGCGGGCATCTCAGAGCCCGGTTAGCCCGGCGGCACTTTCCAGCGGGCCCCGCGCTGGATAGGGTCTGGCCAATGCCTGATCGGCTTGGCTCGAGGATTGACGTAGAGCGGCCAGGCTCCGCTCAGGCTTCGCCGTACCCTCTGCCCCGCCGGACCAGCCCCGCGGAGTCGCCGGACGCCGAGTTCCTCGCAATGGTGCCGATGTTCGCCGGGCTCTCCGAGCCGCTGCGCAGGCAGATCGCAGCGCGCGCCACGCGCGTGCAGCTCGAGGCGGGCGGATGGCTCCTCCGGCAGGGCGACGTCGGAGACAGCCTGTACGTCGTGCGCTCGGGTCGCCTGGAGGTGGTGATCGAGCAGCCGAGCACAGCTGTGGTGCGCGTGCTCACCCGGGGCGCCGTCGTGGGCGAGCTCGCGCTGCTGACGCGCGAACGGCGCTCCGCGTCCGTGCGCGCACGGCGCGACTGTGAGCTGCTGCGGGTATCCAGCACCGACTTCGCGGAGCTGCTTTCGCACGAGCCCCGGTTCTCGCTCGCCTTGATGCGTGAGCTCGGGCGCCAGCTGCGCATGAGCCGCGCGCTCGAGCCGCCCGAGGATCCGCTGCCGGCAACGGTCGCAATCGTGGCGGATGGCACGACGGATGCGAGGCAGCTCGCGGGGACCCTGCAAGCCGCGCTCGCCGAGCTCGGGACGGTCACGCTGCTCGACGAGCTGGATGCGGACGGTGCCGCGCTCGACCGCGCGGAGCGCGAGCACGATCACGTGCTGCTGCTCGCCGCGGATCCCGCCGGCGCAGATCCGTGGAACGCATTTGCGGTGCGCCAGGCCGACCGCGTGCTGCTGGTCGCGAGCGGGCCGCCTCGCGAGGGCAACGCCTGGCCGCCGGGATGCGACGTGCTCCTGAACGGGCCGGTGCGCGCTCCGCTCGCCGCTGAATGGACGCGTGCCGCGGCACCGCGCGCGGTGCATTGGCTCGGACATGACGACGGCGCGCGGCGGCTTGCGCGGCGGCTTTCAGGCAGGTCCGTGGGACTCGTGCTGTCCAGCGGCGGCGCGCGCGGTCTCGCGCACATCGGCGTGCTCGAGGAGCTGCTGGCCGCGGACCTCGTGATCGATCGCGTGGGCGGCTGCAGCATCGGCGCGTTCGTGGGAGCGATGCTCGCAATGGGCATGACACCGACCGAGATCCTCGACCGCTGCCGGCAGGAGCTGGTCGTGCGCCGGCCGCTCGGCGACTACGGGGTTCCCATCCACTCGCTGCTGCGCGGCGGGCGCGCCCGCTCGATGCTCATGCGCACGTTCGGCGAAACCAAGATCGAGGAGCTCCCACGCGAGTTCTTCTGCGTGAGTTGCGATCTCGTCAGCGGGGAACAGGTCGTGCACCGCAGTGGCGCGCTGGTGGACGTG
This sequence comes from Solirubrobacterales bacterium, assembly GCA_038203635.1. Classification (GTDB taxonomy): domain Bacteria; phylum Actinomycetota; class Thermoleophilia; order Solirubrobacterales; family JBBDJG01; genus DASRIA01. The sequence continues at coordinate 17,514 of JBBRDT010000044.1, forward strand.
GTCGGCGCGAGCATGTGCCTGCCGGGAGTGTTCGCCCCGCGTGCGAGAGACGGGATGCTGCTCGTGGACGGAGGCGTGCTCGACAGCCTGCCCGTCGAGACGATGGCTGCGACGGCCGAGGGCCCGGTGGTGGCGGTCGACGTCGGGCGCCGGTTCGAGGCGCCGTCCCCGCGCCGGCTGCGCGGGGCCCGGCCTGCGCTCCCACCCCTGAAGGAGACCCTCGCGCGGTCGATCGTGCTCGGGAGCATCGACAGCGCCAAGCGCGCTCACCGGCGGGCAGACCTGGTGATCGAGCCCGTGACCGGCGACTGCGGGATGCTTGATTTCAGCCGGCTCGACGACATGGTCGAGGCCGGCCGGCGAGCCGCCCATGAGCTGCCTGCCTATGCAATGCTTAGGCAGCATTGCCACCCCGGCGCTCTTCTGACCTGACCCTCGGCGAGGCCGCTCGCGAGATCGGCGTGAGCGTTGACACGCTGCGCCGCTGGGAGCGCGCCGGGAAGGTGCGCGCGGTGCGCGACGACCGTAACCGCCGGCGCGTGCCCCGCCGCGAGGTCGAGCGCCTCGCCTCCCGCCCGCGCCGCCACCGTGCCGGCGACACGCTGTCCGCCCGCAACCGGTTCGCCGGCAAGGTGGTCTCCGTCGAGGCCGACGGCGTGATGGCGCTCGTCGAGATCGCGGCCGGCCCGCATCGCATCACCGCGGCGATCACGCGCGACGCGGTCGACGAGCTGGGCCTCGCACCCGGCGTCGACGCGACGGCGACGGTGAAGGCCACGTCGGTGATGGTCGAGCGCACGTGACGCGTCGCGTAGCCGTCATCTGCCTCACGCTCATCGCCTTCATGCTGGTGCCGGGTTGCGGTGACGACGACGGCTCGCCGACCCTGCGCGTGTCCGCGGCCGCCTCGCTCAAGAACGCGTTCACCGGCTACGGCTCCGAATTCGAGGACGCGGATGCGAGCTTCAGCTTCGCGGGCTCCGACGAGCTCGCCGCGCAGATCCGCAAGGGCGGGCGCCCCGACGTGTTCGCGGCCGCAAACACGAAGCTCCCCGACCAGCTTTACAAGGAGGGCCTCGTGGAGCGGCCTGTCGTATTCGCGGCCAACCGGCTGGTGATCGCCGTACCTGCGGGCAGCGACGTGGTGGACTCTCTCGGCGGCCTCAGCACCGCCGGCGTGCGAATCGCGGCCGGATCGCCGGGGGTGCCCGTCGGTGCCTACACCCGTGAGGTGCTGGGCCGGCTCGGCAAGCGCGTGGCACGCGCGATCGAGCTGAACATCCGCTCCAACGAGCCGGACGTCTCGGGCGTTGTCGGCAAGCTGTCACAGGGAGCCGTCAACGCGGGCTTCGTGTACGTGACGGACGTGCGGGCCTCCGGCGGCCGCCTGCGCGCGATCGAGCTTCCCCCCCGGCTGCGGCCGAACGTGCTCTACGGCGCCGCGGTCGTGAAGGGAACGCCCCACGGCGAGCAGGCGCGCGCCTTCGTCGAGGGCCTCACGGCCGGCGCGGGCCAGAAGGCGCTGCGGGACGCCGGCTTTGGGCCGCCGCGATGACGCGGCGAACCCGCCGGGCCTTCTTCACGGCGCTGCTCGTGGGCGCCACCGCGATCACGCTGTGCTTCCTGACGCTGCCCGTTGCGGCCATCTTCGTGGACGTCGGGCCGCGCGAGCTGGTCGCGAGCCTCGACGATCCGGCCGCGCTCGACGCGCTCGTGCTGAGCCTCCAGACCACCCTGCTGGCGGTGCTGGTGATCGTCGCCGTCGGAACGCCGGCGGCCTACCTGCTCGCCACCCGTGGGTTCCCCGGTCGCGCTTGGGTCCTGACCCTGGTCGAGCTGCCGCTGATCCTTCCGCCCGCGGCGGCCGGGATCGGGCTGCTGGCCGCCTTCGGCCCGCAGGGCATCGTGGGGCCGGCGCTCACGGACGCCGGTATCGAGCTGCCGCTGACGACAGCGGCTGTGGTCGTCGCGCTCGTCTTCGTCGCAAGCCCGTTCTACGTGCGCCAGGCGCAGGCGGCCTTCGGGAGCCTCGACCGCAACCTGGTCGAGGCATCGCGCACACTCGGTGCCTCCGAGGCGCGCACGTTCGCGCGGGTCGCGGTGCCGCTCGCGCTGCCGTCGCTCGGAACGGGGCTCGCGCTCGCGTGGGGCAGGGCGCTCGGCGAGTTCGGCGCCACGCTGATGTTCGCCGGGAGCTTCAGGGGAGTGACCCAGACCGCGCCGCTTGCGATCTTCGAGCGCTTCGCGACCGACTTCACGGCCGCGCTCGCCCTGTCGGCGGTACTCGTTGCCCTGAGCGGCGCGATCCTGCTCGTCGTGAAGCTGCTCGCCGGCCGGACCGCGGCGGAGCATGCTCTCGTTTAGCGCACACGTTCCACTGCGGGACTTCACGCTCGAGGTGGCCTTCGACGTCAGCGAGGGGTGCCTGGCGATCGCCGGTCCCTCCGGCGCCGGCAAGAGCACGATCCTCCGTACGTGCGCGGGCCTCGTCAAGCCGCTGCGCGGGAAGGTCGTGTGCGACGGCACGACGTGGTTCGACGCGGACCGCGGAGTGTGGGTCGAGCCGGAGGAGCGCTCATGCGGGTTCCTGTTCCAGGACTACGCCCTGTTCCCGCACATGCCGGCCTGGCAGAACGTCGCCTACGGAATGCGCCGGGTGCCGCGAGCCGCGCGGCGCCGCGCGGCGCACGAGCTGCTCGAGCGCTTTGGCGTCGCGACGCTCGGCGACGCCCATCCACGCTCGCTCTCGGGCGGGGAGCGCCAGCGGGTGGCGCTCGCACGGGCGCTGGCGACCGAGCCGCGCGTGCTGCTGCTGGACGAGCCGCTCGCGGCGCTGGACGCAACGACGCGCTCCGCCGCGGCGCGCGAGCTGGGAGCCGCGCTGCGCGAGGCGGCTGTGCCCGCGCTGCTGGTGACACACGACTTCACCGACGCGGCACAGCTGGGAGACGAGGTGGCGATCATCGATCGCGGCCGGCTGCTGCAGCGCGGCCACGCGGGCGACCTCGCAGCGGCCCCGGCGTCGTCCTTCGTGGCCGACTTCACCGGGGCGAGCGTGCTGTCAGGGGTCGCCCACCCGGCCCCCGGCGGCCTCACGGGCCTGCTGCTGGACGGCGGCGGGGAGATCTTCAGCACGGATCGCGCCGGCGGACGCACGGCCGCGAGCGTCTTTCCCTGGGATGTCACCGTCGAGGCGGCCGGATCCCCGCTCCACGGGTCGGCCCAGAACAGCCTGGCCGCGACCGTCACGAGCGTCACCCCCGTGGGCAACCGAGTGCGGCTCGGGCTGTCGTCGCCGCAGCCGCTCGTGGCCGAGGTTACGCAGGCCTCCGTGCAGCGCCTGTCCCTGGTGCCGGGCGCGCGCGTCGAGGCACGCTGGAAGGCAACCGCCACGCGCCTCGTCCCGCTGTGAACATCGGGCGGGCTACGCCCGCACCTAAAGTCTCGAGAGTCCGCCTACGGCGGCCTCCAGACCCGTATTGGCGGCGCCAGCGGTAATACTCCCTGCAAGTGTCGACTCGTTCGCAATCGATCGCGCCAACCCGGGCGCGGACGGCCGAGCTGTTGCGCGCCGTGCCCCTGTTCGCCGGTCTGACCGGACCGGAGTTCGACAAGATCGCCCGTGTCGCCGTGCCGCGCACCTACGAGGCGGGCACGATCATCCTCCGCGAGGGCGACCCCGGCGACACGTGCTACATCCTCCAGCGCGGGCGCGCGCGTGTGACGCGCCAGCACGCAGACGGGCGCACGATCACCCTCACGAACCTCGGGCCAGGCGAGATCTTCGGCGAGCTCGCGATGTTCGGGGGAGAGGTGCGCTCGGCGACGGTCGAGGCGCTCGACGACGTGCAGGCGGTGGCAATCCTGGCCGGCGACCTGAAGCGGCTCCTGAACGATCATCCGGAGATCGCGGTCAAACTGCTGGGCGCGCTGGGAGAGAAGCTGCGCGAGGCCAACGCGCGGATCGCGCGGCAGTCGTTCCAGAAGGTGTCGAGCCGGGTGGCCGGAGTGCTGGCGGAGCTGGCCGAGACCGGGTCTCGCGCCGGCGCCCTGCGGGGCGGGACCGGCCGGCCGGCCGGTCTTCCGCGCGAGGTCGTCGTGCACTCGACGCAGTCCGACCTGGCGCAGCTCGCGGGAACATCGCGGGAGGCGGCCAGCCGCTTCCTCGCCACGCTGCAGCGCGCGGGGGTGGTCACGACCCGGCGCGGCCGGATCGTCGTCCACGACCCGGCCGCCCTGCACCGGTACATCTATTGAGGGGCACTGCGTTCGCGCTGGTCGTGTACGCCCTGCTGTGGGGCTTCGCGGTCGAGGGCGCCGACCGGGCCCTCGGTGACCCGTTCGAGCCGCTCGACGTCGTCACGCTCGCGCTCCAGATCGTGCTGGCGATTCTGCTCTGGCCGCTTGCCCGCCGATTGCTGAACCGCCGGCCCGGCTAGCCGGGCTTGGGCACCCAGGATTGGGCACCCGGGAAGTATTCATATACTGAGGCCGCTCCTTGTACGTCCTCAACTTCTACTCCCCGGTCTTCGTGGACCAGCTCAAGCGCGGCCGCAAGACCGCGACGATCCGGCTTGGGGACAAGAGCCTCAAGTACCGCCGCGGCCAGCTCGTCTGGATCACGGTCGGGTACCGGCACGAGCCGCGCGAGAAGGTCTTCACCGCGGTGGTCGACGACGTCGAGGTCAAGCGCGTGCGTGAGCTCTCCCCGCGCGACATCGAGCACGACAACCCCGAGTTCCGCCGGGTCGAGGACACCACGCACTTCCTCGAGCAGATCTACGGTCGAGAGATCGGCCAGGACGACCTGGTCACAGTAATCCGCTTCTCCCAGGTGATCGAGACCACAGCCCAACGCGACGCCCCACCCGGAAACGGCCACGGCCCGCGCCCGCGGCGCTTGAGCTGACCCAAAGCGACCAGCCCGGACTGAAAAGCGTGGCCCAGCGCGCCGTCGTGGCCAATTTTTGGCACTCCCCCTGCTAGAGTGCCAAACAGGCTTTCCGCGGCCTAGGCGCACCCGGCCACCGGCCGGTCGCCGTGCGTGGGGGCCGCAGACCGAACATCACTCAAGCTGCATCACCAGGAGGTAAGGCCTATGAATCTCAAGCCTCTCGGGGATCGCCTGATCGTGCAACCGGTTGACGAGGAGGAGACCACGAAGAGTGGGATCGTCCTACCGGACACGGCCAAGGAGAAGCCCCAGAAGGGAAAGGTGCTGGCCGTCGGAGAGGGCAAGTGGGACGAGGACGGCGAGAAGCGCATTCCCCTCGACGTCTCACAGGGCGACGAGGTCCTCTACTCCAAATACGGCGGCACGGAGATCGTCATCGACGGCGATGACCTGCTCGTGCTTCGCGAGTCGGACGTGCTGGCAAAGGTAGAGGGCTAGAGCCCTTTAGAAAGGTAAGGAACCCGTATGGCACATAAAGAGCTGAAGTACAGCGAGGACGCTCGCAGGTCTCTCGAGGGCGGAGTGAACGCCGTCGCGGACGCTGTGAAGGTGACGCTCGGCCCGCGCGGCCGGTACGTCGTCCTCGACAAGAAGTTCGGCGCTCCCACGATCACGAACGACGGCGTGACGATCGCCCGTGAGATCGAGATCGAGGACGTCTTCCAGAACCAGGGCGCACAACTCGTGCGCGAGGTCGCCACGGCGACCAACGACGTTGCCGGCGACGGCACGACGACCGCGACCGTGCTCGCCCAGGGGATGGTCCGGCAGGGCATGAAGAACGTGGCCGCCGGCGCCAACCCGATGGCGCTCAAGCGCGGCATCGAGCAGTCGGTCGAGCAGGTCGTCGAGCACCTGCGCACCAAGCAGTCGAAGGAGATCACCGGCGGCAAGGACCAGATCGCGCGCGTCGCGTCGATCTCGGCCCGCGACGACGAGATCGGGAACGTGATCGCGGACGCGATCGAGAAGGTCGGCAAGGACGGCGTCGTGAACGTCGAGGAGGGCCAGACCTTCGGCATGGAGCTCGAGTTCACCGAGGGAATGCAGTTCGACAAGGGCTACATCTCCCCGTACATGGTCACCGACCAGGAGCGCATGGAGGCGGTTCTCACGGACCCGTTCATCCTGATCGCCAACCAGAAGATCGGCGCGGTGCGCGAGCTGCTCCCCGTGCTGGAGCAGGTCATGCAGAACGGCAAGCCGCTGCTGATCCTCGCCGAGGACGTCGAGGGCGAGACCCTCGCGACACTCGTCGTGAACAAGCTGCGCGGCACGTTCACCGGCGTGTCCGTGAAGGCCCCCGGCTTCGGCGACCGCCGCAAGCGGATGCTCGAGGACATCGCGATCCTCACGGGCGGTGAGGTCATCACCGAGGAGATGGGCCTGAAGCTGGAGAACACCCAGCTCACCCAGCTCGGCCAGGCCCGCAAGGTCGTGGTCGCGAAGGACACCACGACGATCATCGACGGCGCCGGCGACCCCGAGGCGATCAAGGGCCGCATCAAGCAGATCAAGGCGGAGATCGAGAACACCGACTCCGACTTCGACCGCGAGAAGCTCCAGGAGCGCCTCGCGAAGCTGTCGGGCGGTGTCGCTGTCGTCAAGGTCGGCGCAGCCACCGAGACCGAGATGAAGGAGCGCAAGCACCGCGTCGAGGACGCGCTGCAGGCCACTCGCGCGGCTCTCGAAGAGGGCATCGTGCCGGGCGGCGGAGTCGCGCTGTTGAACGCCACCGAGGCGGTCACGCTCGACTACGACGACCCCGACGAGCGCACGGGCGCCCAGATCGTGCTGCGCACGCTCGAGGACCCGCTGCGCCAGATCGCGGAGAACGCGGGCGTCGAGGGATCGATCGTCGTCTCGAAGGTGCGGGACATGAAGCCCGGCGAGGGCTTCAACGCCGCCACCGGCGAGTACACGAACCTCGTCAAGGCCGGTGTGATCGACCCGACGATGGTCACGCGCTCGGCGCTGCAGAACGCGGCATCGATCGCCAAGAACATCCTCACCACCGAGTGCGTGGTGGCGGAAATGCCCGAGAAGGAGCCCGCCATGGGCGGCATGCCCGGCGGTGGCATGGAGGGCATGATGTAACGAGCGGCTTCGCCGTTCGCAGTACGCAAGGGCCCGGCTCACGCCGGGCCCTTTGCTTGCCGGTACGATCGGCGTCGTGATCCTGGACCGGCTCGAAATCACTCCGGAGGAGTTCCACGCACGGACCGGCTGGGACATCAGGCCTGAGGGCGCCTGCAAGGCTGACCGGTGCGTTCCGCTCCCGGATGTCGATGGGCCCGTCGACGTCCGCGTGCTGGCGGAGCGGCTCGGCATGGCGCTCGTGCACGACGAGGCGCACGGGTTGTGGGCGCTCGGGCCCGAGTCGGGAGAGCTGGCGCTGCTGTCCGCGGAGCTGCCCGACGTGACGCTTCCCGCCCGCGACGGAACACCTTTCTCGATCTCGTCCCTGCGCGGGATGAAGGTCCTGATCGTCACGTGGGCCTCGTGGTGAGGATGCCGCTTCGACCTGCCCGTGTGGCAGGAGCTGCGAACCGAGCTTTATCCGAAGGGCCTCGAGGTGGTCACGGTTGCGCTCGACATCAGAGGCGAGCAGGACGCCGGCGCGTGGATCGACTACGCGAAGCCGGCGCACCCCTCGCTGATCGACGCCACCCATCTCCTCGACGAGCTGCTCGGCGTCAGGAACGTGCCGAGCGGCATCTGGGTCGATGAGGAGGGCGTGATCGTGCGACCGCCGGAGCCGGCGTTCCCCGGCCGCGCCGTGGTCGCCGAGCTGCCGATTCCGGCCGAGGCTCCCCCGCGGATCACCGCGATGATGCAGGAGGCCGCCAAGATGCGGATCGACCCGCAGCGTTACGTCGCCGCGCTGCGCGACTGGGTGGACAACGGCGCGGAGAGCGCCTTCGCACTCGACCCCGGCGAGGTCGTCTCACGCTCGACGCCGCGCCCGCCCGAAACTTCGCGTGCCGCCGCGTGCTTCGAGCTCGGCCAGCACCTCCATCGGGCGGGCAGTCCCGAGAGCGCGGTCCCGTGGTTCCGCGAGGCGCACCGGCTGCAGCCCGACAACTGGACCTACAAGCGCCAGGCATGGGAGCTGGTCGATCCGATCACGCAGGGGCCCAGCGAAGAGTACGAGGGCGACTGGCTCGGCGACGTCCGGGAGATCGGCGCGGAGAACTACTACCCGCCGGTCGACATGTAGCCGCCTGCACGTTGCGCCCCGGACTGAAGCCCGGCTCCGTCCTCGATCGCCTCGCGATCAGGCTGAACCTCGCGCCCGTGGCCGCGGGTCACGCGCTGTTCGGCATGCCGATGTCACGCGCCACGATGGCGGGGCAGCGGCTGGGGATCTTCGCGCTACTCGCCCGCGGGACGGCGACTGCGCCGCAGGTGGCGGAGGCGCTCGGCCTGGACCCCGACGGCGCGATGCTGCTGCTCGACTCGCTCGCCGCACTCGAGCACGTCGACAAGCAGCGCGACGGATACTCCCTCTCGAAGAGCGGGCGCAAGTGGCTCGACCCCGGCTCGGACGACTGGGTCGGGACTTACGTCGAGCACTGCTACGACTACTGGGGTTGGTGGGACCGGCTCGAGGAAATCGTGCGCACCGGCGAGGGCATCGAGATCCACGACTTCCCGCCTGACCATCCCCACTGGGAGACCTACATTCGCGGGCAGTTCCAGCTCGCGCGAATCAGCTCTCCGGAGGTCGCGAAGGCGCTGCGGCTGCCGCGGGAGCCGGCCTCGCTGCTGGATGTCGCGGGCGGCCACGGCTGGTATTCGGCCGAACTGTGCCGGCGCCATCCGACACTGCGCGCGACCGTGATCGACCTCCCCGGCAGTGCGGCGGTAGGACGGCGCATCGTCGCCGAGCAGGGCATGAGCGACCGAGTACAGCATGTCGAGGGCGACATGATGAGCGCCGACCTCGGCGGCCCGCACGACGGCGCCCTGTGTTTCAACATCGTCCACCACCTGTCGCCCGAGCAGAACGTGGCGCTGCTGCGCCGCATGCACGAGGCGCTCGCACCCGGCGGCACGGTTGCGGCGCTGGACCTGTGGCGGCCCGAGGGCGACCGCCGGCCCGACGCGGCGGCAATGCTGGGCCTCTTCTTCTATCTCACGTCGTCGGCTGCGACCTACACCGAGGCCGACGTGCGCGGTTGGCTCGGGGAGGCCGGCTTCGAGCAGATCAGGCGGGTGACGATCCGCCGCCTACCGGGCCAGGCGCTGTTCGAGGCCCGCAAGCCTGGCTGACTTGCCGTTCGTTGATGCTTTTTGTCCCCTATAGGGGAGCAAATCGATCAACGAGCAGGTAATCCTCGCGCGCTGCTGATCGCGCCCCCGGCGACCACCAGCAGCGCCCCGAGCAGACCGAGGTACGCGCCGATCTTCAGGGACAGGTCGGCGCTGTCCACGAACCCCAGGATCGCCGGCTGGTCGATCAGCTGGACCGCGATGAACCCGGTTGCGAGCGCACCCACGAACATCAACGCCCGGGCAACGTAAGCGGGAGCCATCACGATCAGGACGAGCGCCGCGATCGCGGCGAGCACCATCACCGTGTCCGTGGACTCGAACGCGTCCCAGCCCTTCAGCGAGATGGCGCTGTTGTCGCCGGTCGCTCCCTCCTTGATCTCGTACCAGTCGAGAAACAGGCTGGCGGGCATCAGCACCGCGCCCACCAGGGACACCAGCAGCGGCGCCCGGACGCGCATGCCTACTCGCCGATGGTCTTGCGGTAGGCGCTCGCGAACGGGCCGAGCAGCACCGACCGCGGGCCGTGGCGGCCGAAGTTCGCGGTGACGCGGTTGGCGATGCCCGGGATCACGACGCGCTTGCCGTTCGCGGCTCCCTCGATGGCCGCACGCGCCACGTCCTCGGCCGACGACCAGATGAACGAGGGGCCGGGACTCTCGTCCTTGAAGCCTCCGGCCTCGGTGAACTCGGTCGAGACAGGGCCGGGGCAGAGCGCGGTCATGGTGACGCCCGTCCCCTTCAGCTCCGCCGACGTCGCCTCGCTGAAGCTCAGCACGAACGCTTTCGTGGCGGCGTAGGTTGCCTGCACCGGGATCGGTTGGAAGCCTGCGACCGACGCGACCTGGATCACGGCTCCGCGCCCGCGATCGACCATGCCGGGAAGCCACTTGGTCGTGAGGTCGACCAGCGCCTCGATGTTGACCCGGACCATCCCGAGCTGGCGATCCGGGTTCGCGTGCACGTCGCCCACGGTCGTGAAGCCGGCGTTGTTGACGAGCACGTCGACGTCGAGGCCGGCGGTCGCGACCAGCTCGGGCAGGTCGCGCCGCTCCGTCGCGTCCCCGAGGTCGCAGGCGGCGACGTCCGCGCGCACCCCGTAGTCGCGCTCGATGTCTTCCGCCAGCTTCCGCAGGCGGTCTCCACGGCGGGCGACCAGGAACACGCCGTATCCACGGGCCGCAAGCTGACGTGCGAACTCCTCACCGATGCCGCTCGACGCGCCGGTGATCACGGCGGTGGAGGAGGGATTCGGGGCGGGCAGAGCCATACAGCGTTGAGCTTATCCGCGGGCGGTCGTCACGTCAGCCGTCCCTACAATGGACGCATGGAAGGCTCCAACCCATTCGGCGGCATGTTCGGCGACCCCGACGACCTTCAGCGCAGGCTGGGCGAGTTCGCCGAGCAGATGCAGGGCGCGCAGCGGGTCGCGTGGGCGGACAACGCGATCAAGCTCGCGGTCGACATGACCGTCGCGGCGATCCACACGATCGACCTGTCCGGGACATCGGAGGAGCAGGCGGCTCAGATTCGCGACGCGATCCGTTTGATCTTTCCCGAGGCCGTGACGCTCGTGCGCGAGGCGCGCGAGGGCCTCGCCTAGCCGCCTAGCTGTAGTTCCCAGCCAGGTTGTTCAGCTCGGCGAGCCGAGCTGCGGGCGGCTTGTGGCCGAGGGAGCCGTGCCTGCGATTGAAGTTGTAGTGGGTCAGCCAGCCGGGCAGCGCTGTGCTTCGCTCGGCCGATGA
>JBBRDT010000045.1:0-27403 GCA_038203635.1 Solirubrobacterales bacterium
CAGCTCGGCCTCGCGGAGCTTCCTGATGATCTGGTTCGGGGTGTGGCGCTTTGCCTTCACCGTGTCTGGTTCCTCCTTGCCCATTGTCGTGGGCGGGAAGAACTCTCAGACGGGTCGGACCGATCTCAGGGGGTCGGGCCAGCTGGCCTTGAGATCCGGATAGTTTTCGGCGACCGCGAACAGCTGGCCAAGCGCAGCCGTCAGGCCCCTCTCGGCCTGGCCTTGAGCCTGCGACCCCCGGGCACCGGTCGCTACGGCGCGCGCTTCAGCGACGTTCTCGAACACCCGGCGCTCGTGGGCGGCGTAGCCTTTGACCGCCTCGACTAGGTTGGGGATCAGGTCGTGACGGCGCTTGAGCGCAGCATCAATGTCGGCAAACGCCTGGTCGCAAGTGTTGCGATGACGGATCAGGCCGTTGAAAGTCAGAAGGCCGTAGGCCGCGAGCGCAACGGCGATGACGATGATGACGATGACGGCTATGGACATGGGAACTCCCTTCGGTTAGCTCGCGCCGGCGATGAGGCCGGTCGACTTGCGCACTCACGCCGGTGCCAGGACCGCTCACGTGTGGTGATCTCAGGCAACAGAGGCTGGGGCCTTCCAACCGCGCAGACGGTTCGCGTTCGTGACGACCGACAGCGAACTGGCTGCCATCGCCCCCGCGGCGATTTCCGGGCTGAGCTGCAACCCGATGAACGGGTAGAGCACACCCGCCGCGATCGGGATGCCGATCGAGTTGTAGAAGAAGGCCAGGAACAGGTTCTGGCGGATGTTGCGCATCGTCGCTCGGCTTAGCGATATTGCCGTGACGACGCCGCGCAGGCCACCTGAGACGAGCGTGACATCGGCTGCCTCGATCGCGACGTCGGTCCCCGATCCGATCGCGATGCCGACATCAGCCTGGGCGAGGGCGGGGGCGTCGTTGATGCCGTCGCCCACCATGCCGACCAGGCTTCCTCCTTGTTGCAGGTGTCTGACCTCCGCCGCTTTGTCCTCGGGCAGCACTTCCGCCAGCACTCGGTCGATCCCGACCTGGCGCCCAATAGCATCGGCCGTGCGCTGGTTGTCGCCGGTCATCATCACGACTTCCAAACCCAGCTCGCGCATCTTGCGTATCGCGGCCACCGATTCGTCTTTGACCGTGTCCGCCACCGCGAGCACGCCGGCAGGCTGGCCGTTGACGGCTGCAAACATCGCGGTCTTGCCGTTCTCTTCAAGGCGTTCGGCAATCTGTCCCAGGGCGGGCGCATGGACGCCCGACTCATCCAGCAGACGCCTGGTGCCTACCAACAGCGAGTATCCATCCACCTGCGCGCGGATGCCCCTCCCGGTCAAGGACTCGAACTCCCGCGGCTCGGTCAGCGAGACGCCGCGCTGCTCGGCGCCGTTGATGATCGCCTGGGCCAGCGGGTGCTCGGAGGAGCGCTCGGCAGAGGCGACCAGGCGCACCAGTTCGTCTTCGGCAAGGTCGCCGACCGCTACGGCGTCGGTCAGCTCGGGCTCGCCCTTGGTGATCGTGCCGGTCTTGTCGAGCACGATCACCTCGAGCTTGTGCGCCGTCTCGAGAGATTCGGCTGAACGGATCAAGCTGCCGTTCTGCGCGCCTTTGCCGGTGCCGACCATGATCGACAGCGGCGTCGCGAGCCCGAGTGCGCATGGGCAGGCGATGATCAACACCGCCACCGCGCTGACGAGCGCGAAGGTGAGCGAGGGCGAGGGCCCAAAGTCGAACCAGACGACGAAGGTGGCGATCGCGATGAAGATCACTGCCGGGACGAAGAAGCCCGCCACCGTGTCGGCGAGCCGCTGGATCGGCGCCTTCGAGCCCTGCGCCTGCCGGACCAAGCGGATGATCTGCGCGAGCATCGTGTCCGAACCGACCTTGGTGGCGCGGAAGCGAAACGCTCCTGTCTGGTTGAGAGTCGCGCCGACGACGATGTCGCCAACCTGTTTGGTCACCGGTAGGGATTCACCAGTGACCATCGACTCGTCGAGCGTTGAGCGCCCGGTGACGATCTCGCCGTCGACGGGCACCTTCTCGCCGGGGCGAACCGCCACGATGTCGCCCGCGCGCACCTGCTCGACAGGGATCTGGCGCTCCTGCCCGTCGCGGATTACCCGGGCGGTCTTGGCCTGGAGGCCGATCAGCTTGCGGATCGCCTCACCGGTTCCCGCCTTGGCACGCGCTTCCAGCAGGCGGCCGAGCAAGATCAAGGTCAAGATCACGCCGACCGCCTCGAAGTAGACCTGGCGCGCGTCCTCTGGTAGAAGCCCCGGCGCAAGCGTCACGATCAAGCTGAAGGTGTAAGCGGCGAGAGTCCCGAGCGTGATCAGGCTGTTCATGTCAGCCGAGCGGTGCGCCAGCGCAAGCCAGCCGGTGCGGTGAATCGGCCAGCCGGTGTAGGCGATCACCGGTGTGATCAGGGCAAGCTGAAACCAGTGGTTCGTCAGAAGGCCGGGCACCCAGCTCGCGCCGAGACTCTCCGCCATCACGGCAAACAAGGCCGGGGCCGTCAGGGCTGCGCCGAGCACGACGCGGCGGCTCAGATCGTGAATTTCGGCCCGGCGATCGGCCGCCTCGGCGTCCTTGGCTTCGCTAGGCGCGTCGGCGCGCGGCTTTGCTCGGTAGCCGACCTTAGCCACCGCCGCCTCGACATCTGCCAGCTTGATCGAGGAGGGGTCATATGCGACAGACAGCCGCCCCGAGACGAGGTTCATGTTCGCTTCCTCGACGCCCGTGAGCGATCCGACCGCAGCTTCGATCTTGGTGACGCAGCTCGCGCAGTGCGCCCCCTCGATTGAGAGTTCCGCGGGCTCGGATCGAGGCGCGGCGATCGCTGAGGCGTTGCCGTTGCCAGTTGGCGTGCCATTCGTCGGCTCGACGATCAACGTGCCATGAACCATGTTCATGCCACACGCGAACCCGAACTTTCCGCTGGTCCTGGGAGTGAACTCCACGGCCGTCCGCGCGAACGCGGGCAAAGCAGTGTTGACGTGGAAGTCAGGGAAGACGACTCGCGAGGTGCAATCACCGGATTCGCGGCGATCGAATACGAGCCGCAGCGGAACTCCCTCGCGCGCCCGGATCAGGTTCGGCTGGTAGCCGCCCTTCACGGTGATCTCGACCTGCTGGACGCCGCCGCGGAGCTGCGCGGCGTGAGACCGGCGCGGCCCAAAGAAGAACCACGCGAGAGCCGCAATGCCGACCGCGCCGCCAGAAGTGATGGCGATCTCGGCTCCCATCTCTACCTAGCTCCCCATCCGTTTTCGCAGTTGACGTACATACACTACCCTGGTAGGGTACCACAATGACGACAAAACGTGGGTATACGAAGGAGAAGGACGACCTGTTGAGGCGGCTGGCGCGGGTCGAGGGTCAAGTGCGCGGCATCACGCGCATGGTGGAAGAGGATCGCTACTGCACAGACGTCATCACCCAGATCAGCGCGGTCCGCGGGGCCCTGGACCAGATCGCTCTTGGGTTGCTGGACGGCCACGCGCGGGTGTGCCTACTGGGTGAAGGAGAGGGACCGACCGACGTCGACGAGCAGGCCGACGAGTTGATGGGCGCGGTTGGACGCCTTCTCACCAGATAGGAGGCCGATGTTCCATCGCTTAACGCAGACAGAGGCGATCGCCACGTCCCCGCCCGCGATCGCTGGTGGCCGGTCCTCGCTACCCGGCCCACGGCTGTGAAGGTTGCGCGGCGCGTGCGCACGACACGGAACGCGCCCACGATGATCTCTGTACGTAAGGACGAGCAATGAATGAACTAAGCGCGCTCAACGAAGGCATCGCCGCGCGGACCCCGGCCGGTAGCGGCCCGGTCCCGCTGAAAATCGACGGGATCACCAAGAGCTTTCATAGGGGAATCTGGCCGCGCAGGCGCACGATCGAGGTGCTAAAGGGCGCGACGCTCGAGGCCCGCCCGGGGGAGATCGTCGGTCTCGTCGGTGAAAACGGCTCGGGCAAGAGCACCCTCATGAAAATCGTGGTCGGCATGCTTGGCCGCGACGGCGGCTCGCTCGAACGTCACGGCCGCCTCGGCTACTGCCCGCAGGAGCCGCTGGTGTGGGACAAGCTCACGGTGGCCGAGCACTTCGCGCTGTTCGCCCGCGCCTACGGGATGGACGATGAGGCCGGCGAGCGAGCTCGATCGGCGATGCTGTCCGAGCTTCAGTTCGAGCGCTACGAGCGCTACCGCGTCGAGGAGCTCTCGGGCGGCACTCGTCAAAAGCTCAACCTGGCGCTGTCGTTGATGCACGAGCCGGCGCTGCTATTGCTCGACGAGCCCTACTCGGGGTTCGACTGGGAGACTTACCTTCGTTTCTGGGAGATGGCCGAGCGCCGACGCGCGCAGGGCATGGCGATCATGATCGTCTCGCACCTGCTGGCCGAGCGCGAGCGGCTCTCGCGGGTGTACTCGCTGGAGGATGGGAGGTGCGTCGAGCAGTGAGTTCTCTGGCGACGTTCAGCTTCGCTCGCGAGCACTTGCGAACGCCCCTGACGCTGGTGTTGCTGATATGCCTGCCGGCGCTGTTCGTGATCGCGTCGGCGGCCGTCTTAGGAGAGTTCGCCCAGGCGCTGGGCGGAACGGTCGCGGGCAACTCGGCGAGCGCGCTGGGCGCCGGGTGGGCGGCGGCCTTCCTCGCCGGGGTACTCGGCTACTTCGAGGTGGCGTCCTCGCGCGGGGCGGACCGCAGGCTCTCTCTGGCTGGCTTCGGCGCAGGTCGCGTTGCGCTCGCGCGCATCGGGGCCGCAATCGGGCTGGCGCTGCTGGCAAGCGCCGTGGCCTACCTGGCGCTGGCGCTGCGCGTCGGTATCGAGCATCCCTTCCATGCAGCGGCGGCAATTGTCGCCTTCGCGCTCACCTACATCGGCATCGGGGCGCTGATCGGCTCGCTGATATCCGATGCGCTTGCGGGGTCGCTGGCGGTCGCGCTGATCTTCCTGCTCGACACCTTTTCCGGACCCGGCATGACAAGCAGCGGCGGTATCTCAGTGTTGATGCCGACACGAAAGGCCGCCGATCTGCTGACGGCGGCGGGCGCCGGGCAGGGCTCGCCGAGCGGCGACTGGATCGGGGTCGCCGTGGTCGCGGCAACTTCGCTGGTGCTCGCGTTCGGCGCCTTTTGGCTCTCGGCACGCTCGAGGACGCGATGAACGCTTCGCGACAGGCCCTCGCCACCCAGCTCGGCTTTCGGGAGCAGTTCCGGCGCCCGCTCGTGCTCGTGCTGTTGGTCGTCATCCCCCTGTTCTTCATCAGTCGCTCGATCGCGATCACGCTGCCCACGCCAAGGACCGTCGGCCTGCCGGGTGGCGTGACGGTCGCAACCACGATGAAAGACATCCACGGTGCGATCATGGCGACCATCACGGTGGCGTTCCTGGCTGGCTTGCTCGGCGTGTTCGTCATGCAGTCCGCGCTTCAGGCAGACCGGCGGCTGGTGATCGCCGGTTTTCGGCCCCTCGAGGCGATCATCCCCAGACTGGTCGTCGTGGTGGTTGCGACGTTGATCGTTGTGGGTGTGTCTTTGGCCGTGACCGCCGCCGACTTCACGCCCAAGTCGTGGGCGCCGTTCGTCGTTGGCACATTGGCCGCCGGATTGATCTACGCGGGCCTTGGCGCCATCTCCGGGGCGCTGCTCGGGCGTCTGGGTGCCACCTACCTGATGTTCTTCTTGCCGATGATCGACATCGGGATCTTGCAGAACCCGATGTTCGGCGACGGGCGAGCGGATGACTGGGCGACGCTGCTACCCGGCTACGGACCCACGCGGCTGACGCTCGACGGAGCGTTCTCGACGATGTTTCACGCGGGCGGGGATCTCGTGCTCTCAGCTGCCTGGGTGCTGGCGGTAGCTGCTGCCGTGGGGCTGATTCTGAGGCGATCGGTTGCGCCGCGCCGCTAGCTTGGGAGTCCGCCAACCGTAGTAGCAGGCCGCCGCTGCGCTCAGCTTGGACCTGCCCCGTTTCAGTGGGCACGTTGAAATTCCCGGGGCAGATCAAGTGTCCACGAAACCGGGTCAGGCCCAGTGCCTACGCGCGCCTTATGAGACCAGTGTGGCCTGGATTCTTCTCATCCACAAGCTTCCCCCCCATGCCATGGAGGGAAAGTATCGACATCGAAGTTGGGACGTGCTATCGGTCCTGGACTAGCCCTGTTCCCGCAACCTACGATGAATTTGTTGAATCCGGTCTCGGATTTCGGGGTTCAAAAACCGTCCCCTAATCCCCGCCTTTCCCGCCGTAACTATCATCGCGCCCGTGTCCGTGCCCCCGAACAGAGTCGTGTACGGCATCGGCGATTCGCTGATGATCAACGAGAACGGGCCCGGTACGCCGCTGTTTCACCTGCAGGCGGTACTGGGGGACGGCGCATACCTCAAGGCGCAGGGGGTCGGGGGTGAGACCTCGGCGCACATACTCGCGCGTGTCGAGCGCGACGTGGTCGACCAGTCTCCCAGGCCGGACACGTGCGTCGTATTGGCCGGAGTCAACGACATCCAGGCCGGCGCTCGAAGTTCCACGATCGTCGCCAATCTCGAAGCCACGTACCGCATCCTGCTCGGCGCGGGCGTGCACCCCATCGCGCTGACCATCTACCCGTTCGGGGGTTTCCCCAATTGGACCCGCGACGGGGAAGCAGTGCGGCAGGAGGTCCGGGAATGGATGAAAACGGCGCTGCCGGCCAGGCTGGCGGCCGTCGAGGTGGTGGACGTGGAAGACGTCATCGGCGACCTCACCGACAAGGACCGGCCCAGGATCCGGGCGGAGTACGTCGACCACACGGGACTCCATACAAGCAGCGCAGGCGCCGCTGCCGTCGCCCAAGCCCTGGTCGACCGTACTCAGTCATTCGGCAGCTCCCAGGGTTGAGGACAGGGCCGCGCCTGTCGATGAGCTAAGCACCAGACGGCGCCCGAACCAAGCTCGAAGGGTGAAGCGGTGTCCCACCGGTCCTTCGAAGACAACCCTGCTCCTTCACCACTCGGCACGCTCACCGGCGATGGTCCGAGCCTGCCCGAGCTGTCGCTCGCGATCGCCGGCGCTGAATCTGCAGAGCTGGCGATCGCGGACGTGCTGCGGTCCGTTTGCGACCACACCGGTTGGGCACTCGGCCAGGCCTGGGTGCGCACCTCGGATGGCCGCACCCTCGAGTGCAGCCCCGCGTGGCATGCGGCGGCGCCGGGCCTCGAGGCCTTCCGCCGGGTAACCGAGGGGCTTTCGTTCCTGCCCGGCATCGGCCTGCCCGGCCGGGCGTGGCAGGCAGCCCGACCCGTGTGGGTGCGGGACGTGAAGTCCGACCCCGGCTTCGAGCGCGGCCTGTTCGCCCAGGACGCCGGGCTCGCGGCGGGCATCGCGGTCCCGGTGCTCGCGCGCGACGAGGTCGTGGCCGTCATGGAGTTCTTCCTGTGGGAGGAGAGCGAGGAGGACGAGCGTCTGGTGGCGCTCGTGTCCGCCGTCGCCGCGCAGCTCGGCTCGCTCTTCCAGCAGAAGCAGGCGGAGGAGGCGCTGCGCGCGAGCGAGCAGCAGTTCCGGGCTGTCGCGGACAGCGCTGCGGACGCGATCCTGTCGCTGGACGCGGGCGGCAACATCGCGTACGCGAACGCGGCTGCGGCGCGGATCTTCGGCCACCCGCTCGAGGAGCTGTCCGGTCGCGCCGTCACCGACGTGCTGCGCGGCGGCGTCCCCGCCGGTGACATCGAGGGACCGGACCGCATCGTTGAGGTCGTGGGCCTGCGTCGCGGGGCCGATCAGTCCGCGGTCGAGTTCGCTCTCGAGGCCGCGTTCTCGCAGTGGAGCTCAGGAGGGCAGCTCTTCACCACCGCGGTCCTGCGCGACATCTCTGCGCGCAGGCGCGACCAAGCGGCGGTCCACGAAGCCGAGGAGCGCTTCCGCGGAGCGTTCGAGGAGGCGCCGATCGGGATGGCCCTCGTTAGCATCGAGAGCGATCGCGCCGGCTGCTTCCTGCGCGTCAACCGGGCGCTGTGCGACATCATCGGCTACTCGTCCGAGGAGCTTGTCGGCGCCGAGTTCGACAGCATCGTCGACCCGACCGACCAGGACTCGTCCGATGCGCGCTACGTGCCGTGGATGCTGGCCGGCGAGGTGCCCGGTTTCGAGGTGGAGAAACGCCTGCGGCGCGCCGACGGCGAGACGATCGTGGCGATGGTGGCGGTGTCGCTCGTGCCCGACGCGGCCGAGCGCCCGCTCTATCTGATCGTGCAGGTGCAGGACGTGACCGCGCGCGCCCGCGCGGAGGCCGCGCTCGTCGAGAGCAGCGAGCGCGTCCAGGCAATCATCGACAACACCGCGGCGGTCATCTACGTGAAGGACATGGAGGGCCGCTACACGCTCGTGAACCGCACCTTCGAGGCGCTGTTCGACATCATGCGGGAGCGCGCCACCGGGCGCACCGACGACGAGCTCTTCTCTGCCGACGTGGCCGCCTCGCTGCGCGCCAACGACCGGCGCGTGATCCGCGAGCACGTGCCGCTCGAGCTGGAGGAGGTGATCGACCAGGCGGACGGGCCGCACACCTATCTGTCGGCGAAGTTCCCCCTGCTCGATGCGCGGGGGCAGCCCTATGCGGTCTGCGCGATCGCGACGGACATCACGCAGCGCAAGCGCGCCGAGGAGACGCTGCGCGAGTCGGAGCTGCACTTCAGGCGCATCGTCGATACGGCCCACGACGCATTCGTCGCGATGGACGCGAGCGGACACATCACGGCGTGGAACCCGCAGGCCGAGGCGACGTTCGGCTGGACGGAGCGCGAGGCGCTGGGACGCAACCTCTCCGAGACGATCATCCCGTCGCGCTACCGATCGACGCACGATCGTGGGCTGCAGCGGTTCATCCAGACGGGCAAGGGCGGTGCACTGCTCGGACGGCGCGTCGAGCTCGAGGCCCTGCACCGCGACGGGCACGAGTTCCCGGTGGAGTTCACGATCAGCGCGGTAAGGGTCGGCGGCACGTACGCGTTCAACGCGTTCCTGCACGACATCACCGAGCGAAAGCAGGCCGACGAGACGCTGCGCCGTCTGGCGGAGGTCGTGCAGTCGTCGCACGACGCAATCATCGCGACCGGCCCGCGCGGAGAGGTCACCGCGTGGAATGCCGGCGCCACCGAGCTCTACGGGTACGGGCCCGAGGAGCTGATCGGCCGCACGCTCGACGTCCTGATGCCGGCCGAGCGGCGCCCGGACGACGCCCGCCTGCTGTCCCAGGCGCTCGCGGGGCGCCGCCTCGAGGACCACGAGACCGAGCACCGGCGCAAGGACGGCAGCCTCGTTCCCGTGGCGCTGACCGTCTCCCCGATGCGCGACGCACGCCGCGCCATCGTCGGCGCGTCCGTGATCGTGCGCGACCGGACCGAGCGCAAGCGGGCCGAGGAAGCGATGCGAGAGGTCCAGGAAGCCTTCCGCCGGGCTTTCGAGGATGCGCCGATCGGCATGGCCCTGTTCGGCGTGGGGGCCGCGGAGCCCGCGCGCCTGCTGCAGGTCAACCACTCGCTGTGCGAGATCACCGGTTACGCGGCACGCGAGCTCGAGGCCGTGACGCTCGACCAGATCACGCACCCCTACGACCTCGACGAGGAGCTGCCGCTGCTGCAACGGCTGCTGGACGGCGAGATTCCCAACTACAAGCTCGAGAAACGCTTCCTGCGCAGCGACGGCAGCACCGTGTGGGTCCTGTACAACGCCTCGACGGTCCACGACTCCGCGGGCCGCCTGCTCTACGGGATCGCACAGGTGCAGGACATCACCCGCCGCAAGACCAGCGAGGACCGCCTCACGAGTGTCGCGGCCGAGCTCGAGCGCCGCGCGAGCGAGCTGGAGCGCTCGAACTCCGATCTGCAGGAGTTCGCCTATGTGGCGTCGCACGACCTCTCCGAGCCGCTGCGCATGGTCTCGAGCTACGTGCAGCTGCTGGCGCGCCGCTATGGGGGGCAGCTCGACTCGGACGCGGACGAGTTCATCGCGTTCGCGGTCGACGGAGTGAACCGCATGCAGCGACTGATCGACGACCTGCTCGCCTACTCGCGGGCAGGCACGCAGGAGTACCGCATCGCACCCGTCGACTGCGAGGAGCTGGTGCGCGACACCCTTGTCGGAATGCAGACGACGGTCGCCGAATCGGGTGCGAAGGTCGTCGTGTCGGACCTGCCCACCGTGCGCGCGGACGAGGGCCAGCTGCGCCAGCTCTTCCAGAACCTGATCGGCAACGGGATCAAGTTCCGGGCCGAGGAGCCGCCCCGGGTCGAGGTGTCCGCCGAACGAGACGACGGTGCGTGGCGCTTCAGCGTCGAGGACAACGGCATCGGCATCGACCCGCGCCACGCGGAGCGCATCTTCACCGTCTTCAAGCGCCTGCACACGCGCGACCAGTACGCGGGCAGCGGCGTAGGGCTCTCGATCTGCAAGCGGCTGGTCGAGCGCCATGGGGGACGCATCTGGGTCGAGCGGGGCGAGCTGGGAGGCAGCCGCTTCTGCTTCACGATCCCGGATCGCCAGAGCGACTAGACGGATGTCCGATGGCAGCGGCGCAGAGCGATCTCGACAACTAACAGAGCCAGGGAAGCGATAACCCCGCGTCGGAGGAGTGGAACAGTGGGATTCAGAGTGCTACAGGAGGGCAACATGTCGGTCTCGTCCGAAGCGCTCAACGCTGCGCCGCGGCCGCAGCCGTACACGCGTGACCTGCCGCTGCATGCGAACGGCATCGACGGCACCGTCGAGATCCTGCTGGTCGAGGACAACCCGGCCGACGCGCGGCTCACGCGCGAGGTGTTCGAGGGCGGACGGCTCTCGACGCATCTGAACGTCGTCAGCGATGGAGAGCAGGCGCTCGCCTTCCTGCGCCGTGAGGGCATCTACGAATCGGCACCGCGGCCCAAGCTCGTGCTGCTCGACCTCAACCTGCCGCGCAAGGACGGGCGGGAGGTTCTCGAGGAGCTCAAGTCCGACGGAAAGCTTTGCCGCATACCGGTGATCGTGCTCACGACCTCCGCAGCCCAGACGGACATCATGCGCGCCTACGAGCTGCAGGCGAACTGCTTCATCACCAAGCCGCTCGACCTCGACGAGTACTTCGCCGTCGTGCGGTCGATCGAGGACTTCTGGCTGGCGACAGCGCGCCTGCCCTCGAGTTAGACCAAGGATGACCCTCACGGCCGAGCAGCAGACGACGAGCTTTCCCGTCCTGCTGGTCGAGGACAACCCCGGCGATGCCCGGCTGGTGGTCGAGTTGCTGTCCGAGGCGGCCGCAGACGCATTCCGCGTAGTGCACGTGGAGCAGCTCGCGGACGCCCGCCAGGAGGTGATGGAGTCCGGGACGGGCTGCGTGCTGCTCGATCTCTCGCTCCCGGACGCCGCCCGCCTCGAAGCCCTGATGCAGCTGCGAGCCGCGGCTCCCGACGTCCCGATCGTGATCCTGAGCGGCCTCCAGGACGAGCTGCTCGCGGTGAAGGCGGTGCAGGAGGGCGCGCAGGACTACCTCGTGAAGGGCCGCGTGGACGGCGCCGGCATCGGGCGGTCGATCCGTTACGCCGTGGAGCGGAAGGCGCTCGAGATGCAGACCGCACACAAAGCGCTGCACGACCCTCTCACCGGCCTGCCCAACCGCGACCTCTTCCAGGACCGTCTCAAGCACGCGATCACCCGCGCGAAGCGCCACGACAGCCTGCTCGGCGTGATGTTCCTGGACCTCGACGGCTTCAAGCCGATCAACGACTCGCTCGGCCACGACGTCGGCGACAAGCTTCTGGTCGCGCTGGCGCGGCGCCTCGAGGACGGCCTGCGCGGCAGCGACACGCCGGCGCGCTTCGGCGGCGATGAGTTCGTCGTGCTGTGCGAGGACGTCGCCGACGAGCAGCACGTGATCGCGATCTCGGAACGCCTCCAGCGCGCGATCGCCGAGCCTTTCGGGATCGACGACCATCAGCTGAACGTCACCTCCAGCATGGGCATCGTCGTCACCGACGGCCGCGAGCACGGCGCCGGCGAGCTGATCCGCAACGCCGACGAAGCCATGTACCGCGCAAAGCACCAGGGCGTCGCCTACGAGGTGTTCGACGAGGGCATGCGCACCCGCGTCCGGGCGCGCGCAAGAACCGAGGCCGACCTGCAGCGGGCCGTCGAGGACCGTGAATTCCGGCTGCTCTACCAGCCCCAGATGGATCTGCGCAGCGGGGAGATCATGGGCCTCGAGGCGCTGATCCGCTGGGATCATCCCGAGCGGGGAGTGGTCGAGGCCGGCGAGTTCCTGTGGCTGGCCGAGGAAACCGGGCTGATCACGCGCATCGGCGAGTGGGCGCTGCGGCAGTCCTGCCTGCAGGCGCGGGCCTGGGGCGTGCGCAGCGGCCGGCCGCTGCGCGTCACCGTGCATCTTTCGGCGCGCCAGCACCGTGACCCGGGCCTCGTCCACCTCGTCGAACGGGTGTTGACCGAAACCCGCACCGCTCCTGCCGCGCTGTGTCTCGAGATCACCGAGAGCGTGGCCGTGGACGACGCAGAGAGCGCAAGCGCCACGCTGCACCGGCTGAAGGAGCTGGGCGTGAGCCTGTCGATAGGCGAGTTCGGCACCGGCAACTCCTCGCTGGGCTCGGTCAAGCGCTTCCCCGTCGACACGCTCAAGATCGACCGGTCTTTCGTGTCCGGGCTCGGCTCCGACCCCGAGGACACCGCGGTGGTGACGGCGATCATCAGCCTCGCCCAGAGCCTCGGCCTCGAGACCATCGCGGACGGCGTCGAGACGAAGGACCAGGTCGATGCGCTCAAGGACCTGGGTTGCGAGACGGGGCAGGGACGGTACTTCGCCCGCCCGCGCCCGAGCGAGGCGATCGCAGAGTTGCTCGGCTCGCGCGAGCCGGTTGCCGTGCCGCACGCCTCGATGTAGCCGTCTCCAGCGGCGCCCCCGTCCGCCAGACGGGGTACAAGCAGCAGGAGCATGAGCGCGGCAGCTGAACCTGTGCCTGTGAGCTCCGCGAGCGGTAGGACGCGCAGGATCCTGTGGCGCACGCTGAAGTCGTTCTACGACGACCAGATGACCCAGCACGCGGCGGCGCTGACCTACTACGCGCTGATGTCGCTGTTCCCGGCCGCCTTGCTGGGCATCTCGCTGCTGGCCCTGATCGGGCAGTACCCGGAGACCTACGACTCGATCCTGAACTATCTGCGCGACGTGGCGCCTGCGTCCGCGGTCGCGCCGATCGACGACTCGCTGCGCACGGCCTTCCGCAACAAGGACACGGCCACGACGGCGGTCGTGATCAGCATCGTGGTGGCGTTCTACGGCACGACAGGCGTCCTCGAGGCCGCACGTCGTGCGCTCAACGTGGTCTTCGACTCGCATAACGGCCGGAGCTTCTGGCGCCGAAAGGCGATCGACATCGCGTTCACATTCGTGCTTGGCGGCCTCGTGCTCGCGACACTGATCATGCTGTTCATCGGGGGCCGCTTCGCCGACGACCTATTCGGGTTCCTCGGCCTGGGCTCGACCGCCTCGAAGGTGTGGAGCATCGTGCGCTGGCCGGGGGCGTTCGCAGTCACCACGCTGATCTTCGCGCTGATCTACTACGTGACGCCCGACGTCAAGCATCGCTCGTTTCGGTGGATCACTCCGGGCGCCATCGTCGGGGTGCTCCTGTGGCTCGCCGCATCCATCGGGTTCTCGGCGTACCTCTCCAACTTCGCGGACCTGACGGCTGTCTACGGCGCATTCGCCGGCGCGATCGTGCTGGTGGGGTGGCTGTGGCTGACGAACGTCGCGCTGCTCTTCGGCGCCGAGCTGAACGCGGCGATCGAGCGGGAAATAGAGGTCGCGGAAGGCGTCCCCGAGAGCGAGACACTGGCGCTGCCTACCCGGGGCGGCTAGATGACCAGAGGTGAGCAGCGTGCGCGCGATCGGACGCGCACGCTGCGCCTCGCTTGTTTCCTCACCAGCGGCGTTCCCAAACCAAAGAGTCAGAGCCAGCCGGCGCGGCGGAAGCGCCGGTAGAGGGTTATGCAGACGAGCGTTATCACCAGCAGCACCGCGGGATAGCCGTACTCCCATTTGAGCTCCGGCATGTGCTCGAAGTTCATGCCGTAGATCCCGGCCACCGCGGTCGGCACCGCGAGGATCGCCACCCATGCGGAGATGCGCCTCATGTCCTCGTTCTGGCGCACGTTGATCTGGGTCAGGTTCGCGCCCAGGGCGGTGGCGAGCAACTCCCTGAACTGTTGCACCTGCGCGTTCACGCGCAGCATGTGGTCGTGGATGTCGCGGAAGTACGGCCGGAGCTCATCGTCGATCACCTCGAACGGCCGGGTCGCGAGTCGCTCCACCGCGGAAGCCAACGGCTCCACCGCCCGTCGGAAGTCGAGCACCTCGCGCTCGAGGTAGTAGATCCGCTCCGCCGGGTTGTGGCGGTCCAGTGAGAAGACCTGCTCCTCGACCTCCTGCACGTCGACGGTGAGGCCCTCGACCACCGGCTCGTAGTCGTCGACGATCCGGTCGGTGATCGCGTACAGGACCGCGCCCGGGCCGCGCTCGGCCAGCTTGGGCTCGCGCTCCAGCCGTGCCCGGACCTGCTTCAGCGGGCTCGGGTCCCCGTGCCGCACCGAGATCAGGAACTCGGGGTTGACGAACAGCGCGATCTCGCCGGTCTCGACGACCTCGTTGCGGTCGATGTAGCGGACCGGCTTGAGCACCACCAGCAACGTCTCGTCGTATACGTCGAGCTTCGGGCGCTGGTGCGCGTGGATCGCGTCCTCCACGGCGAGGGGGTGCAGGCCGAATTCGGAGCTGACGGCCTCGAACTCCTCGTCCGTGGGCTCGTGCAGGCCCAGCCACACGAACGAGCTATCGAGGCGGCAGGCGCGCGAGGCGTCGCCAAGGCTCATTTCGCCCGCCCGGCGCCGGCCGTGCTCGTACACCGCGCAGTCGACGATCATCGCGGTGGAGTATGCCTGTCAACGCGGTCCTCGGGTCCGACGCAGTGCGTACCTTTGGCGCCGTGGGGCTCGCTGACGCACCCGCCAGGACCGTCGTCAAGATCGTGTTGATCGTCGTCGCGGTGATCCTGGCCCTCTATGTGATCTATCTGCTGCGCCGGCCCATCACGTGGGTGTTCATCGCGGCCTTCGTCGCGGTCGCGTTGTCACCGCCGGTCAACTACCTCAACGGCTACATGAAGCGCGGCTTTGCGATCGGGCTCGTGTACCTGGGCCTGCTGGGCGTGATCGTGGCCCTGACGGCGCTGCTCGTGCCGCCGGTCGTGGACGAGGCGACCAATCTCGCCGACAACGCTCCCTCGTACGTTCAGGACGTGCGCGATTACGTCCAGAAGAACAAGCGCCTGAACGAGATCAACCAAGACTACCAGATCACGGACAAGCTCGACGAGGAGGCGGCCAAGCTGCCGACCAAGATCGGCGGCGCCGCCGGGGTGCTGCGCGACATCGGCTTCGGGATCGTCAACGGGATCTTCGCCTTCGTCACGATCATGGTGCTGGCGGCGTTCATGCTGAGCGCCGGGCCGGACTGGCGGCGCCGCGGCCTGAAGATGATGGCTCCCGACCGCGCCGAGCGCATGGACAGGGTTCTGTCGCACCTGGCAAAGGCGGTCAGCGGATATGTGACCGGCGCACTCCTGATCGCGCTGATCGCCGGTACGTCGACGTTCATCGTGCTGACGATCATCGGCGCCCCGTTTGCCGCCCCGCTGGCCGTGCTGGCAGGTCTCTTCTCCCTCGTGCCCCTGGTCGGCGCGACCATTGCGGCGGTCCTGATCGGGGTCATCACGTTGTTCTCCGACTTTCCCACCGACACGATCCTTTGGGCCGTATGGGCGATCGTGTACCAGCAGATCGAGAACAACCTGATCCAGCCACAGGTGCAGAAGCGCACGGTGAACGTGAACGGGTTCATCGTCCTGGTGTCGGTGCTGTTCGGGGCGACCCTGCTGGGCGTGCTTGGTGCCATCGTCGCGATCCCGATCGCGGCCTCGATCCAGATCGTGGTCCGCGAGTGGTTGGAGTACCGCCGCGAGAGCCGGCTCCGGCGGCCCGACGACGCGCCGTCCGGGCCGAGTCCCTTGACCGGCGCCGGCCCTGCGGGCGAGCCCGCGTAGCCGCGTGCGCTAGCCGCGCTTGGGCTCGTCGCGCGGCTCGACCTGCAGCTCGCGCTCCGCGGGCAGGCCGGCCTCGATCTGCCTGCCCCGCTCCACCTCCGCGTTGAGCTCCGCGCCCAGCAACACGGCAATGTTCGAGATCCACAGCCAGGTCAGGAACACGATCACCCCGCCGATCGTGCCGTAGGTCTTGTTGTACGAGCCGAAGTTGGCCACGTAGAACGCGAACGCGGCAGATGCGACGACCCAGACCACGACGGCCAGCACGCCGCCCGGCGTGAGCCAGCGAAAGCCGGGCTGCTTCACGTTCGGTGCGGCCCAGTAGAGCACGGACAGCATCAGGCTGACGAGCAGGATCAGCGCCGGCCACTTGGCGATGTCCCAGGCCGTCACGGCGGCGCTGCCCACGCCGATCACGTTGCCGACCTCCTCGGCCAGCGGACCGGTCAGCACGACGGCCATCGCCCCGATCGAGAGCAGGATCACCATCACCAGCGTGATCGCGATCTGGACGGGACGCAGCTTCCAGAACGGCCGGCCCTCCTCGACCTCGTAGATCGAGTTCGAGGCGCGCATGAACGCGCCCACGTAGCCCGACGCCGACCATAGGGCTCCGGCGAGTCCGACCACGAACAGGACGCCCGCGCCGCCCTGACTGCGGTTCAGGTTCTCGATCGCGCTCGTGAATATCTCCTGGGCGGGACCGGGAGCCAGGTTCGCAAGGTTGTCCAGCAGAGGATCGGTCGCCGACTCTCCGATCAGCCCGAGCACGGAGACGAGCACGAGCAGGGCCGGGAAGATCGAGAGGATCGCGTAGTAGGTGAGGGCCGCCGCCCAGTCGGTGAGGTTGTCGTCTCTGAATTCCCTGACGATCCGCTTCAGGACTCCGACCCAGGAGCGCGCGCGCAGATCGGAGGGACCCTGGGGAGCCACGTCTCCCGAGTACCCGGAGGCGAGCCCGCGAAACCGGGTCGGTACGCTGCGGCGACTCCATGGGCCTGTTTTCATCAATTGGACTCGTCGGCAGCCGCGACATGGCGATCGATCTCGGCACCGCGAACACGCTCGTGTACGTGCGCGGCCAGGGAATCCGCGTGTCGGAGCCTTCTGTGGTCGCGGTGGACTCCGCAACCGGTGAGGTGCACGCCGTCGGCGACGACGCGAAGCGCATGATCGGGCGCACGCCGGCCACGATCTCGGCGATCCGGCCCCTGCGTCACGGCGTGATCGCGGACTTCGAGGTCACCGAGCAGATGTTGCGGCATTTCATCCGCAGGGTGCACCAGAGCCGACTCGCCCACCCACGGGTGGTGATGTGCGCTCCGTCCGGGATCACCGACGTGGAGAAGCGGGCGATCGTGGAGGCATCGCTGTCGGCGGGCGCGCGCCGCGTGCAGTTGATCGAAGAGACGATCGCGGCGGCGATCGGGGCCGGCATCCACATCGAGGAACCGGTCGGGAACATGGTCGTCGACGTCGGCGGCGGCACCAGCGAGGTTGCGGTGATCTCGCTCGGCGGGATCGTCGTCTTCGAGTCTGCGCGGGTCGGCGGGTACGACCTCGACGAGGCGATCATGAACTACGTCAAGCAGCGTCATGGCGTGACGATCGGGCAGCAGACGGCAGAGCGCTTGAAGTTCGAGATTGGTTCGGCATGGCCGCTGGACGAGGACCTGACCGCCGAGGTGAAGGGCCGGGACCTCGTATCGGGATTGCCAAAGACGGTCACTCTCACAAGCGAAGAGGCCAGGCACGCGCTCGAGGAGCCGATGCGCGTGATCATCGAGACGATCAAGGGCACGCTCGAGCGCACGCCTCCCGAGCTGGCTGCCGACATCGCCCAGCGCGGAATCCTGCTGGCGGGCGGCGGCTGCCTGCTGAAGGGTTTCGAGGACAGGGTGCGGGCGGAGACGAAAATGACGGCGCGTCTGGCCGACTCCCCCCTGACCTGCGTGGTGCTCGGTTCGGGCCAGTCGCTGGAGGAGTACGACGTG
Source organism: Solirubrobacterales bacterium (assembly GCA_038203635.1). Taxonomy (GTDB): domain Bacteria; phylum Actinomycetota; class Thermoleophilia; order Solirubrobacterales; family JBBDJG01; genus DASRIA01. The sequence continues at coordinate 18,113 of JBBRDT010000045.1, forward strand.
ATGAGCGACCGTGGCACCGGCCGCGCAAGGCGGCGTGCCCGCCGCTGATGCTGATCCTCGCGATCAAGCCCGACCACGACGGCGCCGTGGCAGCGGTCGAGGATCGCAAGCTGCTCTTCTCGCTGGAGTCGGAGAAGGACACCTTTCACCGGCACGCCCAGCTGACTCCGACCACGGTGCTGGAGCTGGCGCAGCGGCTCGACCGGGTCCCGGACGTGATCGCGCTGGGCGGCTGGGGCAGGGGGCGGACCAGCGTCGGGGCCGGCTACAGCGGCTTGGATCGGCTGCTGCGGGACAACCTGAAGCTGTTCGGGAAAGAGGTCGAGTACTTCTCCTCCTCCCATGAGCGCTCGCACATCGCGATGGCCTGCGGCATGGCTCCGGAGGACGATGCGCCGCTGCGGGCAGTGCTCCTGTGGGAGGGCGCGCTCGGAAAGTTCTATCTGGTCGACGACCAGTGGAAGGTCGTGTCCTCGAAGGAGGTGCTCGGTCAGCCGGGCGCGCGGTATGCGCTCCTGTTCGGGCTCGCCGACCCGGATTTTCCCGACCACGACTCCAACCACCGCCTGGAGGACGCCGGCAAGCTGATGGCGCTTGCCGCTTTTGGCGATCCCGATACGACCGACCCGGCGGTCCTCGACACCGTGCAGCGGATAGTGGACCTCGAGCCCGTCGAGCCGGTGCCCAAGTTCGCCTTCAAAGACTCGCCGGTCTACAACGCGGGCGTTCAGTCCCAGGCCTGTAAGGATGCCGCCGCCGTTCTGAACGATCGCATCTTCGAGGTCTTCCGCGACGCTGCCGTACGCGATCTTCCTGAAGGCATACCGCTGCTCATCTCGGGCGGATGCGGGCTGAACTGCGATTGGAACATGCGCTGGCGCGAGCTGGGCCATTTCTCGTCCGTCTTCGTGCCTCCGTGCACGGATGACTCGGGCTCCGCGCTCGGGACGGCCATCGACGCGCTCACCGCGTTTACCGGCAGGCCGCACATCGACTGGAACGTCTATGCGGGACTCGAGTTCGTTTGGGACGAGCAACCCGATCCGGCGGTCTGGCACAAGACGGAGCTGCGTCATGACGCCCTCGCCGACGCGCTCGCGCAGGGCGCGACGGTGGCCTGGGTGCAGGACCGATGGGAGATCGGGCCGCGTGCTCTCGGCAACCGCTCCCTCCTCGCGGAGCCGTTCGATGCGCGAACGCGCGACGCGCTGAACAAGATCAAGGTCAGGGAGCCGTACCGGCCGATCGCCCCCGTGTGTCGCATCGAGGACGCCGACCGGCTCTATACCGGGGGCGGATTCGAAGACCCCTACATGCTCTACTTCCGCCGGGTGCGGACCGGCGAGCTCGGTGCGGTGACCCACGTGGACGGTTCGGCCCGCGTGCAGACGGTCAGCAAAGGGACGAACCCGGGCCTGCACGAGCTGCTCGACGCGTTCGCCGAGAGCCGTGGCGCCGGCGTGCTCTGCAACACGTCGCTGAACTTCAGGGGACGCGGGTTCATCAACCGCATGTCACATCTGATCGCGTACTGCGAGCTGCGGGGGATCTCCGACATGGTGGTGGACGGCACGTGGTTCCACAGCACACGGGAGGTGGAGCCCGGCGTCCCCGCCGTCGACCCCGCGAAGTATCCCGTCTTGGAAGCCGTCACCGGCTAGCGTCTCCTTCACGGCCTGCTCGGCCGGTGGGTTGGACGACTGGGCCTCACCGAGGCTTGCCTCACCGAAGTTCTCGCGGTCGGGGCCTGGTCCGGAGCGCTCCATGGCTCAAGAGAATACGACGTATTTCTCAGGCTACAACCGGTCAGCCGCGCGACAGCTCTACGACGGCGGGCGTCAACTCTGCGATCGAGTCCAGGACCACGTCGGCGTAGGACATGGCGTCGTCATCGGGTGGGAAGTCGGGGTTCGGGATCGCCACCACGCCCATTCCCGCACTCTGTGCGGCGCGGATGCCACTACCCGAGTCCTCGATCGCGACACACGCCCGCGGCTGCACCCCGAGCGCCTTGATCGCGGCAAGGTAGACGTCGGGCGCCGGCTTGCCACGGCCGGTTTCCTCCGAGGAGAGCGCCACCGCAAAGCGGTCCCCGAGCCCACTCTGCTCGAGCACGAGCTCGATGATCTCGGGGTTCGACGAGGATGCGAGTCCGAGCGGCCATCGGGCCGCGATCCGCTCCACGGCCTGACGTGCCCCCGGGATGATCGGCAGGCCGGCTCTGTACCGAGCTGCGAGCCGCTCGACGACGACTTCGGATATCGCCTGCGGCTCGAGCGGCACCAGCAACTCCTCGTGCATGAAGCGCGACCACTCCGGTGCGCTCATGCCGAGCATCGCCGTGGACGCCTCGTCGGTCCAGTGACCGCCTGTCTCGACCGTCAGCTCGCGCTTGACGTCGGCCCACGCCGACTCCGAATCGAGCAGGACCCCATCGAGGTCGAATACGACGGCCTCGATCAACGCTGCCTCCTCTCCGGGCGGAGCGGTCAGAGCTCGAGCGCCGCGCCGAGCGCTTCGTCGACCGGGTCATCCCCCGCGATCGTGTACAGGATCAGGTAAACCGAGCGCGGCTCGTGCAGCGCCGCGTCGAGGACGGCCGCGACGTCGTCGCGGCTGATGCGTCCTCGCAAAGGCTCCACGTCGATGCGGACGCGCCCGGTCCCAGGATCGTCGGTGAGGTGACCGGGCCGCACGATCGTCCACGCGCGGTCGCTCTTCATCAGAGCGCGGTCGGCCTCGGCCTTGGCGCGCAGGTAGATGCTGAACACGTCGTCGTCGTCGGCGGGCGGGTTCTCCGCGCCGATGGAGCTGATCATCAGGTAGCGCTCGACTCCCGCGGAACGCGCGGCCTCGAGGAGCTTGATTGCTCCGTCGCGGTCCATCGTCCACTTGCGCTCGGCACCGCTGCCGGGACCTGCGCCGGCTGCGAACACCACCGCGTCGGTGCCGGCGATCGCCCCCGCGATCTCCTCTCTTGCGGTCTGCTCCAGATCGCACAGCACCGGTTCGCTGCCGTCGGCGCGCACGTCGTCCGCGTGGCCGGGGTTACGGATCAGCGCCCGGACCTTGTCGCCGCGCGCGGCAAGTCGCCGCGCCAGTCGCCGTCCTACCTTCCCGTGTCCGCCCGCGATCGCAACATCCATTTACCTGTCGTCCGAGTAGCTGATCGCCTGCTGGAACGTGGGCCGGTTCGTCCAGCGCATCGTGATGGGCAGGATGCCGGGAGCGAAGCGGATCCTCTCGGCCGTGGCGTCCGCACGCCAGTCGTCCGGGTTGGGTGTGCCCTGCTCGGCCTCCAGCTCGATCCCCGCCTGATCCAGCGCCGCCCACAGCGAGCTGCGGCATAGCGTCAAGTCGCCGGCTCCGCAGAATTTCGTCTTGAACCGTCCGTCGACATCACGGCGGGCGATCCTGCGGAGATCCTTGTCGACGTACCCGTACCAGCCGCTGCCGTACGCCGAGCCCTGGTTGCTGGGCCTGTTGTCGCGGCCGATCAGCGACGCGAGGTCGTCGAGCTGCGGGCCCAGGACCGGTTCCATCACGGCATCCGCGATCTTGGTCCAGGCCTTGTCCATGATCGCCGCCCCGGGGTGGTCGATCTTGCCGTTGAGGTCGAGGTCCAGGCGGCTTGAGCCCTGCGCGCGCCAGTCGACCAGCAGCTCGTACATGCGCTCCGTGCGTGCGTTGGGAGCGGGGCCCGTCTTCAGCACGGACTTGATCGCGCGGAAGACTTGCGCCACGCGTAGGTCCTGGGTCGCCGCGCGGTTCATCGCCGCGACTGTGGAGGCCAGCGTGTGCTTGCGCCGGCGCTCGGTGGCGGCCTCCAGCAGCTCGTTGCGGTGCACCGAGCCGTAGGACCACTGGTCGTCGGCCGCCTGCCAGCCGGCCGCCGGCTTGTTGTTCCAGTTGACGATCGTGCCGTCCCGTGGCGTCGTCCCCTGCGGGTGCTTGCTCGCGCTCAGGAAGCCGCGCCACTCGTACTTGCCGGTCCCGATCGTCGGCAGGCCGAGGTCGACGTCCCGGTGGCGAACCGGGATCAGGCCGCCGGAGAACATCGCGATGTCGTCCTCATCCGCGTAAATCCAGTTGAACGTGAACTCGATCTTCGACACCGCCCTGAAGAAGCTCCTAGGGCCGGTGGGCAGGTTCGCATTCAGGTCGGCGAAGCCGAACGCGCTCACGACCTCACGCCCGCGCGTCGAGCGTGCCGAGGAGAGGGCGACACGTTCGCCGTCCACCGTCGCGTAGCCCAGCACCGGGCCGTGGACGGTCTCCTTGAAGATCACGTCCGTGCCCGCTCCGGTCCCGACCTTGCCGGCATTGAACGTGGTCATCTCCAAGCACTGTCCCTTGAAGCGGTAATGCGTGTCGTCCCCGCACAGCTCCTCGACGAAGGTGTCGACGTTGTCGTTGTTCGCGGAGGTCGCGCTCCACGAGAAGTCCTGCCCGCGGCCGAGTTGCACGTACGGCCCGGCGCCCGGGAACGTCGCGCCCCGCGCGTCGATCCCGCCGCCGTGGGCGTCCACCTCGTACAGCACCTGCGGATAGAAGTAACCGACCTGCGGACCTGCGACGAAGAACGGGTTGCCGGTGGCCGAGCGCTTCGCCCCGATCAGCACGGCGTTGCTGGCCGCACGATCGGAGGCCTGCGCGGCCACGGAGGCCCGCGCGGCCGTCGTGTCCAGGCTGTCCGCGTCGATCACGGCATTGCCATCCCGGTCGGGATGGCGCGAGGTCAGGGGGAACCTGCCGTCGATCGACACCGACGTCTCGGGGTCCAACTGCTCGCGCAGGTCGTTCCAGACCTGGTTGCCCTTTCGCCTGCCCAGCCGGTCCTGAAGCGCCGACAGCAGCTGCGCGCGGCGCGCCTCGTCGCCGCCGCCGTCGCCGAACACGGCCCCGATCAGCGCCGCGACCGCGACCACGTCATTGCGGTTCCACGGCCGACCGGTATTGCCGGCCAGCGTCCGGAAGTCATTGATGCCCGCGAGGTAGTTGTCGACGTCGTCGGCGATCCGCTGACCGCCCGGCATGGAGAGAACCAGGTCGATCTGGGTGGCGAGATAGTCCTCGGTCTGCTGGGTGGGCACGAAGGGCTGGAATGACTGCGCGATCGCGAACGGGTTGAGACCCGGCGCGTCCACGGCGGCGATGCGGCCGGGCCCGCGGAGGGTGTCCATCAGCAGCGTGCGGTCCTCGGCCGTCACGTACCCGATCCCGTACATCACGTCGTCGCGCAAGGAAGCCTCGATGTGCGGCACGCCGTAGCTGTCCCGCTGCAGCACGAGCCCGGGCCGGTTGGGGAACGTCTGCGTGCGCTGGACGGCCAGGCCGCCGAGCCCGAACACGTTCGCCTTGTAGAAGTTGGGGAGGTCGGCCGCCGTGACGTTGTCGAACTTGGGCGTGAGCCCGTCGTAGAGCGGGATCTGATCGGTCGAGTTGGTCACGACCGGTATCCCGCCCGCGTCGCCGGGCGGCAACACGTTGAACGCGCTGCCCGGAGTCGAGAAGTCGGGCGCGGTCTGGGCGGACGCGGTGGACGCGCACACGCCCAGCACGAGAACGGCGGCCGCACACAGTGCAGCCCTGCACCTGCTGGCGAATCGGGACATCAACCCCTCCTGTCGCTGCCTCCCGGAGCGCCTGAGTCTATCCCGAAGTCACATCCGGTTTCCAGACTCCGCGGTCAGTTATCGGCGCGCCGCGCGGGTCTCCTGCGACAGCTCTACTCCGGGCATGAAAATCGACCCGATGCCCACCGTCGGTGTCCGGCCGCGTAAATAGCGTCGCCGGCACCGGAACAAGGGGCATCGGGAGAAACGCAGACGGGCAGGCCGCCCTTTTGTCGGATGGGCTGCGAGCCCGACCTACTCACTGGCCGCCCCTGCGACTTGTCCGGTTGTGCTGAGAGCACGAATCCGTCTGTGTCGTTTTGCCCGCTGCGTCTCCCAAGGTCAAACAATCCGGAAGGAGGCTATATGAGGTCGATCGCCCTGGACGTCCACCGCACCTTCTGCGAGGTGGCGATCAAGGATGGGGCGCAGGTGCGCTCGGGCGGGCGCACAAGGAAAGACAGAGAGCGTGAGCGGGAGTTCGCCGAGCAGTCAGAGATCGCTTATCGCCGACTCGTTCAGGACTGGCAGGCCAAGCCCAAGACAAACGGTGCGGGTGCGACACCGGGGCGCGCATCTTGAAGTCATCTTCTTGGCGAAGAGACAAGCAGCGCGGCAGACCTCAGCCCCAGAGTCTGCCCTTTAGCTCGTCGTCACCCGCACCAGGCGTGACCTTTGCAGAAGGGAGGCCAATCGTCTAGGGGGACTTGACTTTCATCCGTCCTTGAGCCCCGCGGCTTCGAGTGCCTTCTTCCACCCGCCCTGCTCGGCAAACCATTCCTGCCAAAGCACCAAGCCCCGAGCTGAGAGTTTCACGGCGGCTCCTCCATCGCTCAAGGTTGTTTTGACCCCGCTGCTTCGTCCATAACCGACGAAGTCTCCACGGAGGGCCATGCGGTCGCCGCCGTCGACCACGCCGCGGATGGTCCACCACCAGTCGGCGAACGCCTCATCCAGGTCGGCATAGAGCGTGCGGATCCTCTCATGGCCGCGATAGGAGTCGCTGATCCCCACCCCGGACATGCTTCGCATCCAGACCTCGGCATCGGGCTCGTAGCTCAGCACCACCAGCTCGACGTCGCTGCGGGCCATCGCGGCGAATGCGCGCCGGACCTGCAGGTGGATCAGCCGCCTTCTGAGCGGCGAGCCCGGCGGCATATGGCGGAGGCCACCAGCTGCCAAGCCCATGAGGGCCGGAAGCCGGACCAGCAGCCGGTCGAGCATGTCGCGCTGCGGTGCTCCCTTCACCCGGTGGCGCCGTCGGGGCCCGGATCGGTAGCCGCGGCCACCGCCGGTCCGCCCGTCGCCAGCACCTCTTCCCGGCTGTAGTGCCCGACCGCATCGAACCACCGCTTGGCGTGGAGCCCGTCGCGAAGATCGCAGTCGTGGACGAGCATGCCCTCCTCGCCGTAGAGGGGGCCGGCGACGACGTCGCCCGACGTCGGCTCCACCACTACGGCGCCCCCGCGGCCAAAGACCTCGCGGTCGGGGAGGTCGAGCGGGAAGTCCTTCGGAAACGCGGACCGCGGGATGAATTGCGGGCTCGCCACGACGAACGCACCAGACTCGATCGCGATGGCGCGCATGTGCGCGATCCAGCCGTCGGAATCGTCCGCCGTCGGTGCCACCCAGATCTGCGGCCCCTGCCGGTAGACGGCGTAGCGCGCGAGCGGCATCCTGTTCTCCCAGCAGATGAGCCCGCCGACTCGGCCCGCAGCCGTCTCGACGACGCGCAGGTCGTCTCCGGAACCCATGCCGTGGAACAGCCGCTCGTGCTGGGTTGGCATGAGCTTGCGGTGCTTACCGAGCAGACCGTCGGGGCCGAGCACCACCATCGTGTTGTAGAGCGTGCCCGGTCGTTCGGACTCGCGCTCGTTGACGCCGATCACCGCGTAGATGTCCCGCGCTTGGCACACGGACACGAGCTCGTCGATCAGAGGTCCCGGCACGTCGACAGAGCTCAGCCACATCCTCTCCCACAGCTCGTCGGAGCCGCCGAACGAGGCTGATGCCTTGGCCCACGCGTTCGACGGGTACAGCGAGACGAAGCATTCCGGCAGCACCGAGAGTTCAGCCCCGGCGTCCGCGGCCTCCTCCAGCAGTCGCGCCGCCTTGGCAACGCTGCCCTCGGCGTCGAGGATCTCGGGTGTCGCCTGGATCGCGGCGACCCGGACGCTTCGAAGAACTGTCACTCCGGGAGCTCGATTGCGAGCGGGATCCCCGTTTCGAACCAATAGCGATGCAGCTCCTCGATCTTCGAGCGCGTCGGGAGACCGCGCAGATGAGTCGCGCACTCGCCGTAGTCGAACAGCTTTACCGTCTCGCAGAACGCATCTCTTGCGTCTGCCAGCTCGGCAGGTTCCGTTAACTCTCGCGCGACACCCGCAAAAGTTCCTCCACGGATCCTCAACGTCACGTTCGGGTTCGACCGGATATTCCAAACCCACGCTGCGACGACTGACGGTCGCGTTATCGCGAGCTCGGGCGGGCGGAGCTGGACGATGTACACCGTGCGGCCCTTCCGGATCGCACGGATGCATTTGCGGCGCGCCTTTCCGGTCTTTCGACCCGTCGTGGTGAGCACGCCAAATCCCGCGGGCGGACGGATCAGAAAGGACGGCAGCATCAGCGCGCTCAAGACACGACCGCCCCTCGCGGAGCGAATGAGGCGCTTGTGTTTCGGCGCGTGCCTGATCGCGGCACATCACGCACGGCCGCCAGGTGCGCGTCTTCGCCCTCGTCGTGTCGCGTCCGGCTGGTGCTCGTTCCTTCGGCCATCTCAGTCGTCTCCATGCCCCTGTTCTTGGACACGACGACACCCTAGTCCTTCATGTCGCAGGACGGTCCGGACGAGCAATCAGGCTTCTTACCTATGTGGCGAGCCCGCGGCGTCTGCTTTGGGGGTAGGACGCATAAGAACGCTTTTGGTTAACCGCAGCTCTAGGTAGAATCGGCACGGTGGCGGTGACCCCCATTTATCAAAGCCTCGGGACTAAGGAAGAGAAACGGGCATGAAGAAGAGCGGGTCACAGAAAAGCAAGTCTCCTTCTCAGCTGATAGACGCGAGAATCAAGGAGCTAGGCGACTGGCGGGGCAAGATGCTCAGCCGGCTCCGTGCCTTAGTCAAGGAAGCCGATCCCGAAGTCGTCGAGGAGTGGAAGTGGAGAGGGGTTCCGGTGTGGTCGCACGACGGATTGATCTGCACAGGCGAGACTTACAAGAACGTCGTGAAGATGACCTTCGCCAAGGGGGCGGCTCTGAAGGATCCTTCGGGCCTCTTCAACTCCAGTCTTGAGGGGAACACAAGGCGTGCCATCGACTTCCACGAGGGCGAGAAGATAGACGAGGAGGCGTTGAAGACTCTCGTTCGCGCCGCCGTGACCCTGAACAAGTCCACAGCCCAAGGCTAATCCTTCAATGGGCGCGGCTGGGATCGAACCAGCGACCTCTCGCGTGTGAAGCAGCGTCGTAGGTAGCGGCGATCCCGTTCCCTGCCGTGTCAGGAGTGGGATTGGACCTGACCCGTTTCTGTGGACACGTTGATCTGACCCTGGTTTCGTGGAGTCGTCGATCTGGAATCAGGCGGCGATGCGTTGTTGTTGGTGTTGGTTCTCGTATTCGATCGGCGTAAGCATGTTCAGTGCGCTGTGCCGTCGTCGGGTGTTGTGGAAGATCT
>JBBRDT010000046.1:0-26866 GCA_038203635.1 Solirubrobacterales bacterium
CACGACGTCACGCAGGCCAAGCGCCTGTAGCTCGGCCAGCGCCGCGCGCTCGCGCGGTGTTACGTGGGTCTGGCCGATGTAGGCGTCCGGATCGAACACGTCGTCGTCGGTCGGTGCGATGTTCATGTCGCCGCATACGACCGTCGGCTCCGGGCCGGCGGCAACCATCTCACGAAGCGAAGCAAGCCAGGCGAGCTTGTACTGGTAGTGCTCCGAGTCCGGCACGCGCCCGTTCGGTACGTACACCGAGACCACCCGGATCCCGCCACACGTAGCAGACACCGCGCGCGCCTCAGGATGCGGGAAGCCCGGCGCGCCCGCGACGCCCGCCACCACGTCGTCGAGCCCCACACGCGAGAGGATCGCGACCCCGTTCCACGTCGCCTCGCCGTGAGCTGCGACTGCATAGCCACGGTTGGCGAGCTCTTCGCCGAGCAGGTCGGCGAACGCATCGTCTGCGAGCTTGGTCTCCTGCAGGCAGACCACGTCCGGCTGTCGCTCATCCAACCACGGCAGCAGCCGCGGCAGCCGCTGCTTGACCGAGTTGACGTTCCAGGTGGCTATTCGCAACGGCTTCGAGCTTGTGAGAGGGGCTCCGAAACGTCCACCGGGGCACATTACAGAGCTGACACCCCGTCTACCAGGCGGGACTGGACTGAGGTTAGGATGGCTCGAATCCAGTCGCACGACATGCAATGAAGTCCACGCACTCGTCCGCCAACGACGACGCAAGGGGAGGCCATGGAGCCGATCATTGCGGTGCTGCTCACGGTTGCGCTCGCCTGTCTCCTCGCATTCTGGAGGGCCGGCGATGAATCACTCAACGACGTAGACGCCAAAGCGCTGGGCGCGACGTACAGCAAGTACCTGCGAGCGGTGTCCGCGGCCGGGCTGGTGCGGCTCAGCAATTTCGTCGGCGATCCCCCCGCAGAGGAAGACATCGACGAGTCGGTCAACGGACCGCGTCTGATCGCCGACATGGTTTCGGTCCTCGAAGGCGAGCAGGCGGACACGGTGATCAAGGGCGTGCACGCCGGCGAGAACCCGACCGTCAGGAGCTTCCTCGCGCGAATCGCCGACGATGCCGAGAAGTATTGGCCCGAACAGATGTCGCGCCTTCACCATGTTCGCGAGTCACCGCCCTAGTCCGGCTGTAAGCTGGTCATAGGTCGCGACGCCATATAAGGCCAAAACAGCGGCCCTTTCTAGGGGGAACATGGACAAGAAGATCGAACACAACAAGGACTGGATCGCGCGCGAAGAGGGTCGTTTCCCCAGCAAGGGTGCCAAGGCTGCGGAGCGTGCATCCGCCGGCCTGGGAGCCACGGATCACGATGCCGAGCTCCTGGCAGAGCTGCTGCCGACGGGACCGCTGCGGCCCAGGCTGGAATCGAAGAGCGCGGAGCGCGACAGCCGCTAGCGCACCCGGCCGGCCGGCGGCCGTTCGTCCACATGGCCCATCCGCATAGCCAGGACGAGCCGCTGCTGCCTCCAGAGCCGCTTCCGTGTCCGCCGGGCTGGCGCACGGGGCCACCGGACTTCGTGGGGGTAGGCGCGCAGCGCTGCGGCACCACCTGGTGGCACGCCCTGATCGTCGCGCACCCAGGCGTCGCCTTCGAGCTGGGGCTGCATCACAAGGAGGTGCACTTCTTCGACTCGCTGGCCGGAGTCGATCAGCTCGCATGGGAGGACATCGAGCGCTATGCGCGCTACTTCGCGCGCCCGGCCGACGGTCTCGTGACGGGTGAGTGGACGCCGCGCTACATGCACGACGGGTGGCCGATCCCCCAGATCGCCCAAGCGGCTCCGCAGACCAAGATCATCGTGATGCTGCGCGACCCGGTGGACCGCTATGTATCGGCGCACGCGCGCGAGACCCGGTTTGCTCGCGAGCGGGGCGAGCCCGGCATCGCTCCCGCGATGGTCGAGCAGCAGCTGGCGCGCGGCTTCTACGCCGCTCAGGTCGAGCACGTGCTGGAGACGTTCGGGCGTGAGCGTGTTCTGATGCTGCAGTACGAGCGCTGCCGCACGGACTACGAACGCGAGCTGGAGCGCACCTATTCGTTCCTGGGCCTCGAGCCTTCCTTCATGCCGGCTGGTCCTCGCATTGCTCCCGGGGAGCCACGCAAGCGCGACCTGTCCGACACCGAGCGCGCCCGCCTCGCGCGCGCGTATGCGGCCGACATGGCGCGGCTGGCCGAGATCGCACCCGAGGTCGACCTCGGGCTGTGGGTGAGCCTGCGCGGACTGGTCTGAGCGTCCACCTTCGTGCACGCAGGTCGAGCCGGCGGGGTCGTTTGCCGATAAGTGCAGGAGAATTCGAGTGCGACCGGGCAACGCCCTCATCCACTCCAGCATTGCGCGCAGGGACCTGAGCGCGTTAGACTCGCGCCGTCCGCCACAGGGAGGCAAGACGTCTAGGGAGGGATGTAATGCGAGTTCGTAGCTTGGCCGTCGCAGCAGTTGGGTGCCTTTGGTTGTTACCCGCAACGGCATCTGCGTCGCATGTGCGGTGCGGTGACACGCTCACGCAGGAGACGGTGCTGGACAGCGACATCGTGTGCACTGCCCAGGACCCGGTGGGCCTCGTGATCGGCGGGGACGACTTCAAGCTGAATCTCAACGGCTACACGATCCAGGGCGCCGGCGCGGCGGATACGGACGGCATCGCCGACGACGGCACTGCCCGATCGGGCGTGACGGTCAAGGCCGGCACCATCACAGGCTTCGATGACGGCATCGATCTCGATCTCTCCAACGGCCAGATCGTGAAAGTCGCGGTCACCGCAACCAGCGTCGGGATGGCTTTGCGGGGGAACGGCAACTACTTCCATCGAAACGAGGTCGACATGAGCACGGGGTCCGGCTTCTCCGGGATCGAGGTGCTCGGCGACGACACGTACCTGTGGAGAAACACCATCACCGGCAGCCCGCAGATCAGCCCGGACGACGGAATCGTGATCCACGGGAACAATCCGCGGATCATCTACAACTTCGTGGACGGGTGCGGCTTCGACGGCATCGTCCTGGACGGCTATACCGACGGGATCGTGGCGCGAAACGACATCACGCACTGCGACATCGGCTACAACACTTCCGGTACGGGCCTCAGGCTCCAGACCAATGTCGCATCGGGTAATTGCATCGGCATCGTGGCCGATGATCCGGCCGCACGCGTGCGCTGGAACACGGCCAACGACAACTGCTCCGAGGGCATCTTTGTCATGCAGGCCGGGACCACGCTCTTCAAGAACACCGCCAACAACAACGTCGACATCGGTATCGATGCGCCCGACGGCACCATTGACCTGGGCGAGAATACGGCGACCGGCAACAACGTCGCGAACTGCATCGGCGTCGTCTGCGTGCCGCCGCTGCTGCCTTAGCGCGTACGCGCACTAGAGGTAGCGATAGGCGAGCGCGGCCCCGGCGCGGGTGAGCTGCAACGGGGCCCGTCGCCACGCCGCTGCGACGAGGCCCTCGCCGCCACCGTATTCGAGCCCGTAGGAGGCCGCGGCCATCGACTCCGCGCGCGACGGAGTTTCTCCACGGCGCCAGGTGTGGCGGTAGTGCGAAACCGGATCGGCCCACTGTGACTTGAACCGACCCAGCGACGTTGTCGGTTGTGCTGTCCCGAAGTCGAACGTGTGGTGGCTTTGCTCCGCCGCCCACGACATGACTCGCCAGTAGAGCGCGTGGTTGGGCCGCAGGTCGAGCGCCTCGTCGGCCGAGCCGTTGTAGATCAACTCCACCGTGCCACCGAACACGTGGAAAACCCCCGCGGCGGCGGTGCGGCCGCGGTGCTCGACGAGGAATAGGCGGAACTCGCCCGGCTCGAGCAGGTCTCTGGTCAGCTTCAGCTGGCGCATGCTGCGCGGGAGCGAGCGCCACTTGCGCATCGTGTGTAGGTACAGGTGGTAGAAGCTCGCAAGATCCCGGTCCGAGGTGCCCTCGCGGAAGACGAGGTCGGCCTTGTCCGCCTTCTGCAGGCTGCGGTAGAGGTTGTTCGACGTCTTGCGCCATCCGGCCCGCAGCGCATCCAGGTCCGTGTCGACACGGACCATCCAGCGCGGCGGCATCGTGTGGGTGACGAGGTCGGGGGGGAGGTCAGCCGAGTAATCGGCCGCGGAATGGATCTGCAGCAGGTCGGCGTCGCCGCGGACGGAGTCGCGCGCGGCGAGGATCAGCGCCACCTCGAGGGCGCGCGTGTCGGCCAGCGGTCCGCCAGAGGGGAATACCGGCAGCGAGCGCGCACGGGCATCTGAGATCAGCCCCTTCTTGTAGAGGAGCGGGAGCACGCCGCGTAGCTCTCCCTCCTCGTCCCGGAGGGCGAGGTAGCGCGGCTCGAACCGGTAGCTGCGGCTGAGGATCCGTGCCCAGGCCCCACGGTGGTAGAGCGTGGCCCGCGGATGCGCTCGCACGTAGGCGTCGTATTGCGGGGCGCCGGACGGATCGATCGGGACGGGCCGCGGGATGCTCATGCGTAGCGGTACGCCATGTGTGCGCCCAGTCGCAGGAGGGGTAGCGGTATCAACTGCCACGCAGCGTCGGTCAGCCGGCTCTCGGAGGCCTCGGCCCCGTAGCCGATGGAGGTCAGCGCCTCGGTCCGCGTCGCCTGACCGCCCGCGCGGTGGGTGAGGCGGAAGCGCGCGTGTGGCACGGCACCCCATTGCTGCTTGAAGCCCGCGAGGGGCGTGTCGTGCCCGGCGCCGCCGAGGTTCACCTGCCGCAGTCCGCGCGCCGCGGCCCATTGCATGACGTTCCAGTAGAGCGCGTGGTTGGGGCGCATGGCCAGCGCATCCTGCTCGCTCCCGTTGTAGACGAGCTCGATCGTGTCGCCGAACACGTGGTACACGCCGCCCGCGACGTCGCGGCCGGCGTGACTGACGAGGAACAGCTTGAACGAATCGCCGAGCAGCTCCTGGGACAGGCGCAGCTGTCGCAGGCTGCGCGGGAGTGACCGGTGCTTCTTCATCGTGCGAACGTACATGCGATGGAAGCCGCGCCGGTCGCGTGAGGACTCCCCGACGCGAAACTCCAGCCCGGACTGATCCGCCTTCTTGAGGCTGCGGAATAGGTTGTTCGAACTCTTGCGCCAGCTTGCCCTGAGCGCGTCGAGATCAGCGGGTATCTCCACCATCCAGCGTGGCTCCAGCTCCTCCGCCTCGAAACCCTCGGGCGGGGCGATGCGCCGCGCGTCGGTGTTGATGGTGATGCCCGCGATCCCCCCCTCGGCAGCGGCAAGCTCATGCGCCGCCTCGACTGCGCGCCGCTCGAGCTCTTGGTCGTCGGCCAGCGGGCCCCCGTAGGCGAAGACCGGGATCGACCGCATGCGCGCATCGGACACGAGGCCCTTCTTGCGAAAGAGTGGGAGGACGGCCGCCAGCCCTCCCGCTCGCTCGAAGCCCAGGTAGCACGGGCGAAAGCCGTACGAGCGCGCGAGGATCTGCGCCCAGGCGCCCAGGTGGTAGACCGACGCGCGGGGGTGCCTGCGGACATATGCGTCCCAGCGCGGGTCGGCGAGCGGGTCGATTTGGTGTGTGGTGATGGAATGGATCATCTCGTGGGCTAGGCTGCCCGGCCCCATGTCGTGGCGTAACGGAGTCGTCTATCAGATCTACCCCCGCTCGTTCCAGGATTCGAACGGCGACGGGGTGGGGGACCTTGCGGGCATCACGGCCCGGCTCGACCACCTCGTGTGGCTCGGGGTCGACGCGCTCTGGGTCTCGCCCTTCTATCCGTCGCCGCTGGCCGACTTCGGCTACGACGTGTCGGACTACACGGACGTGGACCCGATGTTCGGGTCGATGCCGGACTTCGACCGCCTGGTGGCGGCCGCCCACGAACGCGGGCTGAAGGTGCTGCTCGACCTGGTCGCCTGCCACACGTCCATCCAGCACGCCTGGTTCCGCGACCACCCGGAGTGGTACATCTGGTCCAAGGGCGACCGGGCGCCGAACAACTGGACGTCGGCCTTCGGCGGCCCCGCGTGGAGCCGCTACGACGACGAGCACTGGTACCTGCACTCCTTCTATCCCGAGCAGCCCGACCTCGACTGGCGCAACCCGGAGGTCGTGGCGGCGATGCAGGAGGTCGTCCGCTTCTGGGTCGCGCGCGGCGCCGACGGGTTCCGGCTCGATGCGATCGACCGGCTCGCGAAGGATCCGCAGCTGCGTGACGACCCGCCCTCGGACGAGCCGTTCGGGCTGCCGCTGATGGACCACGAGCTGGGACGCGACCTGCGCTACTCCCGCAACGCCGAGTGGATCGGCGAGGCGCTCGGTGCGATCCGCGAGGCGGCCGGTGACGCTCTTCTGATCGGCGAGGTCTACCTACCCGCCCGACGGCACGCGCCCTACCTGGAGCACCTGGATCGCTCGTTCGTGTTCGAGCTGATCCAGTCGCCGTGGGAGCCGCAGCGGCTGCGCGAGGCCATCGCCGCCGGCGCGGCGATCGAGGGCCGCAGCGGCGCCGGTGCCGCATGGGCCTTGTCGAACCACGACTTCGGCCGCTACCCGACGCGTTTCGGCCGCGCGAACGAGCGCGCCGCGGCGCTCATGCTGATGACCCTGCCCGGCGCCGCGACGCTGTATCAGGGAGACGAGATCGGGCAGGGCATGGGCCCCGGTGGCGATCCGCCGTACGACCGGGTGGGGCGGGACGTGTTCAGGCATCCCATGCAGTGGGACGGGACGCGAACCGGCGGCTTCAGCGATGCCGAGCCATGGCTTCCGGTGGTCGATGCAGCGGAACGCAACGTGGCCGACCAGCGCCGGGACCCCGGGTCGCTCCTGAACTTCTGGCGTGAGCTGATCGCGCTACGCCGCGGCCTCGGGCCGGGGTTCCGGATGCTCGAGGGCCAGGCCGGCGTGATCCTCTACGGGAGGGGCGACATGGTGGTCGCGGTCAATGCCGGCGACGAGCCCGCTGTTGTGCCCGCGGGGGAAGTGGTGCTCGCCACGTCGGCTGCAGCGTCCCAGGGTCGCAAGCTGGCGCCCGGCGATGGCGTGCTGCTTGCGCGCGACTAGCGGTCCGTGACACTGTGTGGCGAGTTAGAAACCCGGCAGTCGGGTAGGGAGCATTTGAGGAGAGTATGGGAAAGGTTGCGATCACGATCGGGGTCGCAGTCGTGTCCATCTTGCTGGGCAGCGGCTGCGGAGGCGACGACTCGGGCGGTTCGCGGACACTGAAGTGGTACGTGTTCGCGGAGCCTTCGGGCGCGTTCCAAGAGGCTGCCGACAACTGCACCAAGCAGGCGAACGGTCGCTACAGGGTCGAGATCGTCGACCTCCCGACCAACGCGGACCAGCAGCGGGAGCTGGTCGTGCGGCGCCTCGCGGCCGAGGACTCGGATATCGACATCATCGGGATGGACGTGATCTGGACTGCGGAGTTCGCCGAGGCGGAGTGGATCAACGAGGTCACCGGGGCCAATCGGCAGCGGGCCGAACGTGGAGTGCTGCCCGGCCCGCTCGAGACCGCCAAGTACAAGGGCCGCCTGTGGACGGTGCCTTTCACCAGCAACACGCAGCTGCTCTGGTACCGCAAGGACCTGGTCAAGCAGGTCCCCAAGACATGGGACGAGATGATCGACCAGGCCGAGCGGCTGAATACGACCATCCAAGTGCAGGCGGCGCGCTACGAGGGCCTGGTCGTGTGGTTCAACTCCCTTGTCGCCTCGGCCGGCGGTGAGATCGTCGACGACGCAGGCAAGCCCGTGCTGGGAGCGCCCGCCGTGCAGGCCGCCGAGGTGATGAAGCGGCTTGCAAGCTCGTCCGCCGCGCCCCCGGCGATGACGAACAACAAGGAGGACCAGGCGCGGCTCGGCTTCGAGTCCGGGGCGTCGGCCTTCCAGGTCAACTACTCGTTCGTGTACGCGAGCGCCAAGACTGGCGCGGAGACGAACCCGGCGACCAAGAAGATCTTCGAGAACATGGGCTGGGCGCGGTGGCCGAGCGTCGATCCGGGCAAGCCGAGCCGAGTCACGCTCGGCGGAATCAACCTGGGGGTCGGCGCTTTCTCCAAGAACCCCGACCTCGCCCAGGAAGCGGCTTTGTGCATCGCGCAGCCTGACAACCAGGTCATCGCTGCGGAAAAGGGCGGGCTCGCGCCGAGCAACGAGGCGCTCTACCAGGACAAGCGGATCAAGAAGGCGTTTCCCTTCGCCGACCTGCTGGGCGAGTCGATCGCCACCGGCGTCCCGCGGCCGGTGACGCCCGCGTACAGCGACATCTCGCTCGCCATCCAGCAGACGCTGCACCCGCCGCAGGACATTGAGCCCAAGAAGACGATCGAGGACCTGAAGGACAACATCGACACAGTCTCCAACGGAGGCATCTTCTGATGGCGGCGCAGCCTGCGGCCACTCCTGCTCCGGTCGCACAGAAGGGCGGTCGCAAGCGCCTCACCGAGCGGGCACGGGCAGAGCGCAAGCTCGCCTACATGCTGTGCGCGCCGGCGGTGCTGGCGATGCTGGTGGTGACCGGCTACCCGATCGCCTACGCGATCTACCTCTCGACCCAGCGATACGACCTGCGATTCCCCGACGACCGGGAGTTCGTCGGGCTCTCGAACTACGGGGAGGTCCTGACCTCGAGCACCTGGTGGCTGGACCTGACCAACACCGTGATCATCATGGGCTTCTCGGTGGCGATCGAGCTGGTGCTCGGCATGGCGATCGCGCTGATCATGCACCGCGCGATCTGGGGCCGCGGGCCGGTGCGCGCCTCGATCCTGATCCCGTACGGGATCGTGACCGTCGTCGCGGCGTTCGCCTGGCGATACGCGTTCGACCCGACGACGGGGTTCGTGATCGGGCTCGGCCCGATCAGCGAAACGTGGGCGCCGCTCGCCGAGCGCGCCAGCTCATTCTTCGTGATCATCATGACCGAGGTCTGGAAGACGACTCCGTTCATGGCGCTGCTGCTGCTGGCCGGGCTCGCGCTCGTCCCGGATGAGCTGAACGAGGCGGCGAAGGTGGACGGCGCCAGCACGGTGCAGCGCTTCTTCCGCATCACCCTGCCGTTGATGAAGCCGGCGATCGTAGTGGCGCTGCTGTTCCGCGCGCTCGACGCGTTCCGCATCTTCGACTCGGTCTTCATCCTGACGGCAGGGGCGAACGACACCGAGACGGTGTCGATCCTCGGCTACAACCAGCTGATCAACAGGGTGAACCTCGGGCTCGGCTCGGCGGTCTCGGTGCTGATCTTCGCGTGCGTGATCATCATCGCCTTCGTGTTCATCAAGGGCCTCGGCGCCTCGACCTCCCAGGAAGACGACCGATGACCTCGCACACTGCCCGGGAGCGCATTCTGTGGACGATCGCCATCCTCGTGGTGGTGTTCTACGCACTGCTGCCGGTGCTGTGGATCCTCTCGCTGTCGCTGAAGGACCCGGCGACGATCGCCGACGGGCACTTCCTCCCGCAGGACTGGTCGTTCGAGAATTACGAAAAGCTGTTCGAGACAGACGCGTTCACATACGCGCTGCGCAACTCGATCGGCATCGCCGCGATCGCGACGCTGATCGCGATCTTCCTCGGCTCGATGACGGCGTATGCCATCGCACGGCTGCAGTTCCCCGGTAAGGGGCTGATCCTCGCCGGTGCGCTGGCGGTCGCGATGTTCCCGCCGATCTCGATCGTGGGCTCGCTGTTCGACCTGTGGCGCCAGATCGGCTTCTTCGACACCTGGATCGGGCTGATCATCCCGTACATGACCTTCACGCTGCCGCTCGCGATCTACATCCTCTCGGCGTTCTTCCGGGAGATCCCGTGGGAGCTCGAGCAGGCGGCGCAGATCGACGGGGCGACGCCGTGGCAGGCCTACCGCAAGGTGATCGTGCCGCTGGCCGCGCCCGGCGTGTTCACGGCTGCGATCCTGACGTTCATCTTCGCGTGGAACGACTTCCTGTTCGCGAACACACTCACGTCGACCGACAAGGCACGCACCGTGCCCGCGACGCTTGCGTTCTTCACGGGCGGCTCGCAGTTCGAGGATCCGACCGGCGTGATCGCCGCGGCCGCGGTCGTGGTCACGATTCCGATCATCATCATGGTTCTGATATTCCAGCGGCGCATCGTCGCCGGTCTCACGGCGGGAGCCGTGAAGGGTTAAGGGGGGCTCCGTATGGCCGACATCGTCCTGGAGAACATCACGAAGCGCTACGGCGACGGTTACGAGGCCGTCAAGGACATGAGCCTCGAGATCAAGGACGGGGAGTTCGTGATCCTGGTCGGCCCGTCCGGCTGCGGCAAGTCGACCGCGCTGCGCATGATCGCCGGCCTCGAGGACATCACCGAGGGCGAGCTGAAGATCGGCGGGCAGCTCGTCAACGAGAAAGCTCCGAAGGACCGCGACATCGCGATGGTTTTCCAGAACTACGCGCTGTACCCGCACATGACCGTGCGCGAGAACATGGGCTTCGCGCTGAAGCTGGCGAAAGCCCCCAAGGAGGAGATCGATCAGAAGGTCGAGGACGCCGCGCGGACGCTCGACCTGACCGAGCACCTCGATCGCAAGCCGGGACACCTTTCGGGAGGTCAGCGCCAGCGGGTCGCGATGGGTCGCGCGATCGTGCGTGACCCCGCCGCCTTCCTGATGGACGAGCCACTTTCGAACCTCGACGCGAAGCTCCGCGTGCAGATGAGGACCGAGGTTGCGCGCCTCCAGTCGCGGCTGGGCACCACAACGGTGTACGTCACCCACGACCAGACCGAGGCGATGACGCTCGGTGACCGCGTCGCGGTCATGAGGGCGGGCGCTCTGCAGCAGGTCGGCGCGCCGGCGGAGCTGTATAACGAGCCCGCGAACCTGTTCGTGGCGGGTTTCATCGGGTCGCCCGCGATGAACTTCATGCCGGCCCAGATCAACGGCGACAAGGCGACGCTGCCTTTCGGCGAGGTGACGCTCGGTCCCGAGGTGCGGGAGCGGCTTGGGCAAGTGGAGGCCGGGCGCTCGGTGATCGCCGGAATCCGGCCGGAGAGCTTCGAGGACGCCGCGCTGGTCGGCGACGCCCGCGACCGTGGCGCGACCTTCCGCGCCAAGATCGACCTGGTCGAGTCGATGGGCTCGGAGCTGTACGTGCATTTCACGGTCGAGCAGGACCGGCTCGAATCCCAGGAGCTCGCGGAGCTGGCCGAGGACTCGGGCGTCGGTGAGGTGCCGAGCGCCGGAGGCGAGGGACAGGTCGTGGCCCGGCTCGATGCCGCGAGCAAGGCCAAGCGCGGCGAGGAGACGGAGTTGTGGGTCGACACGACGAAGCTCCACTTCTTCGACGTGGAGGACGGCAAGAACCTGGGCAGAAGCGGCTAGCGCAGCTTCGGCCGCAGCTCGGTGAGGATGTCCTCGCCCCACTCGTGCGTGCGCATCAGCCGGTAGCGATCGGACACGACGCGCATGTAGATGTCGGTCTCGTTGCGGTCGTCCACCAGGCCGGCTTCCCGCAGCATGTCCACCACCGGCAGGTAGTCGTCGCCATACCAGGCTTCCGCCACCTCTTCGCGCGACATGAAGTCGTGAGTGGCCTGCATCGCGCGCATGCCCCACGCCTCGACGCCCTCCGCCAGGCGGCCGTAGTCCCACGGGTCGGACGGCCGGACACGCTCGCGCGCCTCGGCACTCAGCGGGACCCGCTCGGCGAACAGCCGCTCGTGCCCCTTCAGGGGTAGGTCCTCGGGGCGCAGCTCCGAGCCGACCGGCACCTTGGTCTCGACCTCCGTGACGTAGGCGTCGATATGCGAGCGGCCCTGGGCCCGCGCGACCGACACGCGGTGATGTCCGTCGCGCACGAAGTGCAGGTCCCCGATCCGGAAGACCGAGATGGGCGGCATGTCACGGCCGCGCCGCTGCGCCTCCGCGATCCGCTGCCAGCGCCCGCGTAGGCGGCCGGACGTGGGACGGAACTCGCGATCGAACTCCTTGGAGCGGTCGACGGTGCCGACGGTCGACTCGAGCGGGATCGACTGGAGCCCGAGGCTGCGCTGCCCGACCCATCCGAGCGCCGCGACCACCTCCTCGAAGGGCAGGATCACGTCGAAGTCCGACGGCTCGCGGCGCAGGCGCGAGGTCAGGCGCGCGAACGCCTGCTCCCGGCGCACGCGCGAGAAGTCCGTCTGGGCATCGGAGGCGGGAAAGCCGGTGTCGACCCCCCCGAGCTTGCGCAGGCGAAAGGCCATCGTGCTGAATTTAGCGTGCGGCGGCCTGCTACTCGAGCACGCCGGCGCGGAGCTCCGACAGGCGCACGACCTCGCGCTCGAGGCGCTTGCGGTCGGCGATGTCGTGGATGAAGGCGTGGAAGGAGAACCCGCCCCGCACGCGCACCGCCGTGATGCTGACCTCCACCGGGAACTCGGTGCCGTCGCGGTGCAGGGCCAGTAGCTCCACGCGGCTGTTGAGCATCGGCCCCTTGCCGGTGCGCAGGAAGCGGTCGAGGCCGCGGCTGTGGGCATCGCGGTAGCGCTCGGGGACGATCAGCTCGGCGAGGGGCTTGCCGATGGCCTTCGCCGCGGGCCAGCCGAACATCTCCTCCGCCGCGCGGTTCCACGCGAGGATCTCGCCCTTCTGATCCATCGACACGAACGCTTCGCGCGCACCGTCGATGATCTGCCCGACATGGTCCTTGCTCTGCTTGAGCGCCGTCTCCGCAACCTTGCGGGCGGTGATGTCCGTCGAGATGCCGCAGACGCCATACGCCTGGCCGGTCGCGTCGTGCAGCGGGAACTTCACGGAGATGTAGGTGTGGTCGCCGCCCTCTCCGGGGGCGATCTCCTCCATCTCGAGAGACGTGTCTTCCTTCAGGACGCGCCGGTCGTTGGCACGGAAGGCGTCCGCCATGTACCCGGGGAACAGGTCGCGGTCGGTCTTGCCGATCGCATTGCCGGACTCCACCCGGAACTGCTCCTCGAACTTGCGGTTGACGAGGATGTACTTCCCTTCCCGGTCCTTGAGGTAGATGATCGCGGTGCTGTTGTCGAGAATGGCCTGGAGCTGCTGCTCGCGGCTGAGCACGATCTCGTACGTGCTCCGCAGTCGTGTGGAGAAGTTCCCGAGCAGGACCCCGAGAACGTAGAACGCGGTCGCGCGCGTCAGGTAGCCGAACACGCCCGCACCCTCCTCGTTGAGCACGTTCACGACGCCGAAGAGTGCAAGCGCGAACGTGGCGGCGATGACGCCGCCGAGCGCGCCGAACCTGATCGCGACCAGCGCGACGGGCAGCACGTAGAGGACGGACGTCGCCTCGGCGGGGTCGTCGATGAGGGCGCCGCGGGTGAAGATCGCCACGAACAGCGCCCCGGCAACCGCGAGCGTCATGACGCGCTCCCCCTGCGACGATCGCCGAGGCAGTCGCGACAGCAGTCGCTTGGCCCCTCCGGGGGCCCTTGATCCTCTGGGGAAGAGTGCGCCTCTTGCTTCCATCTGGTCTCAGGTGGTAACGACCGTGGCCGACGGATCTTTCGGGCAGGCACGCTGGTTGCCTGCGCCAACCCCTGTCAGGCCGGTGACCCCCTGCTTTCCAGAGCATACCCGGGCGACGAGCCAAAATCGGCTGCGTCACCGCTTACTGCCTGCAATTCAGGGCTCTGAAAAGCCCAACAACTGTCGCGGCAGGGGGTCGAACCGGCCTATAATCGAACCGCTGGGGCGGAGGATGCCGCCTCGCCCGTTCGGCACCGGCAGGGGCCTCGAGCAGGGATAAGGGAGTGTTCGCAGCGACTCGTTTCCGTTTCGGCGGAATCGCTTTATTGATCTTGGCCTGGGCGTGCGTAGCTGCGCCCGCGCCGGCCCATGCCGTCACGCTGACCATCGACGAGCCAACGGTCACCGAGGGCGATGCCGGCACGACGTATGCGACGTTCGCGGTCACCCTGACCAGCGTCGGGGCAACCGATGTCGTGGTCGACTACCAGACGGAGCCTGGGTTTCCGGCCGACCCGGAGCTCGACTTCATCGCGCAGGCCGGCCAGCTCACGTTCTTCGCCGCGAATGGCGAGACCAACGGCCAGACGTCCAAGACGCTCATCGTGCCTGTCGTTGGAGACACCGAGGACGAGCCGATCGAGTACTTCACCATGGAGCTCAGGGCCACTGGTCTTCCGGAGACCGTTGTGGGGGTCGCCACGATCCTGGACGACGACGCGACGATCGGCATCGGCGACGTGACCGTGACCGAGGGCAGCACGGGCACCACGAGCGCGACGTTCACCGCCACGCTGTCGAGCACCGACAGCGGCGACGTCACGGTGAACTACGCGACCGCGGACGGCACCGCCAGGGCGCCCTTCGACTACACGGCGCAGAGCGGCACGCTGACCTTCGCCCAGGACGGCCCGACGACGCAGACGATCACGGTTCCCGTCGTGGGCGACACGTTGGAGGAAGCCGGCGAGACTTTCTTCGTGAACCTCACGGAGCCATCGGCCAACGCCTCGATCGTCGATCCGCAGGGCCAGGGCACGATCGTCAACGACGACTTGGACCCGACACCCGTGGACCTCGGCGCCGAGGGCGACGAAGACGGTAACCCGACGGTGCAAGCGCGAGTCCTGCGCGGACTCACCCTCGTGCCGGGCAAGCGGCGGGTGAGCAGCAGCGCCCTCCTGCGGCTCAAGGGCCTGCTGCGGGTATCGGGTGGCCCGGCGAGCTGTCGCTCGCGCCAGAAGATTGCGATCCAGCGCCGCAAGGCGGGCACCAGTCGCTTCCAGACCTTCGAGGTCGCGGTCACCAACACCAGCGGAAGCTTCAAGTCATCCACGCGGCCCGTGCGCACCTACATCTACCGTGCCCGGGTGTCCCAGACGGCGCGCTGCATGGGCGCCACGTCCAAGCAGGCCAGGGTCGTCGTCCGGAAGCGGTCGAAGGGCGGCAGCGCCCGCCGCTGAGCGGCGGTGCGGCGGTACTCACATGGGCCTGGAAACCGCTGTATATGCGAGTTCGCCTTTGGTACCCTCGCCTTTCCCGGGACGGCCTAGGAGGGGGTCGTAACTGCATGAGTAGCCGTCTACGAGCTGCATTCGGCGTGTGCGTGGTGGTCGTGTCCGTGGGGGCAGGGACGCTGGTCGCTGGGGCGCAGGCCCCCGATGCGCTGGACGCTGCAGCCTGCCCCAAGCCTGTCTTCGCGGACACCCTCCCGTACGCGACCGCCAAGCAGCTTGTGCCGATCGAGGTGAGCAACGTCACGCCCGGTACCGAGTACCTCCTGAAGGTCAATACCCGGGAGGTCAAGGAGGACATCGCGGACACCGACACGGTGTCGCGCAAGTTCCGCATGCCGAACCTGGGCGACAAGCGGCGCGACGCGCGGCTGGTCCTGGTGCTCGCGAACGACGCTTGCGAGAACAGCCCCTGGAAGCTGAAGCAGAAGATGGGCTACCGGCCCGCCGAGCCGCCACCGGTGACGACACCCACTCCGCCGGTTTCGCAGCCCGACGTCACGCCCACTCCGACGCCGACTCCGCAGGCCACTCCGACGCCGACGCCGGCTCCCAAGCTCACGACGCCGAAGCCGGTCAAGCCCGGTCTGCAGACGCCTGCCAAGCCTTCCCTGCCGACGCCGCCGACGGCGGTCACGCCGGTCACGCCGCTCGTGCCTCCGAAGGACGCCAGGGCATGGATCACTCCGCTCGACCCGTACGCTCGCGGCGCCGAGGACGCCCCGCAACCACCGGTTTCGACCAACCCGCGGGACCGCGCGACCGAAGACGCCAACAGCACCGCGGCCCTCGTCGGCCTCCTCGGGATATTCATCGTGCTCGGTGGGTTGGGGGCCGTCGCGTGGACCAAGTTCCGCCGCTACGACGACGAGCAGCTGGCTACGCTCCTCAACCCCGACGGAAAGCTTCCATCCATGCTCGACGGCCAGGCGGTAGACCTGGGCGCTGCGGGCATGTCCGGGGCAGTGGCCAAGTCCCAGGGTTTGGCAGGCGGGCTCGGTGTCGGCGGATCCCGCATGCTCTCGCCGGCCGCTGCGGCCGCCGCCGCCGGCGTTGTCAAGCCCGCCGGAGATCAGGAGGACCCCGCCCCGGTGGTGTCCGCGCCAGAGCCGCCTGAAGTCGAGGCGCCCGTGATCTCGCCCGCGACGATCGAGGCGCCCGTCGTCCCGGTTGCGCATAGCGCGCCCCCGGTCGACCCGCCGAAGGCTCCGGTCGTCCCGCCGGCGACGATCAAGGCGCCGATCGTGCCACCCGCCGTCGACGAGACCGCTCAGGTGAACGGGGCCCACGTCTCGAATGGCGCCCACGTACCGACTCCTGCCGAACCGCCGGTCGCAGACCAACCGCCACCTCCCGCCCAGGCGCCTTCTCCAGCCCCAGCACCAACTCCGGCCCCGGCACCGAACGGGACGCCCGAACCGTCGCCCTCGGATCGCCAGGAGGTCGAGACGGAGTTGCAGCGCATCCTGCGTGAGGCGGGTCTCGATGCCGAGCTCGAGGGCATCCTCACCGACGCCCGCGCGGAGGCCGAGCGCCAGGGCGTGGCGATGGACTCCCACCTCATGTTGCGCGCGCTCGACAACGAGACGCAGGGCTCCGCGAAGCTCTCGGACCGGGCCAAGGGCGAGCTCGAGCACCGTTTCGAGCGCATCGCCGCGGAAGAGCGCGGTCAGACCCCTCCCGCCGGCGACCGGTAAGCCAGCGTTAGGATTGCCGGTGCGCGGCGCTGTCGCCGCCTGAGGTGAGCGAGGAGAGGAGGGACCCGTGGCCGTCGTGGCGGGTGTATTGAGCGAGCGCCAGAAACGCACTCTCGAGGCGCTCTGTGACACGTGGGTCCCGGCGGTCGACCCGGACGGGTCAGATCCGGTCGAGGCGAGCTTCCTGGCGCGGCCCGCAACCGAAGTCGGTGTCGCGGATCAGATCGAGGGACTGATGGCGGATGCGATGACGCCGGACGAGATCGCCGCCACGGCAGAGCTGTTGGACGCGCTTGCCGAGCGGGACTTCGCGACCCGATCCCTTCCCGCGCGGACCGACATGGTGAGCGAGACCGCCGCCTCGAGCTTCGACGCACGCCACGGCCTGCATGCGCTGAAGGGCCTCACGCTGATGTTCTTCTATGCGCTGCCGGACGAACAGGGCCTCAACCCGAACTGGGAGGCACTCGGGTATCCGGGACCGACGTCGCGCGCGCCGTCCGCGGCGCAGGCACCGAAGACGATTCGGGTCGAGGACGTGTCGGGCCCGTCGGCGACGCTCAACGCCGACGTGTGCGTGGTCGGTTCGGGCGCAGGTGGCGCGGTGATCGCCGCCGGCTGTGCGCAGGCGGGACTCTCGGTGCTCGTGCTCGAGATGGGGGCCTATCGCAACGAAGCGGACTTCAACCAACTGGAGATCCCGGGCATGTTCGAGCTCTACCTGGGTGGCGGTCTGCTGACGTCGGAGAACGGCTCGATCGCGGTGCTCGCGGGGTCGACGCTCGGTGGCGGAACCATCGTGAACTACATGAACTGCATCAGGACGCCGCAGCACATCCGAGACGAGTGGGCGCAGCACGGCCTGGACGGGATCGACGCCGCCGAGTACGAGCGCGATCACATCGATGCCGTGTCGCAACGGCTCGGCACGAATACCGAGATGACGCGCCAGAACGGCACGCACCAACTGCTGATGCAAGGGCTCGACGCGCTCGGCATGGAGCATCGGCCGATCATGCGCAACGCGGCACCCACCGACGACCCGGAGTTCTGCGGGTATTGCTCGATGGGGTGTCAGCACGGCTGCAAGCGCTCGACGATGAAGACCTGGCTGCAGGACGCGTCCGATGCGGGCGCGCGCTGCGTCGTGCAGTGCAGGGCCGATCGCGTGCTGACCGAAGGGGGCCGCGCCGTGGGAGTGGCCGCGACCGTCACGCGCGACGACGGCAGCGAGACGGACGTCAGGGTGGAGGCGCCGACTGTCGTGATCGCGTGCGGTGGGGTGGAGTCACCCGCGCTGCTGCTGCGCTCGGGCATCGGCGGGCCTGCGGTCGGCAAGTACCTGCGCCTGCATCCCGCCTATGCCGTCAACGGCGTCTACGACGACCCGGTGGAGGGCTGGCGCGGTCAGCTCCAGTCGCTCGTGTCGGACTCGTTCGCCGGGCTCGAGGACGGCTACGGCTTCCTGATCGAAGCGACAGGAATCTTCCCCGGTCTCTGGAGCGCCTCACTGCCCTGGTCGGGCGGCGCCGACCACAAGCGCCAGATGGCGAAGCTTCGCTTCATGGCCCCGTTCATCAGCGTCCAGCGCGACCATGGGAGCGGCGAGGTCGTCGTGGACAGCCTCGGGCGCGCGGTCGTGCGCTGGGACCTCGACGATCCTGTCGACCACCGCGTCGCGGTCCGCGCGAACGTCGAGCTGGCGCGGCTCCACCACGCGGCTGGCGCCGCCGAGATCTTCACGCTGCACTCCGACCGGATCGGATGGCGGCGCGGCGAGGACCTCGACCCGTTCCTGCGGGCGATCGAGCAGGCTCCCTACGGGCCGCTCGACATCGTCTGCTTCACGGCGCACCAGATGGGCGCGTGCCGGATGGGAAAGGACCCGGCGACCTCGGTCGCCGACGGGCACGGGGAGCTGCACGACACGAGGGGCGTATGGATCGGGGACGCCTCGGCGTTTCCGACCGCGCCGGGAGTCAACCCGATGATCTCGATCATGTCGCTCGCGCACCGCACCGCGGACCACGTGGCGGCCTCCCGGCGGGGCTAGACTTCCGGTCTGCACCACCACGCGGGCGTGGCGGAATTGGTAGACGCGCGGCGTTCAGGTCGCCGTGGGCGTAAGCCTGTGGGGGTTCGAGTCCCTCCGCCCGCATCTGGATGTTCTCTTTGCTCCCCCATGGGGGAGCAAATGCATCACTCGATGGGTTCTGCGGGTCTGTCTAGAATGATCAGCTCGCATGGCCCGTTCGTCTAGCCTGGCCTAGGACGCCGCCCTCTCACGGCGGAAACAGGGGTTCGAATCCCCTACGGGCTACTCAGCCGCGGCCGCAAGTAGCTGAGCGGCCGATGTCGGCTCCAGGGGTGGTTTGGGTGGAGGGGTCGGCGCGCTTTGACGATTGAGACCATTTCCCTTGGAGATAGGCTGGCCGGGTGCAGGACACGGCCGTTTCGCTTCAGCAGAAGATGGATTCGCTCGGGCCTTGGTGTCACGAGCTCGAAATAGCCGAGGGCATCAGCACGCGCGACTGGCGCGAGCGTCATCCGGAGTCCGATGTGCCGTTCGTGTGCCCGGCGCGCACGGTGGTCGGTAGGACGGCGCGGGGGCTACAGCTTCCTCGCCCGCGAGTCGGGTGCCGGCCGTTGCTTTGGCTTCGATGCGCGGCAGCACTGGATCGACCAAGCCCGTTTCGTCAGTGGCTGTCGACAGTACGAGGAGATGACGTTCGAGGTCCACGACCTCGACTTGGAACCCTTCGACGTGACGTTCTTCAATGGCCTGCTCTATCACCTTCCCGACCCAATCCGAGGGCTGAAGATCGCCGCTGACCTGACGCGCGAGCTGATCTTCGTCGACACCTCGACGCGCGAAGGGATGCCGGACGGCCATCTCGCAATGGAGAACGAGAGCAAGGAGCTGCTGTTGTCCGGCATCTATGGGTTGAACTGGCTGCCGACAGGCCCGGACGTGCTGCGCCGGATGCTCGAGTGGGCCGGCTTCGTCGAATGCCAGGTGATCGGTTTTCGCCTGCTTGACCCGCAGCAGGGACGGCTGGGAATGGTCGCATCGAAGACGCCGGGCATGCTGGCTCATCTGGAGTCCATGCAGTCTCCTTAGAGGCCCGTCAGCTTCGCCTCGATCCGCGGCGGCGAAACCAGCGTCTGCAACACCGTGCAGTAGCGCTCCGTCTTCTCACGCAGCGACTCCAGCTGCTCCCCGGTCGCCTCCGGCGCGTCGATGTCGAGGCGCAGCCGGATCTCCTCGAACCCGGCGCTCACCGACTTGTCGACGCCGAGCGTGCCGCGCAGGTCGAGGTCGCCCTCGACGCTCACCTCGATGGTGCGAAAGGGGATATTCATGGACGTCGCCACCATCTGGCATGTGAGCTGCGCGCATGCCGCCAGCGCGCCCAGCAGGAGATCGCCCGAGCAGGCTCCGGTCCCGAGCCCGCCGACGCCTGGGTGGGCCTGGGCCTCATATGTCGCGCGGCCGATGTCAACCGAGCACGTGATCGGCACGTCGGTCTGGCTGCCCTTCGCGGTGAGCGTGATCCGCGATGCGGAGGGATCTTCCCGGTAGCGCTCCTTGAGGGGCTTCTGGGTCGCGCGCAGGTCCATCGCCACGAGCGTATCGCTACGAAACCGCGGACGCCACCAGTCCCCACGCGAGCACGGCGAGGGTGGAGTAGACGATTGCTCCCGAGATGATCGCCCGGTCGAGCCTGTAGGCGGCCACCAGCAGCAGGGAGTTGAGCCCGGTCGGCATCGCCGCCTGCACGATGAACGCGTCGGGCACGTCGTGGATCAGGGCCGCGCAGCCGGCGACGACCGCGACGGGGACGGTCAGCTTCACCAGCACGGCGGTCACGACCGGCCGCGTCAACGACGGCGGGAACCGCACGCCCTCGTGCCCGCCGGCGGTCGCGTAGACCCCGAGGGCGAAGAAGCCGAGCGGCGCCATCGCGACGACGAGCACGTTCGCGGCATCCACCGCCGGCGTCGGCGCGAGCGAGTCCGGGGCGAGCAGTCCGGCCACCATCGCGAGCAGCGCCGGATTGCGTGTCAGGAACGCCCGCACACGCCTTTCCCCGTCACGCGCGGTGTGCGCCGCGCCGATGGAGAAGGCCACCACGAGGAGCCACGGCGTGGAGACGAGCTGGTCGTAGGTGATCGCCTCCGGCAGCGCGTCGCGGCCGAGCAGCGCGGCGGTGAACGGAAGCCCCAGGAAGCCGGTGTTCGCATGGAACGCGGCGCACATGAATGCGCCGCGCGTGTGACCCTCGAGGCGCAGCGGTCCGCGCGCGAGCACGAATGCCACGGCGAGCGCGACGGCCAGTCCCAGGTAGGCGAACAGCAGCCCGGCGCCGACGTCGGCCGAGGGCTCGAAGCGCGCGAAGTTGAAGAAGGTGACGACCGGGAGGATCGCCCACAGGCTCACCCACAGCATCCGGTCCGCGATCGCAGTCGCGTCGGGGCGGCGCCGTGCCGCGAACACACCCGCTCCCGTGCCGGCGAGGATGACCGCTGCGACCGCGAGCACCGCAGCAGGTTAGGGCACCGGCGATGCCGACCGGCGGCCAGGAAGTAGACTGCGCGCCAGAGGTCGGTGGAAGGGAAGCCGGTGCAAATCCGGCGCGGTCCCGCCACTGTGACCGGGAGTGTTCGTCGTACCCGAGCCGTCTCGAGACGGGCCGGGAGCCACTGGGAAGCATCGCTTCCACGGGAAGGCGCGGCGGAATGACCCGGGAGCCAGGATACCTGTCTCCGGCCACGCCATAACCACCCTCGAGGAAGGGAAGGCTCAGAGATGAAGCCGAGGATTTGGGCGCCGGCCGTGCTCGTCGCACTGGTCGCCTGTGCAACTGCGCAGGCCGCCCCGGTAACAGTGAACCTACGTGTCGAGGGCTCGTCCTCGACGATCTTCGAAGGCCCGGTGACGACCGACGGGAAGCAGATCGACAAAGGCGATGGCCCACACTCGTGCGACGGCACCAACGGCGGCGCCAACCCCTCGCCGGTCCCCACCATGACGGCCGCGCTCGACGACGCGCCGATCACCGGCGGCTGGGGAGGCTCGTGGAACCCGACATTCCAGGACTTCGCGGTGGAGCGCATCGGCTCCGAGGCCCAGGACCCGGTCAACTTCCGTTACTGGGGTTACGCGTTGAACTACCAATTCCCCGACGTCGGTGGCTGTCAGCAGCCCGTCGCCACGGCTGACCAGGTGGTCTTCACCTTCGACTCGTTCGGCAAGCCACTGCTGAAGCTGGACGGTTCGGCGCGTGCCGAGGTCGGGACGACCTCGGCGGTCACCGTGACGGACGGCACGACCGGGCAGCCGCTTGAGGGTGCGACCATCGCGGGCGTGCCCGGTGCGAGCGGCCCGGACGGGCGCCTTCAGGTGCCCTTCGAGATGGAGGGCATTCGAGCGCTGAAGGCCGAGCGGCCCGGATCCGTGCGCTCCAACACCCTTGAAATATGCGTGGAGCGGCCCGGATCGGGCCTGTGCTCGACCTTCGTGCCAACGCTGTCGGTCCCACCGGGAAAGGTGACCGACTCGGCGGCGCCCGTCGCGCGCATCAGCGGACCGCGCAACGGGCGCAGGTACCGGCGCGGCCCGCGGCTGCTGAAGGGCGTGGTGGGCGACGACCCCAGCGGAGTGCGCGAGGTGAAGATCGCGCTGCGGCGTCACGTGCGCGGCCGCAGCTGCCAGTGGTGGAGCGGCCGGCGCGAGCGGTTCGTCGGGACCCATTGCAAGAAGGTGTTCTTCTTCGCGATCGGGTCGAACCGCAACTGGTCGTACCTCCTGCCGCGAGCCCTCCCGCCGGGGCGTTACGTGCTGGACGTGAAGGCGTTCGACGGCCGTCGCAACCGGGACGAGAAGTTCGTGTCAGGCAAGAACCGTGTCGAGTTCAAGGTGGTGTCCCGTTCGCGGGACACCACCAGCGCCAGGGCACCTGCACGTGTGCAGGTGATGGTCGTGGGCAAGCGCGGACCGGTGGTGGAGGCGGTGACCTTGCAGGCGCGACCGACGGTGGTTCGGGCGTCGCGTCGCGCGTGCAAGGTGTCGGGCGCCACACCGCTGGCTGCGCTGGCCCGCGCTCTCGACAGGCAGCGCATCGGGTGGCATCTGCGCGACTTCGGAAGCTGCGAGCGGCGGCGGGCAGGCAGCTCCGGCCAGCTCTTCGTGGACCGTATCGCGACCGATCTCAATCGCGGCCAGGACGGCTGGGTCTACAAGGTCAACGACTTCGCGCGCAACGTCGGGGCCGCGGATGTCGCCGGCCCGCGACTGCGCAACGGCGACCGTGTGCTGTGGCTCTACTGCGTGCTCGACCCCGCGACCCGCAGCTGCCAGCGCTCGCTGCGCGTCGTCCCGGACGCGACGTCCGGGCCGCCGGGTGGGTCGTTGCGTGTCCGGGTACGCGCGTATGACAACGACCGGCACGTCGCGCCCGCGGCCGGCGCACGCGTTTCGCTGGGTCCGGTGACGGCGGTCACCGACGCCGGCGGCACAGCGACGTTGACCGCTCCCTCGCAGGGCCGCTACACGCTGTCGGCCGGCGCTCCCGGGGCGCTGCCCTCCTTCCCCTTGTTGTACGAGGTGAAGTGAGGCGCGCGCGCCTGGTCGCTCTCGCTGCACTGGCGACTGTGCTCGCCGGCTGCAGCGTGGGCTCGGACAACCCGCAGGAGGGCAGCGCGGCCCTCACCGTGACACGTGACTTCGGGGCGAAACGTCTCCTGCAGGCGCGCGAGGATCCGGTGCCCGGGGGCGAGACGGTCCTGCGCTTCCTGTCGCGCAAGGCGGATATCGAAACGCGCTACGGCGGGCGCTTCGTGAACGCGATCGAGGGCGTGCGCTCGCAGGCGGCGGCAGGGACGCGTCGCGACTGGTTCTACTTCGTGAACGGCATCGAGGCCGACAAGGGCGCGGCCGAACGCAAGGTCCACGCGGGCGACCAAGTGTGGTGGGACTACCGCGACTGGGGCGCGGCGATGCGCGTGCCCGCGGTGGTCGGCTCCTACCCGGAGCCCTTCCTGCACGGCTCGGACGGGAAGCGCTTTCCGGTCCGGCTCGACTGCGCGCCCGACGCGAACGAGCAGTGTGACGTCGTTCGTGACCGCCTCGAGAGCGTGGGCATCGAGACGGCCATCGCCGCGGTCGGGACGCCTGTCGGCAAGGACACGCTACGTGTGGTCGTGGGCGACTGGGCCGACATCCGGCCCGACGGAGCTGCCCGCATGCTCGAGGAGGGACCGGGGAAGAGCGGCGTCTTCGCCCGCCCGGTGGAGCAGGGCGATGGATTCGACGTCGAGCTGCTCGACGCGAAGGGCCGCACGGTGCGAACCCTCGGCCCGGGAACCGGGCTCCTGGCCGCGACGCGCTTCGAGGAGCAGCAGCCGACGTGGGTCGTGTCGGGTACCGACACCGCGGGGGTGGACCGGGCCGTCGCGCTGCTCGACCGCGCGACACTGCGCAACCGCTTTGCGGTCGCCGCCTCCGGCACGCCGGAGGCGATACCGCTCCCCGTCGATGCCGGCGGCGGATGACGCCGCTCGTGCCGACATACCGCGACACCGGGTCGCCGCTGCATGCAACGCGGGCGGGAGTCGCCGCCGCGTTCGCCCTCGCCCCCTGCGTCGCCGCGCTGGTCACTCGCAATCCCCTGATGCTTGCAGGGGCCCTCTCGTGCGTGATCACGGCCGGGCTCGCCGCCGGGGTGGGAGCCGAGCTGCGCAGCGCCGCGCGCTTTGCCGTCCCGCTCGCAGTGATGGTCGCTGCCATCAACCCGCTGGTGTCGCGCGAGGGCCTGACGCTGATCGTGCAAGGGCCGTCCGTGCCGTTGTACGGGACGCTCGACGTGACGCTCGAGGCCGTCGTGTTCGGTGCCCTCGCGGGCCTGCGGGTGATCGTCATCGTCCTCGCGTTCGCGCTGTACTCGGCGGTCGTCGACCCTGACCGGGTGCTGCGCGGGCTGAGACGGATCGCGCCCCGCTCCGCACTCACCGCATCGCTTGCCACGCGGATGGTCCCGCTCCTCGCACATGACGCCGAACGCATGCGCGAGGCCTACGGGCTGCGCGCGGATGCCGTGCTTGCCCACGGCCGGCTCGCCCGGCTGCGACGCGCGGGCACCATGACAAGGGCGCTGGGAGCCGGTGCCCTGGAGCGGGCGATGGATGCCGCGGCGTCGCTCGAGATGCGCGGTTACGGCGGCCGCGTGCCGGGAAGGCGCGGCGTGCGCGAGCGGTTGCCGTGGTCGCGCGACGACCGCGCGTTCGCACTGGCGGCACTCCTGCTCGTGGTGGTACCGGTAGCTGTGCGGCTCTCCGGGGCCGGATGGTTCGATCCCTATCCGACGGTTGCAGCCGATGCCGGCGCAACGGTCGTCTGCGCGGCGTGCGCGTTGACGGGGATCGCACTCGCGCCGTTCGTGCTCGCCCTGCGCCGTCGCGCTCGCCGCAGCGTCTATCCGGGACCGGCGCGTGCCTGACGTGCTGAGCATGAGCGGCGTCACCTATCGCTACCCGGGCGATGGGCGGCCCGCGCTGGCCGACGTCGACCTGGCGCTTCGCGAGGGCGAGATGACGGTGCTCGCCGGGATGTCGGGCAGTGGGAAATCCACGCTGATGCGCGCGGCCTGCGGGCTCGTCCCACACTTCTTCGGGGGCGAGATGGCCGGGAGCGTCATGGTCTGCGGGCGCGACACGCGAGAGCACGGGCCCGCCGGCGTCGCCGACGTTGCGGCGATGGTCTTCCAGGACCCCGAATCGCAACTGGTGATGAACGGCGTGCGGGCCGAGCTCGAGCTGTCGCTGGAGAGCCGCGGCCACGGCGGCGCCGGCGCTGCACGGGCGGTGGAGGAAGGGGCGCTCGCGTTCGGGATCGAGGGCCTGCTCGAGCGGCCGATGCGCACGCTGTCCGGGGGAGAGCTGCAGCGGGTGGCGCTTGTCGCGGCGCTGGTGGCCGGACCCCGGCTGCTTCTGCTGGACGAACCCACGTCGCAACTCGACCCCGTCGCCGGCGAGGAGCTGCTGTCGCAGCTGCGCCGCCTGAACGAGGAGTGGGGGACGACGGTCCTGATCGGCGAGCACCGGCTCGAACGGTGTCTCGCGGGGGCGGACAGAGTGATCGCGCTCGACCGCGGAGCGGTCGCCTGCGACGGTTCGCCCGGCGCCTTTCTCGAGTGGGCCGCACGGCATCGCCCGGAGCTCGTACCGCCCGCCGCGCGCATGTTCTCGCTGGCCGGCATCCGGCCGCTCCCGGTCACGGTCAAGGAAGCACGCACGCGCCTGCGTGACGTCTCCCTGGTGCGCTCCGCCCCGGAGGCGCAGCCGCGACCCCAGGCGGCGGCCGCGCTTTCCATGAGTGACGTATGGGTCGAGTTCGGCGACGGGACAGATGCAGGCTCGGTGGCGCTGCGCGGCCTGTCGCTCGATGTGTCGGGTGGCGAGATGGTTGCGCTGCTGGGTCGCAACGGCGCGGGAAAGAGCACGCTGCTGCGCACCGCAGCGGGGGTTGTCACTGCCGACCGCGGGACGGTCCGCGCGGATGGGGAGGTCGCGCTGCTGCTGCAGACCCCGTCGGATTACTTCCTGCACGAGCGGGTCGTGGACGAGTTGCCCGACAGCGCCGCAGCTGCGGCGCTGTCGGACCTGGGGTTGGAAGACGCCGGGGAGTGCGATCCGCGCGACCTCGCGGGCGGCGCGCGCCAGCGCCTGGCGCTCGGCATCGTGCTGGCGGGGCGCGGGATCGGAGGCGGGCACCCACCAGCCCTGGTCGCGCTCGACGAGCCGACTCGCGGTATGGACCAGGCGCGAAAGCGCGAGCTCGCAGAGCGCCTCGGTCGCCTCGCGGCAGCCGGGGCCGCGGTGCTCGTCGCGACTCACGACATCGAGTTCGCGGCACGCGCATCGCGGCGCTGCGTGCTGCTCGGACGCGGACGCGTGGTGGCCGACGGGCCGACGCGCGAGGTGCTGTCGGGCGGGCGCTACTTCACCACCGAGGTCGCGCGGGTGCTCGGCCCGGAAGGAAGTGTCGTGCTTGCGGAGGAGGGCGCGTCGATGCTTACGAAGGGTCTCGCGTCACAGGCGCGCGACGTGGTGCGTGCATGAGACGCCCTGTGTCAACCCCTGGCTTCGATCAGTCGAGTGAGGTTGCCGTGGCGAGCGGGGTCGTAGGGAGCGCCGTCCTGCCAACAGCGCCAGAGCACCCGGCACCAGGCGCGCCCAAGCG
>JBBRDT010000047.1:0-26778 GCA_038203635.1 Solirubrobacterales bacterium
ATCAGCGGCTCGACGATCTCCCACAGCTCTTCGGAGACGATCTGCTTTGCCATCGCGCCCTCCCTTTCGGAGTTGACGCTTTATGGGATTCGCCGAGTTGAGCTCAGCTCCTCTTTTCGAAAGGGGCTCTTAGCCGCCAACCCGGTATGAGTTACGTCGTGGACAGGGATGTCATCGCACCGCGGGACCCGATCGACGTCGAGCTGGTTTGCGCACCGGAGGTGCTGCGCCTGGGGCTCGCGCAGCTGCTCTCGCAGGTGCCGGGGCTGGCTGTACACGCCCGGGCCGAGCTGCCGCGGCGCGCAGCAGAGCGGGCCGCCGTCGTGATCCTGTGCGAGCGTGGCATCGGCGATGTCGCCGCGGCCTGCGCGACCGCGCGCGACCACGTGGCCGATGAGGTGGTCCTCGCGCTCGAGCATCCCGACGTGCACTTGATGCTGGACTGCGTTGCAGCCGGAGCGTGCGCATTCGTCGTGGAGGGCGACGGCACGGCCGAGCTGACAGCGGCCGTCCGGGCCGCGGCCCGCGGCGACCATTTCGTCACGCCTGCGCTGCTCGGTCTGCTGCTCTCGTTGCTGCGCGCGCAGCGCACGCAGGCGCCGGCCGCCGACCAAACGCTCCTGCGGCTGCTCGCCGGAGGTCGGCCGACCGCCGAGATCGCCGGCGCGCTGGGCGTCTCGCCGAAGACCGTGCGCAACCGCTCCTCGCTCCTCTACCGGCGCCTCGGCGTGCGCTCGCGCGCGCAGGCGGTCGCGGTCGCGGAGCGGCGCGGGTTGCTCGACTGACGGGTTGCGAGAAAGGTAGAACTCCCCCGAACCACAAAAGGGGCGGAGGTGCCCGGATGGACGTACACGAGGTCCTTACCCAGGCGCAGGACGCGGTATCGGTGCGGCGCGTCTATGGCGATCC
The DNA here is from genome assembly GCA_038203635.1 of Solirubrobacterales bacterium. GTDB lineage: Bacteria > Actinomycetota > Thermoleophilia > Solirubrobacterales > JBBDJG01 > DASRIA01. The sequence continues at coordinate 910 of JBBRDT010000047.1, forward strand.
GTATGAGCGCGACGGCGTCGTCGTGATTCCAGCCGCGAGCGTGCGCAGCCTGGGAGGCGGCGGTGGTGGCGAGGGGAACGAACCCGAGGGGCGGACAGGTTCGGGCTCGGGGCTCGGGCTCGCGTTCCGGGCTCGTCCCGTCGTGGCCTTCGTGATCCGGGCGGACCGGGTCGAGTGGAAACCTGCGGTCGACGCGACGAGCATCGCCCTGCGCGCCCAGGCCGCCCTGATCGTCCTGTTGACGATCCTGCTGCTCAGGCGGCGCTGAGCGCTACAGCTCGCGCTCGGCCTGGCGCAGACTCTCCGGCGGGATCGTCAGCTTCCCCTGCCCGTAGTCGATCGTCGCCGCCGTGCGGCGACCCTTCGGTTCCCGCCAGGACACGGTGATCCTGGCTGTCTTCCCCGGATCGATCTCGGCGAGCTTGCCAAGGCGCTCCAGCTCGTAGTCGGGCAGGCTGGCCGGTCCCCGGGTCGGTGGATAGAGCGAGTGGACGTAGCCCTCGGCGAACGTCGCGGACGCCTTTACCCGCCGCCCGTTGTTGTCGAAGACCCGGATCGTGGCCGCTTCCACGCGCACCTTGTGGTCCGAGTCGTTGCGGACCTCTGCCTGCAGGATGCGATCCCCCTTCAGGGTCGGGGGAACGATCACGCTGGGCGTGTCGAACCAGGCAAGCGAATCCTTCGCAGGCTTGTCGTCACCGCAACCCGCCACGAGCGCAACGACCACGAGGGACAACCACGCGATGCCCCGGGCATCCATGCCCGAACGCTAACGCCTATCCAAACGGGGGCCTACGGCTCGGGCGGCCGCGTGAACCAGTCGCACCCGGGCGGGTCCGGGTTGGTCTGCGGGTCCCATGTCGCGCAGGGCACCAGCGTGGCCTGCTTCGCGTTGTTACCGGGACGGGTCGCATCGAGTCCCGGGCAGGTCGGCAGGAGCAGGGCCACCGGGTCGCTGGTGTACGTGCCGCCGAAGCCGGTATTCGAGTCCCAGCAGTTCCCCTTGACGCTCTCGTTGTCGACGCAGCCGGCCTGCTCCTCGATGCAGTCCTGGCCCTCCTCCTCGTCCCACCAGAAGTCCACGCCGTTCTTGTCCTGGGTGCCGGCGCATGTCGTGAAGTTCACGTTGACCAGGCTGGCCGGACGCGTGCCCATGCAGTTGCGCGTGTAGCGGTTGTTCGACGAGGTGTCGTAGGTCTTCGCGTTGTCCTGCTCGCCGCGCAGGGCGGCCGGCACCCAGTGCAGCATCGTGCCGCGGCGCCAGTTGTCGAAGACGTAGTTCTCCTCGACGACGTTCGCGTTGCCGCCGGCGATCAGGATGCCCGTGCCGACCGGCACCTGGAACGTGGGGCACACCTTCTGCGGGTCACGGTCCTCCCACGGCACCTGCTGGCAGTACGCGTCCCGCTCGGCGTTGAAGAGGTCGTTGTTGTTCGAGTAGATCAGGTTGTGCGACCACTTCGAGTTGTCCTGCGGCATGCCGGGGTGGCCCGACGCGAACGAGTCGGTCGTGACGCCGTCCGAGTTGTCGTGGAAGCGGTTGTCGTGCGCCCACGTGCCGTTGCCGGCGGTGCCGGACATGCCGATCGTGTTGTCGTGCGAGTTGCAGTTGCGGATCTCGATCCCGTACACGTGGCCGTGTGCGTCAGGCTGGCCGTGGCGGGCGTTCGGGCCCGAGCCCGGATACACGCCGGAGTCGCCGCTGTACGAGGCGTCGCAGTTCTCGTAGATGCCGTGATCGGAGGTGAACGACAGGATCCCGTACTCACGGCTGTACTTCGAGACGATCCCGTCGAGGTGGAAGCCGTTCGTCTCGAGCACGTAGATGTTGTTGAAGTCGGAGAACTCGACCTGGAAGTTCTTCAGGAAGATCCCGTCCGCGCGGTCGGCCCGGACCACGTTCAGCTTCAGCTTCTCACCCTCGATCTTCACGTCCCCGGGGTCGTCTCCCGTGCCCTCGATCTGGATATTGCACTTCGAGTCGCAGATGCGGTCGTCGTTCGTGTCCCCGAGGATCGCGATCAGGTTCTGCGCATTCGGGCATTGGCGGTGCTGCGCGTAGGACAGCGCGCTCGTGTTCTGGTACTCGTCCTCACAGCCGGGCGGGGGGGTCTGCCACCGCTTCTCCTCGTAGACCCCGGGCAGCACCTTGATCCGGTAGCCGTTGTGAGCCTGGTTGACCGCCCGCTGGATCGAGTCGAAACGGCACCTCGAGCGCAGCCGCATGTTGTCGCGGCGCACCACGGGATCCTGGATCTCGTCCTTGATCCGGCGCTTCGAATCCCTCGCGCAGACCACCAGCTCGGGGCCATAGTTCCGGTACACCGGGAACGCGCCCAAGTTCGGGTTGGGGAAGAAGGTCGCCCGCTCGGCATGCGCGCCGGCACCGGCCGGCACGACCGCCAGCGCGATCGAGACCATCATTGCGGCGGCGAACAACGCGCCGATCCATCCCAGACGCCTGGAAGAAGCGTGAACCTGCCCGGATGCAGTCAACTGACCCCCCTGATCATCGACGATCGTTACGACGCGCAGCCAACCAGAGCGGCCGACGCGATGCTAAATGTCCGTTTACCCGCGGCCCCGAGAAACTAGTCCCCTGCGCTTTCGTGCGGCGTCCGCTGCCAAGCGGCGGTGATTGCGGTGTCCCCGATGCTGGGATATGGTTCCGGCGCGCCCGGAATGGGCGCGCACGCAGCAGGTCCGGGGGGAGGGAACGGATCTACCGGCAAGTCACGAGAGGCCTCGTCGTATTCGTCGCCGCTTTCGCGCTGGCGCTGACCCCCGTGGCCGAAGCACAGGTGCAGCCCTACCAGGCCAACGACTACAAAGGGTTCCGCAGCATCCTCCCGCCTGGCACGAACGGGAGCTTCAACGCCGCGGAGTTCGCACAGTTCCAGCTCGCCGGCACCTATCCGCTCCACACGAGGGACCAGCTGCCGATGTACGAGAACCTGGTCTATGCGACCCCCGGCCTGACCGCGGCTCAGATCCCGAACTACTTCAAGGACGCGAGCTTCGGCGTCCAGGCCGGCCAGGTCGAGCGCACGTACAGTCCTCGCGCCGGGGTCACGATCCAGCGGGACAGCGGCTTCGGGATGCCACACATCTACGGCCTCACGCGCTCGGACACGACCTTCGGTGCCGGCTACGCGGGCGCCGAGGACCGCCTCTTCTTCAGGGACGTGCTGCGCCACGCCGGCCGGGCGCAGCTCTCCGGATTCGCCGGCGGCGCCAACAAGGCGATGGACGCCGACGTGTGGAGCAGCGCGCCCTACACCGAGGCCGACCTGCAGGAGCAGGTCGACAAGGCGGACGATCTCTACGGAGCCCAGGGCGCCGCCCTCCAGCAGGACGTCGTCGACTACGTGGCAGGCATCAACCAGTACATCTCCGAGGCGCGGACCGATGCCACGAAGATGCCGTACGAGTACGCCGCGATCGCCAAGCCCCTCGAAGACTGGAAGCCCACCGACGTGATCGCCACCGCCGCGTTGATCGGCGGGATCTTCGGCAAGGGCGGCGGCGGTGAGCTCGGCAGCGCGCAGGTGCTCGAAGAGGCCAAGGACCGCTACGGCGGCGCGGCCGGCGAGCAGGCCTGGCGGGACTTCCGCCGCCAGGACGACCCCGAGGCCCCGACCACCGTGAAGAGCGGCAACGGCAACTTCGACTATCCGCGCACACGCGGCACCGCCGGAGTTGCGCTTCCGGACGAGGGCTCGCTCGTGGATCCGCCCAACAACGGTGCGAGCCTGCTGGCAGGCGGCCTCGGCGGCCTGCTCGGCGGCTTCGGCAACCTCGGCGCCATGTCGAACGCGCTGCTCGTGTCGGGCGCCGAGTCGGAGTCCGGGCACCCCGTCGCCGTGATCGGCCCGCAGGTCGCGTACTTCATGCCGCAGATCCTGCTGGAGCAGGACCTGCACGGGCCCGACATCGATGCCCAGGGAGCGGCGTTCGTCGGCGTCAGCCCATACGTGCTGCTGGGCCGCGGCCAGGACTTCGCCTGGTCGGCGACATCGGCGGGCCAGGACATCATCGACACGTTCGCGGAGAAGCTCTGCGAGCCCGGCGGCTCGCCGCCCAACCTGCAGTCCACGTATTACCTCTACAAGGGCCAGTGCCGCGCGATGGAGACGCTGACGAGGGTCAACAACATCACCCCGAACCCGGGTGACCCCTCGCCGCCCGAGACCTACACGCTCCAGGCCCAGCGGACGGTGCACGGGATCGTCGCAAAGCGCGGCCGGGTCGACGGGGAGCCCGTGGCGTTCGCGCGCCAGCGCTCCACGTACTTCCACGAGGCGGACTCGGCGCGGGCGTTCGGCGACCTCAACCGGCCGTCGAAGGTGCAGAACGTGCAGGACTTCCAGCGCGTGGTCTCGGACATCAACTTCACGTTCAACTGGTTCTACGCCGACGACCGGGACATCGGTTACTTCAACTCGGGCGACAACCCCGAGCGGGCCGACGGCGCCGATCCCGACCTGCCCAACTGGGGGACGGGCGAGTACGACTGGAAGGGTTGGGAAACCACCTTCAAGACCGCCGACTACACGCCGTTCGCTGAGCACCCTCAAATCGTCAACCAGGACTACATCACCTCCTGGAACAACAAGCAGGCGCCCGGCTTCGACGCCGCTGACGGCCAGTTCGGCTACGGGCCGATCTACCGCTCGGACTCGCTCGACGAGCAGATCGATCAGCGCCTCGCGGGCGCGGGCAAGATGAGCCTGCCGGAGCTGATCGACTCGATGGAGGAGGCCGGCACCACGGACCTGCGCGCCAAGCAGCTGCTGCCGCTGCTGCTCCAGGTGGTCGGCACTCCCAGCGATCCACAGCAGGTGAGCGCGGTGAACACCCTCCAGGCTTGGCTAGCGGCAGGGGCGCACCGGATCGACCGCAACCAGAACGGCCAGTACGACAATGCGAGCGCGGTCCAGATCCTCGACGCGTGGTGGCCCCGCCTGCTCGAGGCCGAGTTCAAGCCCGAGATGGGAACAGCATTCTTCGACGCCGTGCACGGCGCGCAGGGCTTCGACAACGAGCCGAACAACCACGGCGACCACCTCGGCAGCGCCTACCAGGACGGCTGGTGGGGCTACGTGTCGAAGGACCTGCGGCGGGTGCTCGGACAGTCGGCCGCCGATCCCTTCTCGCGCACCTACTGCGGCAACGGCTCGCTGACCGCCTGCCGCGACGCGCTGCGCCAGGCACTCGGGGACGCACTGGCCGTCCCGGCGAGCGACCTCTACGACGAGGACCACGGCACCGCGGGAGTACAGCGCGTGGACACGTGCCCCGCCGGCAAGAGCGACCAATGGTGCTTCGACTCCGTCCGCTTCCGCCCGATCGGGGCCGTCACCGTCCCCACGATGCACTGGATCAACCGGCCGACTTACCAGCAGGCCGTCGAGGTGCAGGGGCACCGTCCCCGCGGGTACATCCGGCCCAAGACCGCGACCCGGGTGCGGATACCCCTCGTGCCGGCCTTCAAGGGCTGCACCTCGGCCAACCGCCAGCATGGACCGCCGCTGGGCTTCGGATCATGCAGCCCGCCCGTGCTGCGCTCCGACTACCTGACGCTCGGCGCACCGGACGTAAACGGCAAGGTGGCGAATTCCACCGGCAGCGTGAGCTTCTCCGCGTTCGCGGGCAACCCCGCGACGCCGGCGGACGAGGCCGACGTGAACATCGAAATGAGCCTCACCGACGTGCGCAAGCAGACCGACCTCTCGGACTACACCGGCCAGCTGCAGATCAACACGCTGGTGCGCATCACCGACAAGCACAACGACGAGTTCGCGGGCGGCGGCACCGACCCGGCCACCGTGAACGACTTCCCGCTGAACGTGCCCGTCACCTGCGCGGCGACGCCCGACACGACGGTGGGTGGCGCATGCGGCGTGGCCACCACGCTCGACGCCGTGGTGCCGAGCCTGATCAAGGAGGGCGTCCGTTCCTCCTGGCAGCTCGGCCAGGTACAGCTGTTCGACGGTGGATCCGACGGTCTGGTGTCGACGGCACCGAACACCCTGTTCGCCCGTCAGGGCGTATTCGTCCCGTAGCTCGCAGCAGGCGTGACCTGACGGCTCGGCTTGCTCCCGGTGCGCGGGCGGGGCTCCCGCTCGCCGCGGCCGGATTGCTGCTCGGGATCTCGTTCGGCGTCGTCGCGCAGCCCCTGATGGGACACATCGCGCCGGTCGTGATGTCGGCGATCGTGTTCGCCGGTGCGGCGCAGTTCGCCGCCACCGCCGTACTGGCCGACGGCGGGGGCGCCGCGGCCGCGATCGTCGCGGGCATCCTCCTGAACCTGCGCTTCATCCCGATGGGAATCGCGATCGCCCCGTCCCTTCGCGCGTCCGTGGCATCGCGCGCGGCGGTGGGTCAGGGCATGGTGGATGCATCGTGGGCGATGGCGAATCGCGGTGGCGGGCGTTACGACGTGCCCTACATGCTTGGCGCAACCCTGGTGCAGTACCCGGCCTGGGTGGCCGGGGCCGCGATCGGCGTGCTCGCGAACGACGTGATCGGCAATCCCGAGGACCTCGGGCTCGATGCGATCTTCCCTGCCTTCTTCCTCGCGCTGCTCGTGAACGAGCTGCGCGACGGGATGAGCATGGCCGCGGCGCTGATCGGCGCGGCGCTTGCCCTGGCCCTCACGCCGTTCGTCCCACCCGGCATCCCCGTGCTGGCGGCGTGCGCCGGCGCGGCGCTCGGACTGGTGCGCCGATGAGCGAAGTGTGGATCACGATCGGCGCGCTGGCCGTCGCGACCGCGCTGATCAAGGCCTCCGGGCCGGTCGTGTTCGGCGGACGCTCGCTGCCCCCCGCCGCTCTGCACGTCATCTCGCTGCTGGCGGCCGCGCTGCTCTCGGCGCTCGTGATGACGCAGACCTTCGCCGACGATCAGGACCTCGTGTTCGACGCCCGCGCGGCCGGGCTTGCGACGGCTGCGGGCGCGCTCGCGCTGCGCAGGTCGCTGGTCGTGACGATGATCAGCGCCGCGGCTGCGACGGCCCTGGTCAGGGCTCTGACCTAGGCTCGGGCTCTAGGCGACGCGCGTGTGCTCGGCCGGGCGGCCGACATACCCAGCCGAGCCATGGATGGGAGGCGCCGCCTGGCGCCCGCGATCACGAACTCCCTCACCTCCTGGTCGCCCCGCGTGCCCATGTGCCGCTCCTCTCTCCGCTGGTTTGTCGAACTATCTCTACTTTGTCAGTAGAGATACAAGGCAAGATGCTAACATGCACCGGCGCCTCACGGAAGAGCGCGAACACAGAGGTCCCGGACGAGGCAGGCCCCACTGTGCGCCTCCCTCCCCGCATGGTCAGGCCTCACCGATCCCAGCAACGACCGCCTGCCCCCCAGGCGGTCGTTGTGCCTCACGGGCACGGGGCCGGAAGGCTTGTCCCGTGATCAAATGGGAAAATGCCGCGTATGCGTGTATCAGCGAAGGTGGACTACGCCGTGCGAGCGGCAGCCGAGCTGGCCTCGGCCGGGGAGGGCCCGATCAAAGGCGAGGCGCTGTCCAAGGCCCAGAGCATTCCCCTGAAGTTTCTGGAGAACATCCTCGGCGAGCTCAAGCATGCCGGCCTGGTTCGCAGCCAGCGCGGCACGGAGGGCGGCTACTGGCTCGCCCGGCCGGCTGACGAGATCAAGATCGCCGACGTGATCCGCGCGGTCGAGGGACCGCTCGCAAGCGTGCGCGGCGAGCCGCCGGAGACCGTCAAGTACCAGGGCGCCGCGGAGCCCCTCGGAAAGCTGTGGGTGGCGGTCCGCGCGAACCTCCGCGCCGTGCTGGAGGAAACGACGATCGCCGACATCGCCAATGGAACGCTCCCGGCTGTGATCGAGGAGATCACGAGCGACCCACAGGCGTGGACCACTCACTAGCCTTCGGCTAGGACCTCGTCGCCCTCGTCCGCGGCCTTTCGGTTTTCCTTGCGCTTGTCCTCCGGGAAGACGTGGGCCTCGCCCTCGCGCACGTAGACGATCTGGCCATCCGTCAGCTCGAGCTGATCTGACTCCGCCTTGGTGAGCTGGGCCCATCCGGTCTCGCCGTCCTGCAGCGTGAACTCGACCCGTACCTCGAAGCCGAGGTGGACGATCCTGTCGACCTGCGCTTCCTTGCTCGTGCCGTTCGGCTCCAGCATGACCTCGATGTCGTGCGGACGGACGAACGCGTCGCCCATGCGGTTGACAGGGCCGATGAAGCTCATCACGAACTCGTTCGCCGGCTCTTCGTACAGCCGGCGGGGCGGGCCGACCTGCTCCAGCTGGCCGTCATTCATGACGACGATCTGCTCGGAGACGTCCATCGCCTCCTCCTGGTCGTGTGTCACGAACACGGTCGTCACGTGCACCTCTTCGTGGAGGCGGCGCAGCCAGATGCGCAGGTCCTTGCGCACGCGCGCATCGAGCGCCCCGAACGGCTCGTCGAGGAGCATCACCTTCGGCTCCACCGCCAGGGCACGGGCCAGAGCCATGCGCTGACGCTGGCCGCCGGAGAGCTGGGACGGGTAGCGGTCGGCGAAGCCGTTCAGGTGGACGAGATCGAGTAGCTCGTGCACCCGCTCCTGGATGCGCGGCTTCTCGCGCTTGCGGATCTTGAGCCCGAACGCGATGTTGTTGAAGACGGTCATGTGCTTGAACGCGGCGTACTGGAACACGAAGCCGACGCCGCGGTCCTGCGGGCGCATCAGCGTGGCATCCTGGCCCGAGATCAGCACCCGGCCCGTGTCCGGCCGCTCGAGCCCGGCGATCACGCGCAGCAGCGTGGACTTGCCGCTGCCGCTCGGTCCGAGCAGGGCCGTGAGGGAGCCTTCGGGAACCGTGATCGACACGTCCCGCAGCGCCTGGAAATCCTCGAAGCACTTCGAGACGTTCTCTACTTCGATCCCTGTGTTGGCCACCTACGCACTCCTCCGTGAGTTGAGCAGGTTCATCGACAGCAGCACCGCAATCGCCATGAGCGCCAGTACGACCGAGGCGGCATAGGCACCTGTCAGATCGAACTGGTGAAACCGTTGCTCGACGAAAAGCGTAGCGGTCTCGGTCTCGCCCGACACCTTTCCCGAAACCACGCTCACCGCCCCGAACTCTCCGAGCGCCCGGGCCGTGGCGAGCACGACGCCGTAGGTCAGGCCCCAGCGGATCGAGGGAAGCGTGATGCGCCAGAAGGTCTGCCACCACGTCGAGCCGAGCGTCGATGCCGCCTGCTCCTGCTCGATCCCGATCTCCCGCAGGACTGGCACCACCTCGCGCACCACGAACGGGAGCGACACGAAGATCGTCGCGAGGATCATTCCCGGATACGAGAAGATGACCTGAATCCCCTGATCGGTGAGCCAGCCGCCGAACCAGCCGTCGTGGCCGTAGACCAGGATCAGCGCGAGCCCGATCACGACGGGCGAGATCGCGAACGGCAGGTCGATCGCCGCGCTCATCAGGGCCTTGCCCGGAAAGCGGTGGCGCACGAGCACGATCGCGGTGATCACGCCAAAGACCGTGTTGATCGGCACCGCCGCGGCGACCATCACGAGAGTCAGCCAGAACGCGTGCTGCGCCTCGGGGGTCGTGACGGCCTCCCATGCAGGGCCGAACCCGTGCTCGAAGGTCCGGTAGAAGATGAGCCCGATCGGCGCGGCCAGCAGCAGGAACAGGTAGCCGAGCGCGATGACGCGCAGGGTGAGCCTAGCCTTCATATCTGGATCCCCAGCGGGACAGCAACGTGATGCCGAGCAGCACCAGGAACGAGACCAGGAGCAGCACCACCGACACGGCGGCGGCCCCGACTACGCGATCGCTCTCGATCTGGCCGAAGATGAAGACGGACGAGACCTCGGTGTCGAACGGCAGGTTGCCCGTGATCAGGACGAGGGAGCCGAACTCGCCCACGGCCCGCGCGAAGGCGAGCGCCACGCCGGCGAAGATCGCCGGGGTCAGGTTGGGGAGGATGATGCGGCGGAAGATCGTGAAGTCGCCGGCGCCCAGCGAGGCGGCCGCCTCCTCCATGTCACGGTCGAGCTCGATCAACACGGGCTGCACGGTCCGCACGACGAACGGCAGCGTCACGAACAGCAGCGCGAGGATCACCGCGGTCCTGGTGTAGGCGAGGTCCACGCCGACCGGGCTGCGTGGCCCGTAGAGGGCGAGCAGGGTGAGTCCCGCGACAATCGTGGGCAGCGCGAACGGCAGGTCGATGAGCGAGTTGACGATCTTCTTTCCGGGAAAGTCGTCGCGCACGAGGACCCACGCGATCAGGGTCCCGGTGACGGCGTTGATCGCTGCCACGATCGCCGACGCGATCAGGGTCAGCTTCAGGGCCGCGATGCCCTGCTCGTTCGTGACCGCGGTCCAGAACGCGTCGACCCCGCCGTCCAGGGAACGTGACACGACCGCCGCGAGCGGGATCAGCACGATGAAGCTCAGGTAGAGCATCGAGATTCCGCCGGCGAGTGCCGCGCCCGGTAGGCGCGGCACTCGCATGTGGAGACCAGATGGAGCCGGTGTTGCGGTCACGTCACTTCTCGGTCGGGAATCCCTGGTCCTTGTTGATTGACGCCATCACGCTGTTCTCGGGGTCGAAGAACGCCTTGTTCACGGCCGGCCAACCGCCGAGGTCGTCGATGGTGAACAGGTTCTTCGGGGTCGGGTACTTGGACTCGTCCACAAGGTCCTTGTTGACCGAGCGGTAGCCCTTCTCGCCGAAGATCTTCTGGGCGACGTCGCCGCGGGCGAACTCGACGAACTTGGCCGCCACCGCAGGCGCGCCGATCGTCGCAGCGATCGGGTTCTGGATCAGGATCGTGCCTTCGGGGGTCATGTAGTCGACCTCCTCGCCCTTCTGCTGCGCGGTGATCGCCTCGTTCTCGTAGGCGATCAGCACGTCGCCCTTGCCACCGATGAACGTCTGCAGCGCCTCACGCGCACTCTTGTCCTGGACGGGCACGTTGTCGAACAGGTCCTTCAGGTACTGCTTGGCCTCCTGCTCGGACTTGCCGGCCTTCAGCTGCGCGCCGTAGGCGGCCATGATGTTCCACTTCGCGCCGCCGGACGTGAACGGGTTCGGCGTGATCACCTCGACTCCGTCCTTGGTGAGGTCGTCCCAGGTCTTGATGTTCTTGGGATTGCCTTTTTGGGTTGCGAGGACGACAACGGAGTTCGTGACGAAGCCGTCGTAGGAGTCCTTGTTCCAGTCCGCGGCGACCTTCTTGGCCTCGACCAGCTTGTCCATGTCGGGCGCCAGCGAGAAGGCCACGACGTCTGCCTTGAGGCCGGCAAGGACGGCGCGGGCCTGGTCGCCGGATGCGCCGTAGGACTGCTTGAACCCGACGTCCTTGCCGTCGTCGGTCTGCTTGAACGCGGGGATCACTTCCTCGTACGCCTCCTGCGGTGTCGAGTAGGCGACGAGATTGAGCGTCCCACCGCTCCCCGAAGAATCGGAGCTGCCGCCGCAGGCCGTCAGGCCCAACGCCGCAAGCAGCATCAGCGGCAGAGCCGCGATCGAAATTCGCTTACCGACGCTCATGAGAAGTTGATTCCCCCTTTGTCTATCACTCTAGTAGGAAAGATACCCGGCGGGCACCTTAGCAGAAACCCGTTAAACCGGATTGACAAAGACGGGTATTGATCTGCCTGCGCATTCTTCAGCAACCTTATGGAGAAAGAGGACAAGATGCAACACCCTCCCACCGACCAAGCAGCCGCGCCGATGCGCAGCCTCAGGGACGTCCGCGACCTCGAGGAGGTGCTGCCCCCGCGGCTGACCGCCCCGCTATGCGGCATCGGCACCCCGGCGCTCGCAGGCCCGGCAGCAGCCTGACGCCCTCCTAGAATCGGCGCATGGAGGTGCCGATTCTGGTCACGCCGGGGATCACGACCGACGCGCACGCAGCGCCTCCCTATCGCGTCGCGCTCCTCGACTGGCTCGCCTGCGCAGTCGCCGGATCGCACGAGCCGGCGGCCCGGGCCGCCCGCGCCGCGGGCGACGGCCTGATCGAGCGCATTGCATGGGCCGGATGCGCCGGCCACGTGCTCGACTACGACGACACCTTCTCTCCCGGGCTCGTGCACGCGAGCGCTGCGGTCGCGCCGGTGGCGCTGCTCGTCGGCGCCGAGCTCGGTCGCGACGTCGGCGCGGTGCTCGACGCCTACGCTGCCGGCTTCGAGACGACCGCGGCGCTTGCGCGGGCGGGTCATCCGGCGCTCTACGAGCGCGGCTGGCACCCCACGGCGGTCTGCGGCAGCATCGGTGCCGCCATCGCCGCGGCCCGGCTGTCCGGCCTCACGCCGGAACAGGTGGACCACGCCGTGGCGCTGACCCTCCTGCGAGCCGGCGGCCTGCGCTCGGGCTTCGGCTCCGACGGCAAGGCGCTGCAGGTCGGGCTGGCAGCCGCCGCCGGGCTGCAGGCCGTGCGGCTCGCGCAGGGCGGCGCGCGCGTCCCACTCGCGGCCGTGTGGAGTGGCCCGGCCGGGTTCGAGCAGGTCTTCGGCGTCTCGTGGGCCCGCGCCGCAGACGAACGCGCGGTCACGGAGAACTGGATCAAGGCATACCCGTGCTGCCTCGCGACGCACAGCACGATCGAGGCCGGGCTCGAGCTCCGCGGCAGCGCGCCGGCGCCCGCGGCCGTCACCGTCCGAGTGCATCCCCTGGCGAGGGCGGCGGCCGCACGCGACGATCCGTCGGACGGGCTGCAGGCGAAGTTCTCGATCCCGTACCTCGCCGCCTTTGCGCTGCTGCGCGGCGCACCGGCCGTGCCGGATTTCGAAACCGTCGACGAGGAGGTCCGCGACCTCGCCAGGCGCGTGACCGTCCGCACGGACCTGGCGCTGTCCGAGATGGCGGCTCGCCTCGAGATCGAGGGCGGACCGACGGCGCACGTCGAGTCGCCGCTCGGCTCGCCCGGGCGCCCGATGGACGAACGGGCGCTGCTGCGCAAGGTGCGCGAGCTTGCCGGCCACCGCCTCGACGGTGTGCTGGACGACCCCACCGCGCCGGCCGCACGCGTCGTCGCGGCCGCGGGGTTCGACTTGGCCCAGTAGCTCTAGGCCGCGGGCTCGGGCTCTCCGTCGAGGAGCGCCGCCCGGAAGACCCGCTCCTCGTCGTCGAACAGCGCGCCCCAGGTCCGCTCCCCGTCGAGCAAAATGCGCCGCTTCGTCTCGAGGATCGCTGCTCGTGGCATGCGGGCGATCGCCTCTCCCTTCGCGAGCGCGGCCCCCCGGAGCTCCTGCGGCCGGCACACCTCGAGCACGATGCCGAGCCGCAGCGCCTCCGCGGCGTCGAGCACGCGCCCGGTCAAGCACAGGTCGCGGGCAACTCCCGGGCTGACCGCGGCCCGTGCAGCCGCATAGCTCGGCGGAATCCCGATCGGCAGCTCCGGATAGCCGAACGTCGCATCCTCGGACGCGATCCGCACGTCACACAGCAGTGCCAGGGCGAACCCGCCGGCCAGCGCAGGTCCGTTGACCGCGGCCACCACCGGCTTCGGACAGCGGCCGACAGCATGGAACGCGCCTGTGCTCGTTTCCACCAGGCGGCGCCGGTGTTCGCGGTCGCCACCGAACTGGGATGTGTCCATGCCCGAGCAAAAGGCCGTGCCGGCGCCCGTGAAGACGATGCAGGCGACCCCGTCGTCCTTGGCCAGGCGCGCAAACGCGTCCGCCAGCTCCAAGCGCAGTTCGATGGACAGCGCATTGCGCTTCTCGGGGCGCTGCAGCGTTACGACGGCCACCTCGCCGCGCGGCTCGATCGACAGCAGTCCCGGCACGCGGCCGGCCTATGTGGGCGGTGCGGTGTGGCTCGTGGCGCTCAGGGAACGAAGACCCCCTGGGTCGCGAACAGGGTGTTCGGCGCGGTCGCGACGAGACCGTCCGGCCCGCCGTCGTTCACACGCACCCGGTCGAGCTGCCAGACCGCCCGCTTGCCCTCGGGCACCGACCCGGGATAGACCGCGTCGAAGGTGGTCGTGAGCGAGCACGTCGACCCGATAGTCGTGCTGACGGTGGCGGCACACGGCACGGTCGCCGATAGATCGACGTCGCCGGTCCCCGCCTCGGTCTGGGACGGGCCGTTCACCCTGTCGGTCATCCGCACCGTCGTCGTCGCCTGAAGCTGTCCGGTGTAGTCGGCCAGCGAGCCCTGCTGCCGGATGTCGGTGAACTTGAAACGGAACGACACGTCGGAGTCGTCCGGGCCACCCGCCACGCCGACGATCGCCTTGTACTTCGCGAAGCCGGTCGAGTTCGCCGGCTGTCCGTTGGACTCGGGCGCGCCGACGGTCAGGCTGCTCGACTCCTGCTGCACCGGGCTGCACGACCCGAACCCGAGTGGGGGCCCGTGCGTGAAGTTCGGCGCCGCGCATTGCTGCTGGGCGGGCACAAGCGGCAAGTAGACCGTCCGTGCGTTGATCGGCCGCGCATAGCTCGCCACATCGGCCACGTACAGGTCGCGGGCGGTGTCGGTGTCACTCGTCAAGAGAGACTCGCGCGTGTCGAAGAAGATCCGCAGGCCGGCATCGGATATGCCGTCGAAGAACGCGGCAATCGCCGCGTTGCCCCCGGACGGCCCGATCGAGATGTGTATGGTCGTACCGGTGTAGCGCTCGTAGATGTCGTTGACGGTGTCTGTGTCGGTGACGACCAGCTGCTCGACCGTCTCGAAGACCACCCTGCTCCCGTCGAGGGAAGCTCCCGCAAAGAGCGCGTCGGCCGCGCCGTTGCCGCCGGCGGGGCCGGTCGAGAGCCTGGTCGTGGTACCGCTCGCGCGCTCGTAGACGTCGAACGCGGCGTCGGTGTCGCCGGCGGCCAGTGACTCCTGAGTCTCGAAGAAGACCCGAGTGCCGTCCAGGGAGCTACCCACGAAGCGGGCGTCGAAGCTGCCGTTGCCCGGCGTGCCGGCGGACACGAGCGTGGTGCTTCCGCCCGAGCGCTCGTAGACGTCGGCGAACGTGTCCGTGTCCGCGCCGGACAGCGACTCGCGGGTCTCGAAGAAGACACGAGCGCCATCGCCCGAGCTGCCCTCGAAGCTCGCGGGGAAGGCGCCGTTGCCGGGAGCCGACACGAGGGTCGTCGCCCCGCCGGTGCGCTCATATACGTCGTTGCTCGTGTCCGTGTCCGAAGCCGAGAGCGACTCCTCGGTCTGGAAGAAGACGCGTGACCCGTTCAGCGAGGATCCGCGGAAGGTCGCGTCGTACGGGCCGTTCCCGCCGGGCGGCCCCGTCGACTGCAGAGTGGTCGTCCCGCCCTGGCGCCGGTACACGTCGAAGGTGCTGTCGGTGTCGGCCGGGAGGAGCGGCTCGTCCGTCTCGAAGAAGACGCGGCTGCCGTCCTGCGAGATGCCGCCGAATATCGCGGCGAAGTTCCCGTTGCCGGGGGTGCCCGCGGACACGAGGGTCGTCGTCCCGGCTACCCGTTCGTAGATGTCCGCCTGGGTGTCCGTGTCCCCGGCCACGAGCTGCTCCTCGGTCTCGAAGAACACCCGCAAGCCGTCGATGGAGACGTCGTCGAAGAACACGTCGAACTGGCCGTTTCCGCCGGTGGTCCCGGTCGAGACGAGCGTGGTGGTCGTCCCGGTGCGTTCGTACACGTCGAAGTAGCCGTCCGTGTCCGCCGCGACCAGGGACTCCTCGGTCTCGAAGAACACCCGTGTGCCGTCACTCGAGACGTCGTCAGGGTAGGCGTCGAGGTTCGCGTTGCCGCCGGTGGGACCGGTCGAGATCAGGGTCGTGGTGCCGCCCTGGCGCTGGTAGATGTCATATGCGGTGTCGGTGTCGCCCGCGACCAGCGACTCGGGGGTCTCGAAGAAAGCACGCGCACCGTCCCCGGAGGCGAAGCTGAAGAACACGTCCGCGGGGCCGTTGCCGCCGGCCGGCCCGATCGACAGGTGATCCTTTGTCGAGTGGTTGGCCACGGCGGCGGGTGCCACCAGGGCCATCGCTACCGCCGCGACAAGCAGCGTCTGAAAGACCTTCCGTGCATGACGCGTCACTGGTTCCCCCGCCTCTCCCGATGCCGCAGCCACCCGTTGGCTGGGTCTGTCGCGCCAATAAACACAAGCGCGGCACCGCTGTCAAGCCCGGGAACGACTATTTACTAACTATCCGGGGTAGTTGTACGGCTTGGACATGGGGCCCTGAACGCCCTTTACTCGGGGTGATTGGGCAAAGGGGTCGCCTCCACCAGCGGTCGCACGCCCTCTGATTTCCTGACATCGAAGTCCAGAAAATTTAGGCCTGAACCGATCCGGCAGAGGTAACGGATGACCGAGTGGAAGTTCCTGACCAACCACGCCCACGTGTTGCTGTGCGTGGCGCACGAGCCGCAGATCCGCCTGAGAGAGATCGCCGATGCCGTCGGCATCACGGAGCGAGCCGCCCACAGGATCATCGCCGAGCTCGAACAGGGTGGCTTCATCGCGCGCGAGCGCCGGGACCGGCGAAATCACTACCTCTTCTTCCCCGAGGCGGTCATGCGGCACCCGAATTTCCAGCAGTCCCTGCTCGCCGAGCGCACGCTCGGCGAGCTCATGGCCCCCTTCACCGATCCGCAGACGCACCCGAGTGCCCGCTCGGGTCAGATGCGGAGCCCGTCCCAGGGCGCGACCAGGCTGCGAGCCGTCGACGCTCAGCGTTAGCCGCCGCCGGCGCCCCCCCGGCGCCTGAGCTGGCGGATCTGAAAACGCGCCAGGTCCGTGATGTCTCCGGCCATGCGGCGCAGCTCGGCGTGCTCCCCCCGGCGGCGCTCGACGGCCGACATTCGGATCGCGGCCTCGTGGTGGGCGATCATCGCCGCCGCATATGCGGCATCGAAGTCGGCCGCAGCGCGTAGCTTCTCTGGGTCGAGAGTCGACCGCGGCACGCCCAGGTCGCCCGTTTCCACGCCCCCCTCGGAGATGACACGCCGGACGACGCGCAGGACCTGCACCTCTGGCGACTGGAGTTGGATCAGATCCCGTGCGGAGACCCGGATCACGCGGTCCTTGGCACGCCCAGACGCGAGGTCGGCCGCGTCGATGCCGCGCTCGTGGTGATCGAGCATGTCCCGTGCGAATGCCAAGTCGGTCTTGTTCGCCCGGATCTTTGGTTTGTCGGTCTCGTCGCCGCCGCAGCCGATCAGCAGCGATGTCGCCAATGCGAGGGCGAAGGCGAAGGCGAGTATTCGTGTGACTCTCAAGCCTCGGCCGCCGCCTCGGGCCACGCCACCAAACGGGGGCGCAAGATCCCGGTCTCGAGCTTCCACTCGGCGACCTCGCGCGTGGTGGGGCTGATGACGTCGTTCGGCAGAATGATCATGAACCGCTCGTTCAGGATGTTGATCACCACGTCGGGCCGCTCCTCCTGGGCGAGCTCGAAGTCGAGGCTCGACGTGTGCGCAAACACCAGGCGCCGGAAGACCGCGGCCAGGAAGGGAAGCATGCCGTAGGCGTATGAGTCGCCCAGCACCAGGCACCGCGCCTCGGTGTCCGCGTCGGACTCGGTGACGACGATCGCCCCGGAGCCCCGGACGCAGTTGTCGAACACGAGCCGCGCGCCGCCCCGGGGGACGCCGGCCCACACGTGGGGTGACGTCTCGGGCGGCCGCGTCTTGTAGCCGAGGTCCCCAGTCTCCTCCACGGTCCTGAACTCGACTGCGGAGCGCGGCACCTCATTGACCGCGACCCGCGCACGCACCTCCTCCATCACACGCCTGTAGGCCAGGTACTGGCCGTAGTCGGTCCAGTGCGTGTCGGTGCGCGGGTACACCGGGAGCTCGCCCGTTTTCGCGGCCAGCAGATCCTCCAGCGGGTATACGACCCGAGCGAAGGAGCCGGTCTCCTCGAGATGGGACAGGAGCTGGTGGATGGGGCGCAGGTCGCCGCTGTGCACGTCGTCCGGCAGGTCCTCGGGGTACACGGAATGCGCGTTGGGTGGCACGAGCTGCGCGTACGAGGCTCCGACGGTGTGCGCAAGCCAGGCCACGCGGCTCTCGAGCGTGCGGCGCCAGCCGACCAGCTCCTCCTCCGTGAAGAGGACCTCGCCGGCGTGCTGGCTGAGGACGCGATTTGCATCGTTGGCCAGGAACAGGCGCCCGTTCTTGCCCCGCAGGAACTTGTTGTCCTTGAGGAAGACCAGCCCGCCCGGCGAAGCGGTCACGGTGCCCACGTCCTCGGGCTGTGGTCCCTCGCTCACCGCCGCGCAAGGATAGTGACCCGTCCACGACTAGAGCGCGATGCGCCCGACAGTCAACGTCGCTTAGCTTCCCCGCGGAACCGCCATGCCCGCTGCTCGAGCGCTGCCTGAACCGCTTCGTGGGGAAGGTCCTGCAGCGCACCGACGTGGGCGATCACGTCGCCTTCGTGCTGGAGCCGATTGCTGCCGAGAAGGGCCACCCCGGCGAGCAGTTCCCGTTCCATCGGGCGAAGCGCATCGAGGCCGGCCACGAGGCCTGACTAGCCGTCTACGTCTGGTAGCGGCCGTCGACGACTTCGGGCCGCCGCGGCCCTCGATCGCGCAGGTCGTCCCCGAAGAAGGCCTCGAGGACGGTGTTCACCAGCCACACGATGATGGTGGCGAGGATCGCCCACCCGAACCCGTCGATCGTGAAGTCGTCGACGATCCAGCTGGTCAGGTAGAGCATGAAGAGGTTGATGAAGAACAGCGCGAGCCCGAGCGTCAGGATCACGAGCGGAAGCGTGAAGAGGATCAGCAGCGGCCGCACGAAGATGTTCACGACACTGAACACGAGGCTCGCGACGATCAGCACCCCGATGCCGTTGTAGTCGATCCCACTGAGGAGCACGGCGGCCACCCACAGGGCCACGAAGTTGAACACCCATGTGACCAGGAATCGGCGCAGCACGTCTTTGAAGATAGGCCCCCAGCGGGTCGAGGGCAACTAGGCTGCAAGCACTGTGCCGCCGCGCGCCCAGGCTGAACTTTGGCGATCTACGTCCGAGGGGTGGACGTGAATCGCCAAAGTTCGGAAATCGACCTGCTGCTCGCCAGGGCACGCGCCCGGCTCAACCGCCTCGACCCGGAGGCCGCTCAGGCGGCGATGGACGACGGCGCGCTGCTGGTCGACATCCGCTCCGAGAGCCAGCGGGAGCGCGACGGCGTCGTGCGCGGATCCACGTTCATCGCCCGGAACGTCCTGGAGTGGCGCGTGGAACTGATGCGCACCGCGTCCTCCGTGATCGTGACGTGCGACGAGGGCTACCAGTCGAGCCTCGCAGCCGCGACGCTGCGCGAACTCGGCCTGGACGCCACCGACCTGACCGGCGGCTTCCAAGCCTGGTGTGAAGCCGGACTCCCCGTGGAGTCGCCTACTCCGTCAACCCGGCGATCCGAATGAGCGCACGGCGTCGTATGGAGCACCATCCGGTCGGCTACGCGTGGCGAGAGCGTTTCCCGGAGGCGCAGCGAGTGGCGGCCTTCGAAGGCGGCGCCGTCTACGGTGCCCACGCTGAAGGTGGGTACTGGCTGATCCGCGACGAAGGGACCCTGGCCGACCTTCTCGACCTCGAGAGGGATAAGGAACTCCTCTCGAGATTGATAACGCTGGAGCCGTTCGAGGATCACAACAAATGGGAACGCGCTGTCGAAGCGCTCCGGAAGCGGCGGGTGGGCGGCGACGAGAGGTGAGCGAAGGATCCTCCACGCCGCAGGACCCGCTGGCCGAGGCGATGCGGCCGTTCTCGAAGGCGGTGGTGGCCTGTGTGCCAGGGCTCGAGGACTGGACCGCGTCACGACTTCAACGTCAACGGCGACCCGTGGACTCTCGCGATCGCGAGCGTGGAGCCACGCGAGAGGGGCTGGTTCAGATGGCAGCCTTTCATCGCAGGCACGCCGACGTGACGCGCGACTGGCGAACGCTTAGCTACCCGCAACCGGTGTTGTTGCCGCAGCTCGAGCACGTGTAGCACGAGCCCGTGCGCTGCATCATTCCGCCGCACTGCGAGCACGCCGGCCCGAGGTCCATGCCCGCGATCTTCGCTGGGACGACCGGGGGTGTGTCCGTCAGCGCAGCGGCCGCGGGCTTCGTCTCGGCTTCGCCATTGGTATGACCATTGGTATGGCCGTTCGTACCGCCGTTCCCGCCGGTGCCGGACTCCTCGGCCATCTTCTTCGCGCGCACGTCGGCGCTCATGATCCCGAGCTCCTCGTGCACGGCCGGGTCGAGGAAGCGCGATGCGAGCCAGCGCATGATGTAGTCGGGCAGGGACTTCGCGAACGGGATCTCCGGGTTCGTCGTCATGCCCTCCGGGTCGAAGCGCATGTAGCTGAACTTGCGTACGAAGGTCTCGAGCGGCACGCCGTACTGCAGGCCGATCGAGATCGCGGTCGCGAACGCGTTCATCATGCCGCGCAGGGTCGAGCCGTCCTTGCCGATGTCGGTCAGGAAGATCTCGCCGAGCTCGCCGTCCTCGTAACGACCGGCGGTGATGTAGCCCTCGTGGCCCGCGACGGAGAACTTGTGCGTGAGCGACTCGCGCTCGCGCGGCAACCGCTTGCGCGCCGGGGCAGTGGCCTCGGCGGGAGCGTCCTTCGCCTTCTTCGCGTCCGTGCGCAGCGCCTGCGCGGTCTTGGAGCCGTCGCGATAGATCGCGAGCGCCTTCACGCCCAGGCGGCCGGCCTCCATGTACGCGTCGCGGATGTCGCCGACGGTCGCGTCCTCGGGCATGTTGACCGTCTTCGAGATCGCGCCCGAGATGAACGGCTGCGTCGCGGCCATCATCTGGATGTGGCCCATGTGCGAGATCGCGCGCCGGCCGACGGCCACGTCGAACACCGGCAGGTCCTCGTCCCGTATCCCGGGCGCGCCGATGATCGTGCGGTGGTCGTTGACGTAGGCCTCGATCTGCTCGACCTGGGCGTCCGAGTAGCCGAGCTTGCGCAGCGCGCGGGGGACCGTGCGGTTCACGATCGTCATCTGCCCGCCGCCCACGAGCTCCTTGAGCTTGACCAGCGAGAAGTCGGGCTCGATGCCGGTCGTGT
Source organism: Solirubrobacterales bacterium (assembly GCA_038203635.1). Taxonomy (GTDB): domain Bacteria; phylum Actinomycetota; class Thermoleophilia; order Solirubrobacterales; family JBBDJG01; genus DASRIA01. The sequence goes on from JBBRDT010000047.1 coordinate 21,881, forward strand.
CGCAGTCCATCAGGAAGCTGATCGTGCCGGTCGGAGCCAGCACCGTCGCCTGGGCGTTGCGGTACCCGTGGCCCTCGCCGGTCTCGACCGCCGCGTCCCAGGAGCGGCGCGCTGCCTCGAGCAGGCCGGGCTCGACGTGCTCGTCGATCGCATACGCCGCGTCGCGGTGCTTGCGCATCACGCGCAGGTGCGGCTCGCGGTTCTTGGGGAACTCGTCGTACGGGCCCATCGCCGCAGCCAGCTCGGCCGAGGTCCGGTAGGCCCGCCCCGTCATCAGCGCCGTGATCGCGGCCGCCACCGAGCGTCCCTCGTGTGAGTCGTAGGGCAGGCCGCGCGCCATCAGCAGGGCACCGAGGTTCGCGTAGCCGAGGCCGAGCTGGCGCATCGCCCGCGCGTTGCGCCCGATCTGCTCAGTCGGGTAGCTCGACGGCCCCACGATGATCTCCTGTGCCGTGAACATCACGTCCACCGTGTGCTCGAACGCGGCGGTGTCGAAGGTGCCGTCGTCGCTCAGGAACTTGAGCAGATTGATCGATGAAAGGTTGCAGGCGGAGTCATCGACGTGCAGATATTCGGAGCACGGGTTAGATGCATTGATCCGGCCCGTGTTCGGGCACGTGTGCCAGTCGTTGATCGTCGTGTCGTACTGGATGCCCGGGTCGGCGCAGCGCCAGGCGGCCTCGGCGATCTCGTTCATCAGGTCGCGCGCGTTCAGCGTGTCGATCGTCTCGCCCGACACCCGCGCAGTCGTCTTCCACTCCTCGCCGTTCTCTACAGCATCCAGGAACTCGTCCGTGACACGGACTGAGTTGTTGGCGTTCTGGTACTGGATGGAGTAGAAGCCCTCGCCGTCGATCGACATGTCGAAGCCGGCCTCCGCGAGCGCAGCGGCCTTGTCCTCCTCCTTGGCCTTGCACCAGATGAAGTCGCGGATGTCCGGATGGTCGACGTCGAGCACGACCATCTTGGCTGCCCGACGTGTCTTTCCCCCCGACTTAATTGTGCCGGCCCACGCGTCTGCACCGCGCATGAATGAGACCGGCCCCGATGCGTAGCCGCCCTTGGAAAGCTGCTCTTTGGACGAGCGGATCTTCGAGAGGTTGATGCCCGAGCCGGAGCCGCCGCGGAAGATCGTGCCTTCCTTGGTGTTCCAGGCGAGGATCGACTCCATCGTGTCCTCGACGGAGAGAATAAAGCACGCACTACAAGTTGGAGTCTCCTCAAAACCGACGTTGAACCACACCGGCGAGTTGAACGCCGCGAGCTGGTTGACGAGGATGTGGCTGAGCTCGGCCTCGAAGGCGTCGGCGTCGGCCGCGGTCGCGAAGTAGCTGCCCTCGCGCCCCCAGCCGGCGATCGTGCCGGCCACCCGGCCGACCATCTGCTTGACCGAGTGCTCGCGCTGGGGGGAGCCCATCTGACCGCGGAAGTACTTCTGCGAGACGATGTTGGTCGCGTTCTGCGACCAGCTCTTGGGGAACTCGACGTCGCGCTGCTCGAACGCGGGCTTCGCCGGGTCGCCGATCAAAGCGTGCCGCGTCTCCCATTCGATTTCGTCAAAAGGATGAACACCAGGGCGCGTGAAGCGCCGCTCGATGGCCAGGCCTGTGTCCGCCGCGCGGACTCCGTGGGTCGTGCCGATCTCGTCTCTGATTCTGGCCATCTACCTACTCCTCCAACTCTCGAAATTTCCCTCAAAAAATCCAGCCGAGGTGCTTCCTGAGGTGCTTCTGTGAAGCGCATTTCCGGTCTCAGGGGGTAACAGCGCAGACTGACGCCGGGCTCGGACAGACCGGGCCTTCCGAGCGCCTCCGCGAGCCTCGTCCCGCGACTGCTCGAAGAGGTGTTCGCGCTGCAGCGGCGGCTCGTTGTCGAGCCGCTCCAGCTCCTGCTCGAACTCCTCCACGTCCTCGAACTTGCGATACACGGAGGCGAAGCGCACGTACGCGACCGCGTCCAATTCGCGGAGCCCGCGCAATGCCAACTCCCCGACCTCCTCGACGCTCGGAGTGCCACCACGCGCACGAAGCTCGGCGACGATCCGGTCGACGAGCGCCTCGAGGTGCTCGCGCTCGACCCGCCGTTTGATCGCGGCTCGCTCGAGACCGCCAAGCACCTTGGCCCGGTCGAACTCCTCCCTGCGCCCGCTGCGCTTGCGGATGTACAGCGGTCCCTCGTCGTAGCGCTCATAGGTCGTGAACCGGCGCTCGCAGGAGCGGCACACGCGACGCCTGCGGACGGTGTCCGCGGGGTCACTCAGGCGTGAGTCGACGACCTGTGAGTCGTCGTTGCCGCAGAAGGGACAACGCATTGCGTCGATTCTACAAGATGTAGCTCGCTTTTCTAGTGTCGACACAACATGTTGTGTGTTTCGCCCCAAATTAGGCGATCGAGCGCTGCCTTCACCCAAAGTGCGGTCGGGGGGCGCGCGTCGGGCGGATAGGATCGCTTGAGTTGAACGCGTCGATCACGGAAGCCGGCGCCGGATTGCTGGCGTCGGTCCTCGTTCTCGTGGCGCTGGCCGTCACCGGGCCGGACGCCCACGCCTCCGCACCTGCCTACGAGCGCGGCGTGACGGTCGGCGAGTGGGGCCCGACCGCCTACGCGCCCGCTGCCACCCGCCGCACCATGCGCCGGCTCGCCCGCCGCGACGGCGTCGACACCGTCACGCTGTTCGTCGTATGGGAGCAGCAGAATGCGCGCTCCACGCGGATCGGGCCACACGGCCGCGCCGCACCGGTGAGCCGGATCGTCGGTGCCATCAAGGCAGCGCGCCGGGCCGGGATGCGGGTCACGCTGCGCCCGTACCTCGACCGGCTGGACGGCGGCTGGCGGGGCCGGATCGCACCGTCCTCGATCGCCGCATGGTTCCGCAGCTACCAGCGCTTCGTGTTGAGGTTCGCGCGAGTGGCGCAGACGCAGGGGGTGGACACCCTCGTGGTGGGATCGGAGATGGTCTCGCTCTCCGGCGAGTCCGCTCGCTGGCGGCGGCTGGTGGCGCGCGTCAGAGGCCGCTTCCACCGCAAGGTGACTTACCAGGCCAACTGGGACGAGGCCGATTCGATCAACTGGTGGGGCGCGCTGGACATGATCTCGATCTCGGCGTACTTCCCCCTGGACCGGTCACCGCTGCCCCGCGTCGGGGACTTGGTGGCGGGATGGCGACAGTACCGCGGGCAGGGGTCCCGCGTGATGGATTGGGTTGACCGCGTGCGTCAGCTGCACGAGCGCTATCGCAAACAGGTGATCTTCGGCGAGATCGGCTATCGCGCGATCTCGACCGCGGCGGCCGAACCCTGGAACATCGGGGCGTCCGGCGCGCCCAGCACCCGCACGCAGGCGAATGCCTACGAGGCAGCCTTCCGCGTCTGGTACCGCGTGCCCTGGTTCCGCGGGTTCAACTGGTGGTATGTGCCGCCGCAGCCCGCACTCGTAAAGGGCCTGCAGGGGTCAGACCATCGCCCGTCCGCTGCGGCGCTGCGGGTGCTGCGGCGCTGGCACAGGCGCTCGCGCTAGTAGGCCCGGCCGGAAGTATCGGTAGGAATTGTTGAAGGGGTTTGGCTGCGGACGCTCAATCTGGTTGGCGATGGCCCGCCGCCCCCGCCACCGGATAGAACTCAGTGACGAAGAGCGCTCTGAACTTGAGCGGACCGCCCGGGCTGAGAAGCGCCCTTGGCGTGAGGTGCAGCGGGCGCGGATCGTGCTCCATGCCGCCGACGGGCTGGCCGACACCGAGATCGCGGGGCGGCTGGACACCTCGGCAGAGCTTGTCGGGCGCTGGCGAAGGCGGTTCTTCGATGATCGCCTCGACGGATTGACCGACAAGCCGCGCGCGGGTCGCCCGCGCCGTTTTCCCCCCGGAGCAGGTCGCCGAGGTCAAGGCGATCGCCCGCGAGCTGCCCGCGACGGTCGGGCTGCCGCTGTCGCGCTTCACGCGCACTGAGCTGCACCGGCTGGTGATCGAGCGGGCCGTCTGCGAGGCGTCGGCCTCGACGATCTGGCGGTGGCTCTCAGAGGACGCGATCAAGCCCTGGCAGCAGCGCTCGTGGCTGTTCGTGCGCGACCCCGACTTCCGGGCCAAGGCGGCGCGCGTGCTCGACCTCTACGCCCGTCGCTTCGAAGGCCGCCGGTTGCGCCCCGACGAGCTCGTGATCTGCGCCGATGAGAAGTCCCAGCTGCAAGCGCTCGGGCGCCGCCACCGGACCCTGGCTGCTGCTCCCGGCCGGCCCGGGCTGGTCGAGTTCGACTACCGCCGCGGCGGCACGCTCGCCTACCTGGCCGCCTGGGACGTCCACCACGCCAACCTCTTCGGCCGCGTCGAGGAGAGGACCGGGATCGAGCCGTTCGGACGCCTGGTCGAGCAGGTCATGACCAGCGAGCCCTACGCCTCGGCGCAGCGCGTGTTCTGGATCGTCGACAACGGCTCAAGCCACGCGGGCAAGGCCAGCATCGAGCGCTTGGAAGGCGAGTGGGAGGACCTGCGCCTGATCCACCTCCCGATCCACGCCTCCTGGCTGAACCAGATCGAGCTCTACTTCTCGATCGTGCAGCGCAAGGCGCTCACGCCCAACGACTTCGCCGACCTCGACGCGCTCGCCGAGCGGCTGCTCGCCTTCGAGGACCACTACCGCCAGATCGCCCGGCCCTTCGACTGGACCTTCACCCGCTCAGACCTTGACCGCGTCCTTGAACGCGTCGCCGATCACGAGCCACATCTGCAGCTCGTGGCCTAACGATCAGAACTTGCGGACGGGTCTACTAGATGATTGATTCCGTTCCGCTGCGCGCGGTTCGGGCCGAGGGGACATAGCAAGGGTGTCGAAGGTCGGCGTTGCTTACGCCAACGTCGACCACGGAGGTGGCCGCGTGACCGCCGACCTCGACACCCTCTTGACCGC
>JBBRDT010000048.1:0-26613 GCA_038203635.1 Solirubrobacterales bacterium
GCATGCGATCCGCACGCTTGGGCGCGCCTGGTGCCGGGTGCTCTGGCGCTGTTGGCAGGACGGCGCTCCCTACGACCCCGCTCGCCACGGCAACCTCACTCGACTGATCGAAGCCAGGGGTTGACACAGGGCGTCTCATGCCGCGCCCACCAGCTCGGGACGCCGGTCGTGCCACGGCCGCGCCTGTTCGAGCTGCGCCGCCAGCGACAGCAGCAGCTCCTCGCCCGCAGGCGGGCCAACGAGCTGCACCCCGATTGGCAGGCCTGTCGGCGATTGCACGAGCGGCAGGGAGATCGCCGGCTGGCCGGTGACATTCCACACCGGCGTGAACGGCACCCATTCGGCTGCGTTCAGCAGCCACTGGAACGCCGGTTCCCCGTCCTTCGGCGCGAGCCCGCCGATCGGCAGCGGAGGCTGCGCGACGGTGGGAGTGAGCAGGATGTCGAGCTCGCTCCAGGTGGCAACCAGCTGCCGGGCCATCTGGCGCAGGTAGTCCACCGCCCCGAGGTAGTCGGCGGCCTTCCACGAGTCGGCCAGCCCCACCATTTCGCGAGTGAGCGGCTCGAGCTTGTCCATGTCGAGTGGCTTGCCGCGCAGGCGGCCGTAGGTGTGCACCTCGTCCGCGACCCCGGCGGTCCAGACCTTGATGAAGTTCTCCACGTACAGCTCGTCGGCGAACGCCGGAGCCTCCTCGACCGTGTGGCCGAGCGACTCGAGCAGCTCCGCGGTCTCCACGACGGCCGCGGCACAGTCGTCGTGCACCGGGACGCCGTTGGGAGATGCAGTCGCGTAGGCGATGCGCAGCGTGCCGGGATTGCGCCCGACCGCCTCGACGAAGGGAGCAGAGGGGTCTGGCGCCCAGTAGGGATCCCCGGGCTCGTAGCCGGAGATCACGTCGAGGATGAGCGCGGTGTCCGCGACGTTGCGGCTGACGCATCCCTCGATCGCGACCCCGCCCGCGAACTCGCTGAACTCCGGCGCGAGCGACACCCGTCCGCGGCTCGGCTTGAGGCCGACCAGCCCGCAGCACGAGGCGGGGATGCGAATCGAGCCGCCGCCGTCGTTTGCGTGCGCGACCGGCACCATGCCGGACGTCACCGCCGCGGCGCTGCCGCCCGACGAGCCGCCGGTCGTGCGCGAGGTGTCCCACGGGTTGTGGGCGGGGCCGAAGCGCTGTGGCTCGGTGACAGGCAGGATGCCCATCTCGGGCGTGTTCGTCTTGCCGACGATGATCGCGCCCGCCTCGCGCAGCCGCCGCACGAGGGCGCTGTCCGCGGACGGCACCCACTCCTCCATGGCGTTCATTCCCATGGTCGTGCGCACGCCCTTGGTGAGTGCCACCAGGTCCTTGATCGCGATCGGGATGCCGGCGAGCGGCCGGGAGTCGCCCGGCTCGATCGCGTCGGCCTCCGCGAGTGCGCGATCCTCGCACAGTGTCACGAACGCGTTCAGCTCGCCGTTGAGGCGGTCGATCGCCTGCAGCGAGGTCTCGACCAGCTCGCGGGCGGAGACATCGCCCTCGCGTACCGAAGCGGCCAGCTCGGTGACAGGCTGGAACATCAGATCGTCAGTCATACCCTTAACCCCCTCGTGGACCGGGATGAGATTAGACGAAACCGACCACAGCCTGCCAAGCTGGAATAATCGGCGCGCATGTCCTCCGAGACCCCACTAGGGCCGATCCTGACCGCCATGGTGACGCCGTTCGACGACAGCGGCGCCGTGAACGAGCCCGCTGCCCGCGGCCTGATGCGCCATCTGGTCGAGCACGGCTCGGACGGGGTCGTGATCGCCGGCACGACCGGTGAGTCGGCGACCCTCGACGACGAGGAGAAGCTGCAGCTGTTCGAAGCTGCCGTCGACGAGCTCGGCGACCGCGCGACGGTGGTGGCGGGCACGGGCTCCAACGACACCGCCCACTCCGTGCGCCTCACGCGGGACGCCGCAGCCCGCGGCGTGGATGCTGTCCTGGTCGTGACGCCTTACTACAACAAGCCGAACCAGCGCGGCCTGCGAGCTCATTTCACAGCCTGCGCAGAGGCCGCGGGCGACGTGCCGATGCTGCTCTACAACATCCCGGGCCGGTCCGTGATCAACCTCGAGCCGGACCTGCTGGTCGAGCTCTCGAGGATCGAGAACATCGTCGGCGTCAAACAGGCGAACTCCGACATGGACGCCGCACGGCGGATCGTCGAGGACTCCGAGCTCTCGCTGCTGGCGGGTGACGACAATCTGCTGCGCCCGTTCGCCGAGCTCGGCGGCGCCGGAGGCATCACCGTCTCGTCGCATCTCGCGGGCGAGCGCATGAAGGAGATCTTCGAGGCGGCCAGCGCCGGCGACACCGAGCGCGCGCGATCCCTCGACGCAGAGCTGGAGGATCTCTACCGCACACTCTTCATCGCGCCGCCGCCCGCAACGGTCAAAGCAGCGCTGGGAGAGCTCGGCTTCGACTTGGGCGGGGTGCGCCTGCCCCTCGTCGAAGTGGACGCGGCGGAGCTCACGGAACTGCGAAGGATGCTGGCGCAACTGCAGCCGGCCGTAGGCGCGGCGAGGGACTGACTCTGGCCTCCACCCTTAGGGTCCTGCCGCTCGGCGGTCTCGGCGAGATCGGCAAGAACATGACTGTGCTCGAGTACGACGGCAGGATCGTCGTAATCGACACCGGGCTGATGTTCCCGACGCCCGAGATGCTGGGGGTCGACCTGGTGCTGCCGGACTTCGCCTACCTGCTCGACAACGCCGACCGGATCGACGCGATCGTGCTCACGCACGGCCACGAGGACCACGTCGGCGCCCTGCCGTGGGTGCTGCGCGAGCTGGAGGCGCGTCCCCCGGTCTACGGCGGCCCGCTCACGATCGCGATGGCGCGCTCGAAGATCGAGGAGCACAAGCTGAAGAACGTGCCGATGCACGACATCGAGCCGGGCGAGCAGTTCCACGCGGGCCCCTTCGACCTGGAGATGATCCACGTGTCCCACTCGATTCCCGACGCGTGCGCCGTCGCCGCGACGTGCGATCTGGGGACTGTGGTCATGACCGGCGACTACAAGTTCGACCAGACGCCGGTGGACGGCCCGCCGACCGATGCGGCGCGGCTGGCGGAGCTCGGCAGGGAGGGAGTGCTGCTTCTGTGCGGCGACTCCACCAACGCCGACCGGCGTGGCACCGCGCCGTCGGAGGCGAGCGTCGGACCGGTCCTGCAGGAGGTGATCGGGCGCGCGCCGGGCCGTGTGGTGGTGACGTCGTTCGCGTCCAACGTGCACCGGCTCCAGCAGGTGATCGACGCGGCGATCGCGCTCGACCGCCGGGTCGCCGTGGTGGGCCGCTCGATGCGCAAGAACCTCAGCATCGCGCGCAGACTCGGTCATGCCGAGGTCCCGGAGGGACTGCTCGTGTCGCCCAAGGAGATCGAGAACTTCCCGGAACAGCGGCTGGTGATGCTCACGACCGGCAGCCAGGGCGAGCCGCTGTCTGCGCTGCGCCGCATGGCTCACGGCGAGCACCCCAACGTGAAGCTGCACTCCGGCGACACGATCATCTTCTCCGCCACCCCGATCCCCGGTAACGAGCGCGCGGTCAACGAGACGGTCGACCGGCTCTACCAGATCGGCGCCACCGTGATCACGACGCAGGACGCCGCCGTACACGCATCCGGGCACGGCTGGTCGGAGGAGATCCAGCTGATGCTGAACCTCACCCGCCCGAAGTACGTGATGCCGATCCACGGCGACCACAAGCGGCTGTACCTGCACGGCCAGCTGGCCGAAGCCGTCGGCATTCCCTCCGACGAGATCTTCCGCGGGCGCAACGGGCTGCCGCTCGAGATCGACGAGTCGGGCGCCCGCTTCGGCAAGCAGGAGCAGACCGGCGTCGTGTTCGTGGACGGCGTCGAGGTGGGGGACATCGAGGACGTGGCTCTGCGCGATCGTCGCGCGCTGTCGGCCGACGGCATCCTGATCGTCGTGGCGACCGTGTCCGGTCAGGACGGACGGTCGCTGGCGCCGCCGGAGGTCATCACGCGCGGCGTCCCGTTCCTGGCGGAGTCCGACGGTGTCCTGGAAGACCTCCGTGAGACGGTCGGGGATTCGCTCGCGCACGCGGCCGCCGACGAGGTGCACGAGATCTCGCTGCTCCAGGAGCACGTGCGTGAGGACGTGGCGGCGTTCATCTACGACCGCCTGCGCCGGCGCCCGATGGTGCTGCCGGTCGTGATCGAGGTCTAGGTCAGCCGGACTAGGCGGAGGTGGGAGCGGGGCGGGGCACGTCCGGCTCCGCCCGCAGCGTCGAATTTCTCACGTCGCGGAACGCTCCCTCCTCGACAATTCGCAGGAGCACGGCCGCAACCTGCGGGTCGAACTGGGTGCCCGAGTTGCGGCGTATCTCCTCGAGCGCGACGTCGGTCGAGAGCGCGGTCCGGTACGAGCGCGTCGTGGTCATCGCGTTGAACGCGTCGCAGCAGCACACGATGCGCGCCTCGATCGGGATGTCCTCGCCCTGCAGGCCGTCGGGGTAGCCCGATCCGTCCCAGCGCTCGTGCGAGGCCCGCACGATGCGCCCGACCTCGTCGAGGAAGCCGCCGACGCGCTGCAGCATCCGCTCGCCCTCGATGGTGTGCGTCTGCATGACCTCGCGCTCGGATGAGCTCAACGGCCCCGGCTTGTTGATGATCTCCTTGGACACGGCGATCTTGCCGACGTCGTGCAGCAACGCCGCGAACTCGGTGCGCCGCCGTTCGGGCCCCGGCAGGCCCATGTCGTCCGCGACCTGGAGTGACAGCGAGACGACGGTCTTGCTGTGGAGCCCTGTGTACTCATCGTCGTCCTCGATCAGGTCGCCGAGCAGGATCGTGGTGCCCAGGTAGGCGTTGCGCAGTTGGAGCGCGCTGTTCAGGCCGCGCTGGCGCTCGTGGGCGAAGATGTAAAGCAGCCCGACGACCGGGAGGACCAGCAGCAGCACGAACGCGTCGTCGAGCGAGGTGAACATGGCGAGCAGCGCGATCGGGGCGAGCAGCGCATCCACCGCGCTGACCCACGCCCAGTCGCGCATCACGATCAGCGGGGTGCGCCCAAGCTCCCACCACTCGCGGAACGAGGTGACCACGAAGTCGAGGCTGCTCTGCGCCACGAGCGCCGCCACGTAGATCGGCCAATCCTCGATCCGTGGGCTCTGCGCGCCGAAGGCGACGAGCACCAGCGCCGGAGCAAGCGAATACCACGAGTCGGCGCACGCGATGATGACGCGCTGCGGGTGGCGCTTGCCGAGCAGGTAGTCGGGCAGGTCGCCCAGCAGGTTGCCGAGCGCGACGAGCAGCGGAACCAGCGGTGTCGGCAGCAGGAACAGCATCGGGACCAGGACCAGCTGTGTCGGCACCGTGAACCCGGCGCCCACCTCGAACTTGATCCGGGCGGCGACCACGTGTGCGGCGACAAGCGTGCAGGCCAGCGGAACCGAGAAGGACTGCTCCCCGTCGAGGAAGACCGCCATCGCCACCGCGCATGCCAAGAAACCGAATGCGGCCACCGCCTCGCCGACGAGCTCGCGGCCTGCGAGCGGTTGCGCGGCCAGGTCGCGACCGCGCTCGATCAGCTCCTCGCCTTCGAGGCCCTCGAGACGCCGGTCGGACAGGGCAGGGTCGGACCCGGGGTCCATAAGAAGACTCATCGCTCACTTTGGCCCTCTTCTTGAGCCGTGGTGCCGGCCAAGGCACGACTGGACGGTTGTCCGAGTATCTAATCGGGGTCCACGTACCTACTGTGGAGATCGCCCCCTCAACGTAAGTCACGGAAGGAAGCCCCCCCAATGAGATGGATTCTCAAGCTGCCTCTGGCAGCCGTCATTGCGCTGACATGCCTCCTCGGCATGGTCGGCACGGCCTATGCCGAGTCCGGCCCAGGAGAGAGCGGAACGAGCTCGACCCCGCTCGCCGACACCCAGATCGTCGAAACCGCCGACTCCGTCGCGTCCTGCGACTACCCGCTGATCGAGCACCCTTTCACGCAGTTCGGCGACAACCTCGACTACGTGCTGGCCCCCGACGGCAGCTTCAACGACACCGTCAGCGGCTGGCAGCTCGCCGGTGGAGCCGAGATCGTCCAGACCGACAAGGGTCGCTCGCTGCAGCTGCCCAAGGGCGCGTCCGCGATCTCCCCGTCGATGTGCCTCGACCTGCACTTCCCGACGTTCCGCATGTACAGCAAGGTCGTCAAGCCGAAGACCGGGCTCCTCGGGGCCGTCCTCGGTCTGGTCCTCGGCGACCAGAACGACGCCGAGCTCAGGGTGGACGTCGTCTACCACGAGATCGCCAAACCGGTGTGGACCAAGATGGACAAGTTCAAAGGCGACGAGGGCACCTCTGCCGGCAACGGCTGGAGGGTCACCGACCCGATCGACCTGAAGCCCGAGCTCGGTGGCTCGGAGCCGGGTGCCCGTCAGGCCGCACTGCGCTTCACCGCGGTCGATGCCGACAGCGGCGAGAGCATCCTGCTCGACGACGTCTACGTCGACCCGATGCGCCGGTAGCAACACCTTCCCCTGAGGGGGAACGCAGCACCACGAACGCCCCGTGCCCTCCCCGCGGGGCGTTCGTCGTTCACGGGCGGATCAGTACGGCCAGATCAGCGCGCCGCGCTCGTCGAAGCTTCCTTCGGGGAGCCACGCGACCTCCCACACGTTTCCCTCCGGGTCGGCGAAGTAGGCCGACATGCCGCCCCAGTCACGCTTCACCGGCTCTGCGCGGATCTCCGCGTCGGCCGCGCGGGCGGCGTCGATCGCCGCGGCGACCATCTCCTCGCGCTCCACGTTGACCGCGAGCGTGGTCCCGCGCCAGGCGTCCTTCGCAGGCATGGGGCTGTGGGTCTCCTCGGCGAGCAGGTCCATCCGGTAGAGGCCGAGCACAGCACCCCCGAGGGGGAACGCAGCGAACTCGTCGCCGCCCGGTGAGGAGCTCTTCCAGCCGAGGCTCTCGTAGAAGGCCCGCAGCGCCGGAACGTCGTCGGCCCCGAGCGTGACGACGCTGACGCGTCCCGGGATCACGCCGTGCGCTTCTTTTCGCCGGCCTTCTTGAAGAGCGGCATCAGGCGCAGGTTCAGCCTTGGGAACAGCGCCATGGTGCGCACCAGCACCGCCCGGCTCGCCGGGATCGGGACGACGGGCTTGCGGCGGCCGAGCGTGGCGACGGCCTGCTGCGCCACCTCCCCGGGAGTCAGGAAGCGCGGCGCCGAGAATATGATCGCCGACTCCTCGTCGGCCTGGCGCTCGCGGACCATGCCGGTATCAACCGCGTCGGGACAGATGGCGTGGGTGCGGATCGGGATGCCCGCGCCGTCGAGGTCGCCCTGCAGGGACTCGGTGAAGCCCAGGACGGCGTGTTTGGTGGCGCCGTAGACAGCGAGCCCCGGGACGGGCCCGAAGGACGACATCGAGGCCATGTTCACGATGTCGCCGCCAAGCGGTCGCATCGCTTCGACCGCCGCACGCGAGCCCCACATGACGCCCAGGAGGTTGACCTCGACCATCTGCCGGATCTCGTCGTCGGAGTGCTCCCATGCCTTCTGGGTGCGAAGCACGCCGGCGTTGTTCACCCACACCTTCAGCGGACCGCGCTCCGTCGCGGCTGCCGCGGCGACCCGGTGGGCGTCGGGGTCGCGGACGTCGAGCGCCATCGGCCACGAGCGCGCGCCGATGTCCGCGGCGGTCTCGCCTGCGGTCGCCTCGTCCACGTCCGTCACGAGGACCTCGAGGCCGCGCGCTACGAGCAGTCGCGCGATCTCACGGCCGATGCCGCGCCCTGCCCCGGTGACCACCGCGGTCTCCATCTGGCTCCAGGCTATGCCATGGACACATGGCGCGCTTCCGCCGCGCCATTCACGGGAACAATCAACCTTTATGGCCACAAAGCCAGTTCCGAGGAGTCGCGCATGACGCGCACGAGGATGGTGCCGGTGCTGGTGATCGCGCTGGGCCTTGCGGCGATCGCGGCGATTTCGCTGTTCCAGCAACGCTCGGTCGACAGCCGCGACGCCCAGCTCAAGCTGGCCAACGTCAAGATCGAGCTGAACCAGCTGCAGACCGCGCCGTTCCAGGCCTCGCCGACCACCGGTGGCTCTCCCGATGTCGCTCGCAAGCTGATGCGGACGGGCAAGCGGCGCATCGTCCGCACGCTCGGCGAGCTGCGCGCGGACGCGCCGCCGCCCGAGCTGGGGCGTGTCTCGAGTCCGCTGCGCGCGAACTTCGCTGCACTCGACAAGATCTACGTGATCGGTGCATCCGGCCGTGAGTACGGCCGCCGGGCCGACCGCCTCGCGGGAATTTCCCGCGGCTTCAGCGCCGAGGCGAGCGGACTGCTCGATGCGGCAGGAGAGAAGTACCACGAGCGTGCCACCGGGTCCCAACGACAGGCGACGCTCGGATCCGGGGCAGTGATCCTGGTGCTGCTCGGGGCGTTCTGGTGGTTCTACCGGCGCTCGGTGCGAGAGCACGCGACCGCGGAGTCGCTGGCGCAGGAGAACCACCGCCTGCTGGCCATCAGCAGGGTGGAGGCCCTCAGCGACGCGCTCACCGGGCTCCGGAACCGCCGTGCGCTGATGAACGACATCGCGGCTCACCTCGAGGACGCGACCGAGGCCCGGCCGATGGTCCTCGGGCTCTTCGACCTCGACGGCTTCAAGCAATACAACGACACGTTCGGACACCAGGCGGGCGACGCTTTGCTCACCCGCCTGGGCGAGCGCCTCGAGATGGCGACGGACGGACGGGCCCTCGCCTACCGGATGGGGGGCGACGAGTTCTGCGTGCTCGGACTGGCCGGTCAAGACAAGGGCAAGGTGGTGGTGTCGCTCGCCGCGGCCGCGCTCACGGCGTCCGGTGACGCATTCGATATCGGGTGCTCGTATGGGGTCACGCAGCTACCGGTCGAGGCCAACACGGGCTCCGAGGCGCTGCGCATGGCCGACCAGCGCATGTACGCGCACAAGGCGGGGCGGTCGTCGGCCAGCCGGCAGAGCACCGACGTGTTGCTGCAGGTGTTGAGCGAGCGCAGCCTCGGCCTGCACCGGCCGCTCGGCGAAGTGGCCCGGCTGGCCCGGCTGACGGCCGAGTCGTTCGGCGTCCCCGATCACGAGGCCACGCGCATCGAGCTCGCGGCCGAGCTCCACGACGTCGGCAAGACCGCGATCCCCGACGTGATCCTCAACAAGCCCGGAAGGCTCGATGCCGAAGAGTGGGAGTTCATCCGCGGCCACACCCTGGTCGGTGAGCGCATCGTCCGTGCCGCTCCCTCCCTCGCGCACACCGCGGACCTGGTGCGCTGGTGTCACGAGCGACCCGACGGCACCGGCTACCCGGATGGGATCGCCGGCGAGGAGATACCGCTGGGAGCCGCCATCATCGGGGTCGCCGACGCGTTCCACGCGATGGTGCTCGAGCGCCCCTATCGGGTCGCGATGCCGGTGGAGGAGGCGCTGGCGGAGTTGCGCCGGTGCTCAGGCACGCAGTTCGATCCCGAGGTGGTCGAGCACTTCTGCACGATCGTCCGCGACGAGGCCGTCGTCCAAGCGGCCTGACGCCGGCAGGGCGATCCCCGGCGACGTCGAAGTTGGGTTTCCGGCCCCGGTGAGGGGCTTGGTGACCCATGGCACAGACATCGAGCCGCCGTAAGAAGAAGCCTCCCGCGCCCGCCGCGGCGAAGCGCCGTCCCCCGGCGCGCAAGCGCCGCAGCCCCCGGCGCAGTCTTTTCGCGCGCGTGCCGCGCCCGCGCCTGCCACGGCTGTCCGAGCTGGAGCAGCCGGCGCTCGACGCCATCGGCCTCGGCCTGGTCGCGGCTGGCCTGCTGCTCGGTTTCGTCCTGTGGACCGGCTCCTCGGGTGGCGCCGTCGGCGAGGCGCTGGCCGACGGGCTGCGGTTCCTGATCGGGTCGGTCACGTATCTCGCGCCGCTGTTCGTGGTCGGTGCCGGAGTGGCCTTTGCCGCGCGTCCCCATCTGGAGTCGCCACGGCGCGTGCGCACGGGCGCCGTCGTGCTGGCCCTGGCGCTGACGCTCGGGTTCGCGGCCGGCTCGCTCGGCCTCGGGCCGGACGGCGCGTCGGCACGCGACCTGTTCGACGCCGACCAGATGATGGATCGCGGCGGCATCGCCGGCGAGACGCTCTACTGGGCGACCTCGACCCTCTTCTCCAACGCCGGCGCGCATCTCACCTTCGTCGTGATGCTGCTCGGCGGAGTGCTGCTCCTGACCGGGGCCTCCATCTCCCAGCTGCTCGGCGGCAGCTTCGTGCGCCTGCGCAGCGGCGCCCACGGCATGCGCGCGCGTGCGGGTGCCGAGCTCGAGCGCGCGCGCGCCGACGCCCGCCTGCGCACCGTCCCCGAAGAGCCCGCGGGCGAGCCGCGCATCAAGGCGCTGCGCCACGAGCCGGAGGACGATCCGACCGGCGAGGTCGAGATCGTCGTGACCGCCGAGGACGAGGCGCTCGACCGCGAGGAGGAGGATCCGCTCGCACAGGTCGAGCGGGAGATCCACAGCAGGGAGCCCGTGGCTCCACGAGCGCCCGAGGACACGAGCGATCCCGCGCTCTTCACGCCGCAGGGCAAGCGCCGCTCGTCGGTCACCGAGTCGGAGGGACTGACCTATTCACTGCCCGAGCCCAAGCTGCTGCGCCGCTCCGCGAAGGGCCAGGGACCCGACACGTCCAACCAGGACGAGATCTCCCGCACGCTGGTGGAGACGATGGGCCACTTCGGCATCGAGGCCAAGGTGGTCGGACAGGTCAGCGGTCCGCGCGTCACCCGTCACGAGCTGCGGCTTGCACCTGGCACCAAGGTCTCCAAGGTCACCCAGCTGAAGGACGACATCGCGTACGCCCTTGCCTCCACCGACATCCGCATCCTGGCTCCGATTCCCGGCAAGCAGGCGGTCGGCGTGGAGGTGCCCAACAAGCGCCACAGGATGGTCTACCTCGGCGACATCTTCCGCCGCGAGCTGACCGAGAAGGACGGCAAGATCGGCGGCAGCTCGCCACTGTCGGTGTGGCTCGGGAAGGACATCGCCGGCAACTCCGTGTGGACGGACCTTGCCCGGATGCCCCACCTGCTCGTGGCCGGCACCACCGGCTCGGGAAAGTCGGGCTGCATCAACACGATGCTGTCCTCGATCCTCATGCGGTCGACTCCGAACGAGGTGCGGCTGGTGCTCGTCGACCCGAAGCGCGTCGAACTCAACCACTACGACGACATCCCGCACCTGCTCACTCCCGTCGTGCACCTCCCGCGCATGGCCGCGAACGTGCTCGCCAACCTGATCCGCGAGATGGAGTCGCGCTACGAGGTGATGGGGCAGTCGCGCACGCGCAACATCGTCGAGCTGAATCGCACCCGTGCCGCCGCGGGCGAACCGCCGCTGCCCTACATCCTCTGCGTGATCGACGAGCTCGCGGACCTGATGATGGTCGCCCCGGCGGAGGTCGAGGATTCGATCATCCGGCTCGCGCAGAAGTCGCGTGCTGTCGGCATCCACCTCGTGCTCGCCACCCAGCGCCCGTCGGTGGACATCATCACGGGCACGATCAAGGTCAACGTCCCGGCGCGCATCGCGTTCGCGGTCTCGTCGCAGCACGACTCGCGGGTGATCCTCGACGGCGGCGGCGCGGAGTCGCTGCTCGGGCAGGGCGACATGCTGTTTCGCCCGATCGGCTCCTCCAAGCTGCAGCGCATCCAGGGCGCGTACATCACCGAGGAGGAGGTGGCACGCGTCACGGACGTGTGGCGCGGACAGGCCGAGCCCGACTACGAGGAGGAGCTCCTCGAGGGCCGGGAGGTCCCCGAGGAGGCGACGCAGGGCGAGTTCTCCCCGGACCAGGACGACCTGCTCGAGGAGGCGATCCGCCTCGTCGCACAGACGCAGACCGCCTCCGTGTCGATGGTGCAGCGCCGCCTGCGGGTGGGCTACACGCGCGCGGGGCGCTTGATCGACATGCTCGAGCGCCGCGGGGTGATCTCCGGCTACGAGGGGTCGAAACCGCGCCAGGTGCTGATCACCGAGGCCGACGTCTCGCGCGTGCTCGACGAGGGTGGCGCCGCCGCCCGCGTCCCGCTCGCAACGGTGCCCGACGACACGTCGCCGCCCGCGCCGTAATCGCTGGACTGTGCGGCAATTCCAGCGCGGTACCTTGTGGCCGTGGAGCGATCGCCCCTGGCGCAGGGCCACTAGATGGCGGACATCGGCTCACTGCTGCGCGAGACGCGCATCCGCAACAAGATCGACATCACGACGGTCGAAGAGGCGACGAAGATCCGTGCCAAGTACCTGCGGGCACTGGAGAACGAGGAATGGGTCGTGCTGCCGGGGCCGACCTACGTCAAGACCTTCCTGCGGACCTACGCGCAGTTTCTGGGACTCGACCCCCATCTGCTGGTCGACGAGTACAGCGCGCGCTTCGAGGAGCCGGAGGATCTCGAGGTCGCAGCGTTCGCTCCCCGGCGGCGCGTCGCGGAACGGGCACGGCGCGTCGGTCCGCCGCGGCGCGGGATCGGCGCGGGCCTGGCGCTCCTGGCGATCATCGCGTTCCTGTTCGTGCTGGGGCTGACCGGCGAGGAGGACAAGGGCGGCGGCGGCGGCTCGGGCGACCGGCAGGCCACGCAGAGCACACAGCCCGACCGCGACCGCGGCGAGCCGGCCGCATCGGGGCAGGAGACGAGGAAGCGCCCGCGCAACGTACGCCTCGAGGTGGTCCCGGCCCGTAACGTGTGGGTATGTGTCGTGGACGCTCGGGGCAAGGAGAGGGTGGGCGGCGTGATCGTGTCCGCGGGCGACCGCCAGGGGCCGTTTCGCTCCCGCTCCTTCAGGGTGACGCTGGGCAACGGCGGCGGGGACCTGCGGATCAACGGCCGCCGGCGCGACACACCCGAGCGCTCCGAGCCCATCGGGTACCTCGTGCGCAGCTCCGGGACGAGCGTGCTGGCCGCGGACCGGCGTCCGACATGCGGGTGATCTCCTGAGCATTCGCGCGGGAGTCGTCGTGACCGGCACGGAGGTCCTGTCCGGCCGCGTCCAGGACCGCAACGGCCCGTGGCTGGCGGACCGGCTGGCGGAGCTGGGCGTGGAGCTGGCACACGTGATGATCACGGGGGACCGTCGCGAAGATCTCCTCGCGGCGCTGAACTTCATGCGCTCCGAAGGCGCGGATCTGATCTTGACCAGCGGCGGCCTCGGCCCGACCGCCGACGACATGACCGCCGAGATCGTCGCCGACTTTGCCGGCCGTCCCCTGCAGCTGGACGAGGCACTCGAGCGGCGGATCGGGGAGATCATCGCCCGCTTCGCGCGGCGCTGGAACCTGGATCCCAAGGCGCTCGAGTTCGCAAACCGCAAGCAGGCGATGGTGCCCGAGGGCGCCGTCGCGCTCGACCCGGTCGGCACGGCACCGGGCCTGGTGGTCCCGGCGAACGGCCAGGTCGTGGTGGTCCTGCCCGGCCCCCCGCGCGAGCTGCAGGAGAGCTGGCGGCAGGCGGTGCAGACCGAGCCCTTCAAGCAGGCGGTGGCCGGCGCGCCCCGCTACCGGCAAACCATGGTCCGCATGTTCGGGGTCCCCGAGTCGGAGATCGCCGAGACCCTGCGCGTCGCGGACGCCGAGATGGGTCTCGCGGGTCTCGAGATCACGACCTGCCTGCGGCGCGCGGAGCTCGAGATCGTGATCCGCTCCGACGAGCGCAGCGACGCTGCGGCCGAGCGCCTGGTGGAGGCGATGGTCGCGCGTCATGGCGACGCTGTCTTCTCGACGGACGGCAGCTCGATCGACGAGCAGGTCGCGGCGCTGTTGCAGGGCCGCCGGGTCGCGGTGGGGGAGTCGTGTACGGGAGGCTTGCTGGCGGCGCGCCTCACCGATCGCCCGGGCGCCTCGGCGTACTTCGCAGGCGGCGTGGTGGCGTACTCGAACGAAGCCAAGACCGACCTGCTCGGCGTCCCGGCGCAGCTGATCGAGGAGCACGGTGCGGTCTCCGACGAGGTCGCGGAGGCGCTCGCCGACGGCGCGCTCGAGCGGTTCGGCGCAGACACGGCGATCGGCCTGACCGGCATCGCGGGACCCGACGGCGGGACCCCGGACAAGCCGGTCGGCCGCGTGGCGTTCTGCGTCACCGCGGTGTTCGGCGGCGACAAGGAGCGCGTCACGCGCTCCCTCGACCTGCCCGGCTCGCGCGGCGACATCCGCGACCGCTCGACCGCCGTCGCCCTGCACCTGCTGCGGCGGCTGCTGCGCCGCGAGTCCGCGCCGCTCTAGATAGAGATGTCCGGGGAGCGGCTCGGCAGCCCGCGCGTCCGCCTGTTCGTGGCGCTCGACCTGCCCGAGCTGTTCGTGCGCCGGCTCGCCGACTGGACCGGCAACGCGTTCGGCGACCACCCGGACCTGCGCGTGGTGCGACCGGAGTCGCTGCACGTGACGCTCGTGTTCCTGGGTTACCAGTACGAGCGCGACGTCGAGCGGATCGCGGAGCTGGCGTTTGCCGAGCCGTTCGAGCCGGTGCAGCTCCAGGCCGAGGATGTGCAGCCGCTGCCGCGGCTGTTCGCACTCAGCCTGGCCGACCGGGGCAGCGTGCTCGCCCGCTGGCAGGGCGGGCTTTCCGAGCGTCTCCACGGCGCCCGTCTCTACGAGCCCGAGAAACGCCCGTTCTGGCCGCACGTGACGCTGGCCCGCGCCAAGCGGGGGAAGAAGCCGCGCGGGATCGCGATCCCCGCCCTACCGGATGAGCTGACCGCTCCCTTCGAGGCAGGCGAGCTGATCCTCTACCGCTCGACCCTCCATCCCCAGGGCGCGGTTTACGAGCCACTTGCCAGGGGTAAGAAAACGTCCGTTCATTAAGCGTCGGAGCGCTGACACCTGACGGGTCCGGGACAGAGGGTTGCATATTTGTCCCGTGAGGCGCGCGTAGCGCGACTCTCCTGCTCTAGGTGAGGGCGGATCGCTCTTGATGCTCGTTACCTGACAGCTTGACATCGCGTCCGGGACCGCTAGGTTCTCTCTTTCGGAGTCCTGCAGCAGACCGGGAGAGGAGACGCATGGCCCGCTGGATCGTCGTCCTGTGCACAGCTGTGGCATCTCTGGCGCTGGCAGCGCCGGCGAACGCCACAATCACGAACGTGTTCTCGAGCACGCCGAACCCAATTCCCTGCGCCGTGCAGGGGAGCGGTGTGCGGTTGTGTGACCAGACGATCGCCGGGAACCCCGGCGGGACCGCGCGGAGCACGGTCAAGACCTTTGACGGCGTGCCGATCGACGTGCGCGTTGCGTTCCCGTCCGAGCCGCCGAGCGGCCCGGACGGGCCGTACCCGCTGATCATGATGTTCCACGGCTACGCCGGCACGAAGCTCTCGCTCTCGACCATGCAGCCGTTCCTGAACGCGGGCTACGCGACCTTCAGCATGACCACACGCGGCTTCGGCCAGTCCTGCGGCAATGCTGCGTCGCAATCGGCAGACCCGAGCGGTTGTGCCACCGGCCACGTGCGTCTGTTGGACACGCGCTACGAAGTTCGCGACGCGCAGGAGCTCGCCGGGCTGCTCGCGGACGAGGGCCGGACGGCCTTCCAGCAGATCGGTGCGATTGGCGGCTCCTATGGAGGCGGCCTCTCGATGGCCCTTGGTGCACTCAAGGACCGCAAGATGCTGCCGAATGGCTCGCTCACACCGTGGCTGAGCCCGCTCGGCACGCCGATGAAGATCGCGGCGGCGACGCCCGAGATCCCCTGGACCGACCTGGCGTACTCGCTGACACCCAACGGGGGAACCCTCGACTACGTCGCCGACGCGCCCTACCAGGGCCGCACCGGAGTCCTCAAGTCCTCGTTCGAGAACGGGCTCTACGCCACGGGGCTCGCGTTGGGCTTCTATGCGGCGGCAGGCTCCGATCCGGACGCCGACCTGCGCAACTGGCACCAAACCTTCATCAACGGTGAGCCGTACGACGACGCGAATGGCGATCCCCTGCCCGCGCCCGCCGACATCCGGGATGAGCTGACGACGCACCACTCGTCGTACTACATCGACCACTCGCAGGCCCCGGCGCCGCTGCTGATCTCGAGCGGCTTCACCGACGACCTGTTCCCGGCCGACGAGGCCATCCGTTTCTACAACCGCACGAAGTCCGAGTATCCGGGCGCTGCCGTATCGCTGTTTTTCGGCAGCCTCGGCCACCAGCGCGGTCAGAACAAGTCCGACGCCCTTGCCGCGCGCGCCGCGCAGGAGCTCGCGTGGTTCGACTACTACGTGAGAGGACAGGGCCCGGTGCCGTTCCAGGGCGTCACGACCTACACGCAAACCTGCCCGAACGCAGCCGCATCGGGCGGTCCCTTCGCGGCGCCCACCTGGGCGCAGGTCGCCCCGGGCGAGATCCGGTTCGACTCTCCCGCATCCCAGACGATCCTGCCGACGGCGGGCTCGCCCTCGATTGCGGCCCCGTTCGACCCGATCACCGGGCCGGGCGCATGCGCCACCTCGTCGTCAGCCGACCAGGCCGATACGGCGACATACCGCATGGACCCGGTGCCCACGGGCGGCTTCACGCTGCTGGGCGCACCGACCGTCCTGGCCGACATCACGTCGCCGGGATCTGACTCCCAGATCGCGGCGCGCCTGCTGGACGTCGACACGAGCACGAGCACGCAGACGCTGGTCGCGCGCGGCCTGTGGCGGCCGTCGATCACGGCGACCCCGGAGCGGCAGGTGTTCCAGCTGCACCCGAACGGCTACCGGTTCGCCGACGGCCATGTGGTCAAGCTCGAGCTGCTGCCGAAGGACTCGAGCACGACGCCCGGCGCCAGCTACGGCCGCACGTCGAACAACCAGCAGAACGTGACCATCGCGAACCTGCAGCTGCGGCTGCCCGTGCGCGACGCGCCCGGCTCGCTCGGAGGTCTCGTCGACTATCCGGCCGCGAAGTTCTTGCCCGCCGGCTACCAGCTCGCGCCCGGCTACCCGGCACAGGGGGGTTACCCACGACCCAAGGCAGCGAGCAGGCTGTCCGTGCCCCTCGTCCTGGCCTACACGGAGTGCGAGGGCCCGGCCGTGAACATGACGCACGGTCCGCCGCTCGCGTTCCCGTCCTGCAGCTCGCCGAATCTGACGTCCGATTTCCTCACCGCGGGGAGCCCGGACGCCAACGGCAAGCCGGCAGCTTTCACGGGCTCTGTCAAGTACCTCGTGCAGCCCGGCAATCCGGTGACGCCCGCCGACGAGGCAGACGTGGCGGTGAGGGTCTCGCTCACGGACGTCCGCAACCAGGGCACCCTGACCGACTACACCGGCGAGCTCCAGGCGACCCCGTCGGTGAGGATCACGGACCGCGCCAGCGGCGCGGGAACGAACCAGGCGGCCACGGTCCAGGACGTTCCCCTTCCTGTGACGGTTCCGTGCACGGCGACGGCGGGCGAGCCCGGCGCGTCCTGCTCGGTGTCGACCACGATGGACGCGGTCATGCCCGGTGCGGTGCCCGAGGGCAAGCGCTCCGTCTGGCAGCTCGGACAGGTCACGGTCAACGACGGCGGGGCCGACGGACAGGCCGCGACCGGTGGCGACAACACCCTGTTCGCGCAGCAGGGCATATTCGTCCCGTAGACCGAACGACATAGTTCGCAGTTCCGCGAGTGCCGGGCGTTGTCCCGGCACTCGCGCCTTTCTAGCCTGCTCATTCCGTCCGAGGCGACGCGTAACTTGCCTCGGTCAAGCACAAGATGCGAGCCAGTGACTGAGCGGTTTGGGAGGCAACGATGGAAGCTGCGAAGAAGAACGAGACAAAGGCCGCCAAGCCGGCCGATGCGAAGGCGAACGGCAAGGCGGGGCAGGACTCGGCCAAGGGCGCGGCGCTGAAGGCCGCGGTCACCCAGATCGAGCGCGAGTTCGGCCAAGGATCCCTGATGCGCCTCGGCGACCGGGCGGTCGTACCGGTGGCGACGATCCCCACCGGCGCGCTGTCGATCGACCTCGCACTCGGGGTCGGCGGCGTCCCGCGCGGACGGATCATCGAGATTTTCGGGCCCGAGTCCTCGGGGAAGACGACGCTCGTCTACGAGATCATCGCGCAGGCCCAGAAGATGGGTGGGATCTGTGCGTTCATCGACACGGAGCATGCGATCGATCCCATATATGCGCGCACGATCGGCGTCGACATCGACGAGCTGCTCGTGTCCCAGCCCGACCACGGCGAGCAGGCGCTCGAGATCGCCGACGTGCTGACCCGCTCCGGCGCGGTCGACGTGGTCGCGATCGACTCCGTTGCGGCGCTCACGCCGCGCGCCGAGCTCGAGGGGCAGATGGGCGACCAGACGGTCGGCCTCCAGGCGCGCCTGATGTCGCAGGCCATGCGGAAGCTGACGGGCAACCTGAACCGCGCCAACACCATCTGCATCTTCACGAACCAGATCCGCGAGAAGGTCGGGGTGATGTTCGGATCTCCGGAGACCCAGCCGGGCGGTCGCGCGCTCAAGTTCTATGCGTCGCAGCGCATCGACATCCGGCGCATCGAGACCCTCAAGGAAGGGACCGAGGCTGTCGGGAACCGCGTGCGCGCCAAGATCGTCAAGAACAAGGTCGCGCCTCCGTTCCGGCAGGCCGAGTTCGACATCGAGTACGGGCGAGGCATCTCCTCGGAGGGGTGCGTGCTCGACCTCGGCATCGAACACGGCGTCGTGCAGAAGTCCGGCGCGTTCTTCAGCTACGACGGCGAGCGCCTGGGACAGGGGCGCAACAACGCCAAGGCATTCCTGCGCGAGAACCCGGCCACGACCGCGGCGATCGAGGCCAAGGTCTACGCAGCGCTCGGGATCGAGCGTGCCGGGGTGCCCGTCGCCGTGGCGGATCCCGCGCCGGTGGGAGAAGGTCCCGAGCCCGCCGAGAACGGCGCTGCGCCCGAGCCCGCACCCGAGCGCCAGGCCGCCTAGCGCCCGACCCCCAGCTTCCTCACCCACCCAGCCCTCCCAAGGCCCCGCCCGCTTCCGCCGTCGCGCGGAGGCGGGCGGTTGCCGATTAGGTACCTCTCCCGATAAAGCCGCGTTGAGCCTCGCCGCGGTCACTTTTCCCGGCTGTGGCGGTAAATGTGACCGCGACAATGGCCACCATGTGTGATGGATGCGGTCTCGTGGACGTAGTACAGGTGTGAGCGACACAATCGCCATGCGCGAGCAGCCGGCGGCCGACGTCCAGTTCGACCGGCTCTACCGCACGAGCCGGGATGACATCTATGCGTACGTGGCGACGCTGGTGCGCGACCGCCACGCGGCCGAGGATGTGACGGCGCTCGCCTTCGAGCGCGCCTATCGCCGCCGCGGGAGCTTCCGGTCGTCGCGCGGCACTGCGCGGGCGTGGCTGTTCGGCATCGCGCGCAACGCCGCGCTCGACGAGCTGCGGCGGCGGGGCCGGGCCACGGCCCTCGAAGCGGAGGCGAGCGCGGACCACGCGGACGATCCGGCCGAACTCGGGCTGCGCCGGGCGCTCCTGCGGGGCGCGCTGGAGTCCCTCCGGCCGCGCGAGCGTGAACTGGTCGCGCTGAAGTTCTTTGCCGGTCTCACGAACGCGGAGCTCGCGACCGTGATCGGGACCACCGAGACGAATGCCGGCACCCGCCTGCATCGTGTGATCGAGAAGCTGAGAGAGGCCTGCCATGAGACTGCGCCATAAAATTCGCAGACAGCCCGAGCCGAGCCCCGACGCGATTCGCGCGCTCGCCGCCGTGGACGCCGCGCTTGCGGGCGACCGGGTCGCAGCCGAGCACGACGACCTGCGGCAGCTGGCGGTTGCGCTGCGTGGGGAGCGACCTCATCTTCGGCCGGAGTTCGAGCTGGCGCTCGACCTGCGCGCGCACGAGGGGTTTCCGCGGGACGACCGTGCGGAGATCCATCAGGCCGAGCCTGCCCGGCGGCGGGAGCTGCACACGCCGCAGCGCCTGCGGACGAGCCCGCTGGCGCTCGCGACCGCGGCTTCGCTGTTCATCGTCGCTACCGCGGTCCTCACCACCGGCGTGCTCAGCGGCGGCGGCGACGCCCCGGGGGACCGCGCCGCCACACCGTCACCCGCCGAGGGGCCTCTGCAGCTCAAGTCGGCGCCGCCGGAGCGCCAGGCGCAGGACCGGGCCGCCGGCGCCCCTGCTGCGGCCGAGCCGGCTCCCGCGCCGGCGCTGTCCGCACCCCCGGCCGGCGTCGCACCCGGGGCACAGCGCCGCCAGGTCGAGCGCTCGGCGGAGCTCGTGCTGTCGACTCCGCGCGACGGCATCGAGGATGTGTCCGACGGCGTGATCCGGGTGACCGACCGGCACGGCGGGTTCGTGCTGAGCTCCTCGGTTTCCTCCGGCGAGGAGTCCGACGCCGGGGCGTCCTTCGACCTGCGCATTCCCACGACCCGCCTCGAAGCCGCCGTGGCAGACCTCTCCGAGCTGTCCCACGTGCGCTCCCGGACGCAGGGGGCGCGGGACGTGACCGCCGAGTTCAGATCGCCACGCCGCCGTCTCGCCGACGCGCTGGCCGAGCGCCGCGGGCTGCTGCGACAGCTCGCGCGTGCCGACACGCCGAACGAGACAGCGGCGGTCCGCGCTCGCCTGCGGGCCGTGAACCGCCGCGCGAGCCGCGCGCAGCGAGAGCTTCGCCGGCTGCGTGAGCGCGTCGGATATGCAGCGGTGAGCGTCGCGGTCGAGCCCGGCGCGGGCAGGACCGAAGGCGGCGGATGGTCGCTCGGTGACGCCGCGCGCGACGCGGTTTCCGTGCTCGGCGCCGTCACAGGTGCAGCGATCGTCGCACTGGCCGTGGCGGTGCCTGCGGCGATTGTCGCCCTGCTCGCGTGGCTCGCCTACCGGGCGGTGGTCCGGCGCCGCCGTGAACAGGTGCTCGACGCGGCGCCGGCCGCACAGGCTGCGCCCGGCGATTGAGGAGCGGGTCCCCCGGTAGTACGATGCCGATGCGGCAACCTGGCCGCGTGCAGACCACGAAAATGCTTGTTTGCAGAGCTTTCTTGAAACGTCATGAGATTCGGCTTTCCTAATCAACTCGACGGAGGGCGCGGGGCGACCTAACCCCAGGTTCACCGAGCAGTCAGGGCTGGGCCGGCCTGCGAGGCCGGCAGCCGCATCTCGACACTTCAGGTCTCACGAAGCCGGGCTGGCGCTCGGCTTTGTTCGTTATGACAGGAGACTTGAAGCGACAGGTATTGACCGGGCGGCGCCGGATCGGCGGCATGCCCGCCTGGTCGGGGAGAGAAGGCCATGGAAGCTTTGATCGTGATCGCAGTTGCCTGCGTCGCGGGAGTGGTCGCGGTATGGGCAATTTGGGGGAGGACAGGCACACCGGCCGGCTCGGTAGCTGACACCCGGGCGAGAGGGCACGGGGCGGTGCCGGTCGGCGGCGCCGCGCTGGTCGGCAGGTCGCCGACCAGCGGCCCGTGGAGCACACCGGGGCGGGGCTCCACGGCGAGCGTCGACGCGCACGAGGACGAGGCTCTGCGCGAGCGCCTGGAGGAGGTCCTCCGGACGGAGGCGCGCATCCAGCAGCGGGAGGAGTCGCTCGAGGCGCGAGTCGCAGACCTCTCCGATCGTGAGCGAAGCGCGTCGGTTCGGATGCGTGAGCTCGACCGGCGCGAAGCCGAGGTCGGACTTGGAGCGGAGCGCGTCGCGCTCGACCTCGAGCGGGTTGCGGGGCTGACGCGTGAAGCGGCCCGTCAGGCGCTGCTGCGGCAGGTGGAGGAGAACATCCGTCACGAGAAGGCACGCATCATGCGGCAGGTCGAGGAGGAGGCGCGCCGGGAGGCCGGCCGCCGGTCGCGCAACATTCTGGCGACCTGCATGCAGCGGCTGGCCGCCGGGCATGCCGCGGAGACGACCGTGTCCCTGGTCGCGCTGCCGTCGGATGACATGAAGGGACGCATCATCGGCAAGGAAGGGCGCAACATCCGTGCCCTCGAAAGCATCACGGGGGTCGATTTCATCATCGACGAGACCCCGTCGGCTGTGGTCCTGTCCGCGTTCGATCCGGTGCGGCGGGAGATCGCGAAGCTGGCGCTGCAGAAGCTGATCCAGGACGGCCGGATCCATCCCGCGCGAATCGAGGAGGCGTACTACCAGGCCAAGGCCGAGATCGACAATCACGTGATGGAGCAGGGTGAGCAGGCGTTGTTCGAGGCGAACGTGCACGCCATGCATCCGGAGCTGGTGAAGCTGCTCGGGCGGCTGAAGTTCCGCACGAGCTACGGCCAGAACGTCCTGAGCCACTCCATCGAAGTCTCGCGGCTCGCGGCGATGATCGCGGACGAGCTGGGCGCGAGCCCGAAGACGGCCAGGCGCGCGGCGCTGCTGCATGACATCGGGAAGTCGGTCACGCACGAGATCGAGGGCCCGCACGCCCTGGTCGGAGGCGGGCTTGCGCGACGCTACGGCGAGCCGGAAGCTGTCGCGCACGCGATGGAGGCGCACCACAACGAGGTCGAGATGCAGACGGTCGAGGCCGTGATCGTGCAGACGGCAGATGCGCTTTCGGGCGCGCGGCCCGGCGCCCGGGGAGAGTCGCTCGATCACTACGTGAAGCGCTTGCGGCACCTGGAGGAGATCGCGGTGCGTCACGCGGGCGTCGAGAAGGTCTACGCGGTGCAGGCTGGTCGCGAGGTGCGGGTGATGGTGTCACCGCAGGTGCTCGACGACGATGCCGCGACGTTGCTCTCGCACGAGATCGCGCGCGAGATCGAGCGGGAGGTGGAGTTCCCGGGACAGATCAAGGTGACGGTCATTCGGGAGAGCCGCTCGGTCGACGTCGCGAAATAGGGCAGCGTGCTTACCACCAGGTATTTCACGTTCATCCACGTTCAGAAGACGGGCGGCAAGTTCATCAAGAGCGTGTGTCGTGACCACATGCCTGCGGACTGGCTCATTCCGAATACCTGGGACGACCACGCCGGGCTCAAACAGATACCGCCGGAGTGCAACGGCCGGCCGGTGTTCGCCGCCATCCGCAACCCCTGGGATTGGTATGTGTCCTGGTATCACTTCACGCGCCAGCGCGAACGCTGGGACGCCGACTACGAAGACGGCTCCGACTGGCGGTGGGCGTTCAACTCGGGGCACGCGAGCTTCAAGCAGGCGGTCTCGGCGTTGTGCGGCGTGCCGATTCCAGCCGCCGAACGGTCCGGCCCCGCGACCGAGCCGGGATGGGTGGCCAAGGCGCGCGGCCACGACTGGGACCTGTACAGTCACTGGTGTCACTTGGTCTTGCGCGAGGGACCCGAGACCGGCCAGATCGAGATGGGTCGCTACGAGCAGCTGGCGGGCGACTTCCTCGCGTTCCTCGAGCGCCACGAGGTCCCGATCGGCAAGCCGTTCGAGCGTGCCCTGAAGACTGCACCCCGGGTCAACACGAGCGAGCACGGTCCCTACCGCGACTACTACGACGCCGAGCTGAGAGAGCTCGTTCGCCACAAGTGCCGCGGCATCGTCGACAGGTACGGATACGAGTTTTGAGACCTGTACATTTGGCGCGGTGAAGACCTACCACGTCACCACCTTCGGGTGCCAGATGAACGAGCACGACTCCGAGCGCATGAAGGGCATGCTCGAGTCGCTCGGCTACGGAGAGGCGGAGGAGCGCGACGGCGCCGATCTGATCGTCTTCAACACGTGCTCGATCCGCGAGTCCGCGGACAACCGGCTGATCGGCAACCTCGGCGAGGCCAAGCGCCTGAAGCGCGAGGACCCGACGCGCGTGGTGGGAGTGGGGGGCTGCTGGTCCCAGTCGCTGAAGGAGCAGGTCTTCGAGCGGTTCCCGTTCGTGGACGTGGCCTTCGGGCCCGGGCAGATCGACAAGCTCGGCGAGTTCCTGCAGTCCGACGACCTGGCGGCACAGGGCTACTTCGAGTTCGAGGGCTTCCCCGGTGACCTGCCGATGAAGCGTGAGCGTCCGTTCCAGGGCTGGGTGCAGATCTCGGTCGGATGCAACTGCGTGTGCTCCTACTGCATCGTGCCGTCCACGCGCGGGCGCGAGGCGAGCCGCTCTCCGCGCGACATCCTCCGCGAGGTGGAGTCGCTCGCGGCGGACGGCGTGAAGGAGGTCACGCTGCTCGGCCAGAACGTGAACTCCTATGGGCGTGACCTCCCCAAGGGCGACCGGATCGACTTCGCGGCTCTGCTCGCGCAAGTGGACGGCGTCGCGGGGATCGCGCGCATCCGCTACACGAGCCCGCACCCCAAGGACGTGCGTGAGCGCCTCGTCGCCGCCCATGTCGAGCTGCCGAGCGTGTGCGAGCACATCCACCTGCCATTGCAGTCGGGCTCGAGCCGGATCCTGAAGGCGATGCGCCGTACCTATGACCGCGACCGCTACATGAAGCGGGTCGAGATGATCCGCGCGAGCGTGCCGGACTGTGCCATCACGACCGACATCATCGTCGGGTTCCCCGGCGAGACCGACGACGACTTCCGCGAGACCATGGAGGTCGTGGACGAGGTCGGATACGACTCCGCGTTCACGTTCGTCTTCTCGCCGCGCCGCGACACGGAGGCGGCGACGCTCGGGGACCAGGTTCCGCATCCCGTGAAGCGGGAGCGCATGGCGCGGCTGGTGGAGCTGGTGCAGCGGCGCGCGCTGGAGCGCAGCGAGCGGTTCGTCGGCACGTCGCAGGAGGTGCTGGTCGAGGGACCGAGCCGCACCGACCCCGCGCGCCTGCGCGGGCGTACGCGTCACAACAAGACGGTCAACTTCGCAGGTTTCGCGCAGCCCGGCGAGCTGGTGCACGTGGACATCACCGGCGCGACGTCGACGACGCTCTCCGGCGAGGAGTGCCTCGTCGCCCGTGTGTCCTGACGTCGTTGCGGTATTCGGCCCGACCGGCGTCGGCAAGACCGAGGTAGCGGCCGAGCTCGCGGAGCTGCTGCGCGACCGCCGGCCTGTGGGAGTGTCGGCGGATGCAATCGCCGTCTACGAGGGGCTCGACCTACTCGCGGCCAAACCGCCGGATGATCGGCTGGAGCATCGCATGCTGTCGTTCGTGCCCATCGGCGAGGAGTTCAGCGTCGGGCAGTACTCGGCACTCGCGCATCGCGAGATCGACGGGCTGCTGGCCGAGGGCCGCACGCCGATCGTGGTGGGCGGGACCGGGCTGTATCTGCGGGCGGCGCTGACCGATCTGGACCTGCGCCCGCCGCCGGAGCCCGACCTGCGCGCGCGCCTGGAGCGTGAGCTGGCCGAGGTCGGCCCGGCGTCGCTGCACGGTCGCCTCTCGGCGGACACCGCTCGCACGGTTCATCCGAACGACCGCAAGCGGATCGTGCGCGCACTCGAGCTCGAGCTCATGGGCGACGCTCCGCACGCGCGCTCGGACGAGCTGTGGTCGGAGCAGTTGCGACGGCCGACGGCGTTGTTCGGCCTCACGATGGACCGCGACGCGCTGATCGAGCGCATCCACGGGCGCGCGGCAGAGATGCTCACCGGTGGAGCGATCCAGGAGGTGGAGCGCGCGATCGCGCTCGGCGCCTCGCGCACCGCGCGCAAGGCACTCGGCTTCAAGGAGATCGCCGCGCACCTGGACGGCGATCTCAGCCTGGAGGAGGCCTGCGCCCGCATCGAGCGCGGTCACATCGCGTACGTGAAGCGCCAGCTGACGTGGATGAAGAAGCTGGCCGGCGTCGAGATCGTCGACCGGACAGCTATGACAGCCGCGGAAGCGGCGGGCCGCATCTACCGTCGAATCCCGGACAGGGTCCCGTAGACTGCCGCGCCCATGCGGTTCGAGAAGTGGCAGGCTCTCGGCAACGACTACATCATCGTCGAGCGCGACGACCTTTCCTTCGAGCTCACCCCCGAGCGGGTGAGACGGATGTGCGCACCCCACTTCGGCGCCCATTCCGACGGTGTACTGCTGCTCTCGCCACCCAGCGACCCCCGCTTCGTGGCGTCGCTGAGGATCTTCAACCCCGACGGCTCGGAGGCGGAGCTCAGCGGGAACGGGGTCCGCGAGGCGGTGCTCTACCTGCGCCGGCACGGCTGGACCGACGAGGACGAGTTCTCGATCGAGACGGCCGCGGGCGAGGTGAGGCCCACGATCACCTCAGCCACCACGTGCCGCGTGGAGATGGGGCGCGCGAGCCTGACCTCAGCCGACTTCCCCTCGGGAGGCGATGACGGCCGCGGAACGGTGCTCGCCGACGGCCGCGAGTTCGCGTTTCAGCACGTGAGCATCGGCAATCCGCAATGCGTGATCCCGATCGGCGAAGGCCTCGAGGAGCTCGACCTCTCGCGGATCGGCCCGCACATCGAAGGCAGCGCGCTGTTCCCGAACCGCACCAACGTGTCCTTCATCCATACGAAGTCCGACGGGCGCGTGCGTGCGCGGATCTTCGAGCGCGGGGTGGGGGAGACCCTGGCGTCGGGGACCGGCGCGTCGGGCGCCGCCGTGACGGCCGTGCTGCGCGGCGCGAAGAGTCCCGTACTCGTGACGCTCGACGGCGGTGAGCTCGAGGTCGCCGTCTCCGACGACCTCGACTTGACGCTGACCGGCTGGGCGGAGCCCGTCTACCGCGGCGAGTTCGCCGACGAGTTCGTGCGCTCGCTCGAGGAGGCCAAGTGAGAGAGACCGAGCGCCTGGGGCGAATCCCCGCCTACGTGTTCGCC